>CAXMTB010000046.1:0-20488 GCA_964195835.1 uncultured Nitrospinaceae bacterium | reverse complement strand
CGCTCAATGTCGGGACGGAAACATTCGTACCCAGAATCGCCTCACTCAGCTTTATGTCCCGATTGATATATAGGTCCTGTGCTTGGACATCATAGACCGGATTATTAAGCACTTTTGATTTAATATACAGATCTCCTGCGGGACCACCGTATGGGCTGGGTTCACCCTTGCCGGCAATCCGCAGTTTCTTCCCGGAAATCATTCCTTTTGGTATTTTTACTGTTATTTTTTCGCTACGGCCTTTGTGCTGAAAAGATACGATTTTTTGGGTTCCTGCCGCCACATCCTCCAAGGTCAAAGCAAGCTCGTATTCAAGATCAGATCCTTTTGGTTGGGCCTGCTGCTTTCTTTGATAACCACCAAACGGGCCGCCGCCATCAAAGGAAAACCGCATACCCTTTCCACCACCGCCAAAACGGCCGGATCCACCGAACAATTCGCTGAGTATACTTTCAAAATCGGAACCTTTAAAAATATCTTCCTGTGAATACCGCTGCTGGAATCCGGCTGAACCGAATGTATCATACTGTTTTCGTTTTTCTTTATCACTCAAAACAGCATAAGCTTCGCTGATCTTCTTAAATTTTTCCTCGGCGCTTTTATCTCCTTTGCTATGATCCGGATGATACTTCATGGCGAGTTTTCGATACGCCTTCTTGATCTCAGTTTCAGAAGCGGTTTTTTTCACACCGAGCATTTTATAGTAATCTGTTTCTGCCATCGGGTAATTACCTCATTATTTTAAAATCCATCTCGACGGTTTCGTTAAACCTGGCGCTCCGGGTCAGGATTCTTTACTTTAATAAGTACATTCATATCGTCGATGATCATTTTATTTAACAATCAAAATAAGTTAAAAGCTTCAACGTGTCAAGGATCATTCGATGGTCGAGTTCCGATTTCAGATGTCTGTCTCTCAGCAGCTTTGATGGCGACCATAATTACTGAAAGTCCGGCAGGGGTGATACCGTCTATACGTGACGCCTGGCCCAAAGAAGACGGCATGACAGCGGAAAGCTTTTCTTTGAGTTCGTTGGAAAGGCCGTGCACCCGATTAAAATCAAAATTGTCGGGTATTTTCATCCTTTCCATGTTTTTAAATTTTTCGATTTCTTTTAGCTGACGGTGTATATATCCCTCATATTTAATCTCTGTTTCCACTTGCCGGGCCACCTTGCTATTGATGTTGTCCGGGCTTTTCGCCAAAGCATCAACAGCACTGTAATCAAGTTCGGCTCTTTTAAGAAGCTGATGGAGAAATATACCACTTTTTAAGGGTGTTGTCCCTTGATGAATGAGATAATCGTTTATTTCCTTCCCAGGTTTTATAACAGTGGACTTAATTCTCTTGATTTCATCGGAAATTTGCTTTTTCCGTTCTTGCACATCCTTTAAAGCATCATGGTTGATAAGGCCAATTTCGTGTCCGATTTCCATCAATCTTATATCGGCATTATCTTCCCTAAGCATCAATCTATATTCCGCTCTTGACGTAAACATGCGGTAAGGTTCCCGTGTACCCCGCGTCACCAGGTCATCGACCATAACCGCCATATATGCCTGGGAGCGGTCAAGAATAAAGGGCGGTCTTTTCTGAACCTTGCAAGCGGCATTGATTCCTGACCAAATTCCCTGAGCAGCAGCCTCTTCATAACCCGACGTTCCATTAATCTGACCGGCCATAAACAGGCCTGAAATCAACTTCGTTTCCAGCGTTGGCTTAAGCTGAACAGGATTTACATAATCGTACTCTATGGCATAGGCGGGCCGCATGATTTCCGCCGATTCCAGCCCCTTGACGGATCTGACAAATTGAACCTGGACTTCCATTGGCATACTGTTTCCAAGACCGCTGGCATAAATCTCCTGGGTATCAAGACCTTCAGGTTCAAGAATGACCTGGTGCCTTTCCTTGTCCGGAAATCTGACGATCTTGTCTTCGAAAGAAGGGCAGTAGCGGGCCGAAATTCCTTTGATAATACCACCATACAGGGCAGAGCGCTTTAGATTCTCTTGTATAATTTTGTGGCTTTTCTTGTTGGTATGACCGATAAAGCTTGGAATTTGCGGCAGGGTAATCTTATCCGTAAAAAACGAAAACGGCACGGGTTGTTCCTCTGCACCATGGACTGTAAATGCATTAAAATCGACACTCGATTTTTTAAGTCTGGGCGGTGTACCGGTCTTCATCCTTCCAAGTTTAAATCCAAGGTCTTTTAGATGAGAAGGGAGGCTATAGGATGCAAATTCACCGGCTCTTCCAGCTTTAAAAGAATTAAATCCGATATGAATCAGGCCGCTTAAAAAAGTTCCCGTGGCCAGAACAACAGCATCAGCCTGGTATCCGAAACCGGTTTGATCCTCCACCCCGGCAATCTTATCGTCTTCCACCACAAGCCGTTCCACCATGGCCTGTTTCAGATCGAGGTTCGGTTGTTTTTCAATGACGGCCTTCATGGCCATGTGATACCGGATTTTATCGTTTTGCGTACGGGTAGAATGGACGGCAGGGCCTTTTTTGGTGTTCAGGGTTCTATACTGTATCGCAGTTTTATCCGTGATCTTTGCCATTTCACCACCCAAGGCATCGATCTCCTTTACAAGCTGACCTTTTGCCATGCCTCCAATGGATGGACTACAGGGCATGGACGCCACCTTATCCAGATCTATGGCAAAAAGAAGTACACCGCAACCCATTCTGGCAGCAGCAAGCGCAGCCTCACATCCGGCATGGCCGGCACCAACGACAATAATATCGTACTTTTTTCTATAAACAGCCATAAACAATGATTTTGCTTTTAATTATGGTTTCGTAGAAAGCCGAAATAAAACTTTTATCGAAAATATTTGGTATTTCGTGTTTGGGCATCTAACACTAGATGAATCCGAATGTTTTTCGAATTCGTCATTAATTATTTTACATCTTTTATGCAAAAATGTATATATTAACCTGCTAAATTAATCATTAATTCGCCAAAAACAAACTTGAACCAATGCTCCCTTCCCGATACCGATAAAAATGCGTCAACGATACAATGACTTTAACACCTATCTGAAAAATATCTTTGGATGCAGAGTTCAAAAAATCACCATTGATGCCGGTCTTTCCTGTCCAAACAGGGACGGAACCATCTCCACAGGCGGATGTATCTACTGTAATGCGAGAGGCTCCGGCACCGGAGCCCATACAAAAGGACTTTCGGTTATCGATCAGATTATAACGGCGAAAAGCGCACTGTTTAAACGCTATAAAGCAAAAAAATTTATAGCATATTTCCAATCATTTACAAACACCTATGGGCCTTTTAACACGCTTAAACATCTATATGAACAGGCCCTTAGCGTTGAAGATGTGGTTGGGATTTCCATCGGTACAAGACCGGATTGTGTCAACGAACCGATCCTGGATCTTTTACAGGGATATGTGGACAATTATCTGGTTTGGATCGAATACGGTCTGCAATCGGCCAATGATTCCACCCTTGCCTTGATCAACCGGGGGCATGATTTCAGCTGTTTCAAAGCGGCTGTGGATGCAACGAAAAACAGGGGTATCAACATCTGTGCCCATGTGATTCTCGGTCTTCCCCAGGAAAAAAAGGTTCATATGCTCCAAACAGCTCGGGCTGTTGCCGACATGGAAATAGACGGCATCAAACTTCATCTCCTTTACGTTGTAAAGGGCACAAAGCTGGATAAGCTTTACCACACGAACAAATACAGATGTCTGGAGCAAAATGAATACATAGATATCGTCTGTGATTTTTTGGAACGTATTCCAAAACACATGGTGATTCAGCGTCTGACCGGAGATCCACATCCAAATGAATTAGTGGCACCCACATGGTCTCTTAAAAAGACGGAAACCATCGCTTTCATCCGGAAAACACTAGAAACGAGGGATACATGGCAGGGAAAGTATGTTGATGGTTAACCTATGGTTCGGATTTTCCTGTGTACCGCTGCGCCAGTGGATATCTTCTGCCATAACCAAACGCCTTTGACGTCACCTTAAGACCCGGCGGCGCCTGATGCCGTTTGTATTCATTCCTGTCAACCCGTGAAATTACATCCTCGACAACCCTTTTATCAAACCCCATTTGAACCAGATCTTCGATTCCCTTAATTTCTTCGATGTATTCTTTTAAAATAGCGTCAAGAATGTCATAAGGCGGCAGATCATCCTGGTCGATTTGATCAGGTTTGAGCTCGGCGGAAGGCGCCTTGGTGATGATTCGGGGAGGAATTAACTCTTTTTCCTGATTGATAAAATGCGCAAGATCATAAACCATGGTTTTTGGAATGTCCGAAATGACAGCCAGGCCGCCGGTCATGTCACCATAGAGCGTACAATACCCAACGGCAAGTTCAGACTTGTTGCCTGTGGAGAGAACAAGTGTACCATGTTTGTTGGAAAGTGCCATAAGAATGGTGCCTCTGATTCTGGCCTGGATGTTTTGTTCCGTAATATCCGGCTCGGTGTCTTTAAAAGCAGGTGAAAGAAATCTTATAAATTCTTTAAACATGCTTTCTATGGGGATGGTTGTCAGAACCACACCCAGATTCGCGGCCAGCTTTTGTGTATCTTCAAAATTTTCTTTAGATGTGTACGGAGACGGCATAAAAACCACAGAAACATTCTCTGGACCCAAAGCCCTGACTGCAATGCATGCGGTCAGAGCTGAATCTATACCCCCACTCAAACCGATAACCACTTTGGAAAAACCGCACTTAGTCACATAGTTGTGGGTTCCCATGACCAGAGCCTTAAATATAGATTCCGTATCCGATTGTGAAACGTTGTAGATGCTGTCTCTGTATGCTTGTAATGTTTTTGAATCAAAGATCACAACATCTTCTGTAAAGTCTGAAGCCCTGGCAATTACTTTACCATTTTTGTCGAAAACCGCGCTTGACCCGTCGAAAAGAATGCTGTCATTGCCGCCAACCTGGTTGGCAAACATAAATGGAAGTCTGTATTTTTGTGCCATAACCGCAAACATGTTTTGCCTGAATTTATCATGTCCCAAAGAATAAGGAGATGCGGCGATATTGATCACCAGATCAGCCCCGGCTTGAACAGTCTGGGCCACGGGGTCATGAGCATAAATTCTTTTTTGAAAAATATCTTCGTCATTCCAAGCATCTTCACAAATTGTAAGCCCTATTCTGTGTCCCTTGTACGAACATGGCAGACTTTCCCTGCCGGGCTCAAAGTATCGCCACTCATCAAATATATCATACGTCGGCAGTAACCTTTTATGAACCTTATGAATGATGTTGCCGTCTTCAAAAAGAATGGCCGTGTTATATAGCGGTTTTCCTTTTCCCGCATGATTTTTGTCCACAAAGCCGCATATCACCCCGATTCCGCGGATGGAAGCCAGCAGCCGTTCTAGACAGGCAAGATTCGCATCGATAAAATCCCTTCTCTCAAGAAGATCTCGAGGTGGGTATCCTGTAATCACAAGTTCTGAAAAGACAACAAGATCGCATTGAAGCTTTATGGCCTGATCTGCAAAATGCTTCATCTTGTCAAAATTGTGTTTAAAGTCGCCGATAATCGGATTTGTCTGTGCTATGGCTATTTTCATGATAAGTATTTAGACTTTGAAAACCACGTCTTGTGGGCGTGGCCAGAGTTAATTGGCTCTGCCATACGAATCAGGACAAAAGTTTGAAGTGAGCTAACGTTTGAAGTGGGCTAAAGCCCGCCCTGGTGCGAATCGTTAATATACTGATCTGACTTAGATATCAATACAAACATGACTTTTTTAGTATAAAGTATTGGTGATCGGTCTGGGCCAGGGTTAAGGAATTCTGCCAATTATATAAAAAACCAGTGGCGCAAAGCGACGCTTTAACTTCAGGCACTTTAGCTCACTTTAGTCACTTCACACTGAATCGATTCGGTGACAAACAGCCCCTTGTCAGGAGCAAACCAATGCCCGGTCCTTTGGATCGGGATTTTTTACTTATTGATATATCTCTATCGCTCTTGCAAGAACTTTTTTATCAACCCTTTGATATCCTCTAAGGCTTCCGGTTCTTTCCATATGACTTCCGGATCCGCTTTGAACCACGTCATTTGACGTTTTGCATATCTTCTTGTATCCCGCTTCAGTGTCCTTACCGTCTCATCCCATGTGCAATGACCTTCTATGAAATTGACGATATGGCGATAACCGATGGACTGCATGGATTTTTGCTCCGGCGAATACCCCATTGACAGCAGTCGTTTTACCTCGTTAACTAAACCACTGTTGATCATTATCTCCACTCTTTTGTTAATACGATCATAAAGTATTTCTCGATGGATATGAAGACCGATTTTCAGAACGACAAACGGAATGTCTTTAAAACCATGGGCCTGGTGGAGTTCCGCAAGCGTCTTTCCGGTTAACGCGTATACTTCCAGAGCTCTCATGATCCTGTATGTGTCGTTAGGGTGTATCTTTCTTGCAGTGTCGGGATCCTGCCGGCATAATCTTTTGTATAAATAAGCGCTTCCGTAGGATTGAACCTCGGCTTTTAAATGGCCACGGATATCAGAATCTGATGCTTCGGTTTTAAAAAGACCGTGAAAGAGTGCTTTGATATAAAGTCCTGTCCCCCCGACAACAAAAGGGATTATCTTTTGTCCATGAAGTTCCATAACCTTTTCACGGGACAGGGTTGCATACTTCCTGGCATCAAAATGTTCATCCGGATCGATGAAATCGATCATATGGTGTTTGACACAAGCTTGCTCGTCCATTGTGGGCTTGGCTGTTCCGATATCCATATATCTGTATATTTGCATTGAATCAGCTCCGATAATCTCACCATCGAAGTGTTTTGCAAGATGAATGGCCGTAGATGTTTTCCCCAAAGCCGTTGGTCCGCATATTACAATCACCTTTGGTTTAACACCCTTAAAATACATTAATTATCTTTTCCAATTCTTTCAAATTAAGCATCACCTACAGGATTTCTTTTTTGCTTTCAATTAAAATCGGCATTGCAGTTAAAGCGATCAAAAATATAAAATACATTATCTTTATCAAATAAAAAGTATTTATATTTTTCATATTGACATTGACAAATCAATCAGATAATTGTTTTAAGTCTTTTAAAGAAAGGAATAGGCAGAACGCCGTAAAAATAATTAAAGTAAAAAGGAGGTTTTGAATGGCAACAGTTGACTATATGGGAAAGACATTTACTGTAGATGAAGACGGCTTTATCGACAGCTACGAAAACTGGAGTGAAGAGTGGGTGCAGTGGGTAAAGCATCAGGAAGGGATTGAAGAATTGAATGAGGAGCACAAGAAGGTGATTACGGTTCTTCAGGAATACTATGAAAAAAATGGGATTGCTCCCATGGTTCGTATCCTCTCAAAAGTAACTGGTTTTAAGCTGAAACATATTTATGAACTGTTCCCCTCAGGCCCCGGCAAGGGAGCATGTAAGATGGCCGGTCTTCCGAAGCCCACAGGATGTGTCTAATTAAAAAGACAACAATTGGTTTACCCATTTTACAAAAAAAAGCTCTGCATTTTTGCAGAGCTTTTTTTTTGTAATTGAGAGATGATATGATCTGCACAATTAAATCGAAAAATAGGACGGAACTGATCGATATTACTTCTAAAATTCAGGATGTCGTCCTTTCTGCAGGCATCGGCCAGGGGCTCTGTATTCTTTATGTCCCGCACACAACTGCTGCCGTAACGATTAATGAAAGTGCTGATCCGAGTGTAAAAGATGATATTTTGATGATCATCAACACCATCATACCCTGGAAAGCGGGATATCGTCATCTGGAAGGAAATTCGCCGGCCCATATCAAATCTACTCTTATCGGGTCTTCAGAACTGATCGCCGTAGAAAATGATCGACTGATCCTGGGTACATGGCAGGGAATTTTTTTCTGTGAATTTGACGGCCCCCGAACCAGAAAGATCCATGTTCGCCTGATAAAAGAAAAATTTCATGAGTAAATCATGCTGTCAATAGATGAAATTGATCGAGCGATACTTAATCGGATTCAATCCGACTTTCCTATAACAACGCGGCCCTATCTTTCAATTGCTGAAAACCTTCATCTTTCGGAAGATCAAGTTATAAAGAGACTAAAACGGCTGAAGAAAAAAGGAATTATCCGTCGGATCGGCGGCAATTTTGTTCCTGAAAAATTAGGATTTGTCAGTACTCTCTGTGCGGCAAAGGTCTCCCAAGGCAAAATTGAAAGTTTTGCCAGGGCCGTTAACCGTTATCCAGGGGTAACCCATAACTACCGGCGGGATAATAAGTATAACATCTGGTTCACCTTTATCGCTCAATCCATGGATGAAATAAAAAATAACCTTGAAAATATCTCTCAGGAGACGAGTGTAAAGGGAATTATAAACCTCCCTGCAACAAAAATGTATAAAATTAAAGCACATTTTGATCTTTAATTTTGGACATCAATTACCCGGATTCATCGTATCATACCCAACAACCGACAGTACTACCTCAATTGAGGTACTAAATTCACTATGCAGAACATCCGCATTGCAGCCATGATCTTTCGTTCAGTTTCAGGGGATGTGCGTCGTAATCTTGACGCCATGGTCCATTGGATAAAGATATCAAAAAAAGAAGGTGCCCATATCATATGTTTTCCTGAATTAAATATCACGGGCTACAGTAATCTTAAAAAGATTGAGAATGCGGCAGAACCTGTTCCCGGTCCTATAACCCAGGATCTTTCAAATTTGTCCAAATCCCAAGAGATTGTCATTTTGGCAGGAATTGTTGAAAAAGATGTAAAAGGTCATATTTTTTCCAGCCACCTGGTCATAAAACCAGACGGATTTGTGGGCGTCTATCGAAAGTTACACATTGCCCCTCCTGAACAAGACATTTTTACACCAGGCGATACGATTCCTTTGTTTGATGCAAGGGGCGTCAAGTTCGGAATACAACTTTGTTATGATGCCCATTTCCCTGAGCTTTCCACCCACATGGCAATAAAAGGTGCTGATCTGATTTTTATTCCTCATGCATCCCCAAGAGGAACACCCGAAGAGAAATACAGATCATGGATGCGCCATCTCACGGCAAGAGCGTTTGATAACGGCCTATTTATCGTCGCCTGCAACCAAACCGGCGAAAATGAAAAAGGGCTTCGTTTTCCAGGTATCGCAGTGATCATTGGGCCATCCGGACACATCATCAAAAAAATTTTAAGCAACAAGGAAAGTCTGGTTCTTGCTGATCTAAAATCCGAAGACCTCGACCGGGTTAGAGAGCACCGGATGCGATACTTTTTGCCCAACAGAAGACCTGAACTTTATGATCTAAGTTAATCTCCGTCCACGAAGTGTAATGGACCCAATTAAGTGTCCAATTCAGAAATGAGCAATTTTTGTCTTGATCAAGGCCGCACAAGGGTTTGCGATGAGGCGTACGCCTGTACGCCGCAGCCGGAAACCCGCGGAGAACGCCGAGCAAGGCAAAAAGGGCCATTTATGGATGGACACTAGTTAAACCCCCAATTGGGCAAAAAGCTCAATTGGGGGGGTTAAGGTTTGTATTCCTATCCGCACAGACGAAGCTTACGTCCCTTAAGGGTCAGATTGCCGTTTGGAGTAAATTCTCCAATTATACAGACAATTCGCTTCATTCCCCTGGTCAAAAGGAACCACCAGGCATCCAAAACATCAAAATGACCTGATTTGACGGTGATGATCTCAACCAGGTCAGCTCGACTGCTTTGCTTGACGGCTCTCAATTCAGAATCTGCATCCCAATCGACAGGCTCTGTTCCAACAACATACACAATTAATCCCGTTTTCATTTCCCTCACCTCCTTTCACTATTTTTTTTCAGCCCCGCCGAAGATGCTTTATACATACAAATAAAAAAGCCCTTCAATCTCATAACAAAAGATTGAAGGGCTGCACCCAGTTTACTTGACCCTATTTTGCTGAAGCCACATCACCCCGTCATGCCGCAGAGGTGTGTCTATTTTGTTCAGGCAGGTCTTCTGACTTTCCCGCCTTTTTAGCGGCCTTCCCATTCCAGTTTATCGGAAAAGTGGCACATATTTGCTAAAAAGGTTCCCTTTATGAAAAAGGGGCAGGATTACAGCGGCGGGACCGCTCCCGATTCTCACGGGATTCCCTATTAAGCCTTTAACAGGCACCTTGCCAGATTTTCTAAAGGATATGCTAGCGCCTGTCAAGAGGTTTTTCTATATCGGTATTTACAATAAAATAAATTTGTGAGTATAGTTCCTGGCAATGCAGCTTGATACCCTTACCCTAGGAGATAAAAAATGAATTCAAATATTCCAACCCGCGAAAAGGCCTTTAACCTTCTAAAAAAATATAATAAAAATGAAAACCTTATTAAACACGCGCTGGCCGTGGAGGGTGTGATGCGCTATTTTGCCCGAAAACGAGAAGAAAACGAAGAAAAATGGGGAATTATCGGCCTGATTCATGACCTCGATTATGAGCAGTTTCCAGAAGAACACTGTCGCAAAACCGAGGAGATTTTAAAGGAAAATAACTGGCCCCAAGAATACATCCGTGCGGTGGTCAGTCATGGATGGGGGATTTGTTCGGATGTTGAGCCGAAAACAGAACTCGAAAAGGTGCTTTATGCCATCGATGAACTTACCGGTCTGGTGGCAACAACAGCCCTGGTGCGCCCTTCAAAAAGTGTTATGGATTTAAAAGCCAAATCCGTAAAAAAGAAATGGAAGGATAAACGGTTTGCCGCCGGCGTCGATCGGTCTATCATTGATAAGGGTGCCCAAATGCTGGGTATGGAGCGGACAGAACTGATTACGGATACAATTATGGGTATGCGGGAAGTTGCCGAGGAGATCGGTTTAAAAGGCGTCGTCTAAAGAACAGTTTGTCTTGGCACCGTAAGATAATGCGCCATTTACCTTAAAAATTTGTAATAGTTTAGTCCTTTGAAACAAATCGATTTCAAAGGAGCTTCAGGTATTATTAAATTTTTGGCTGGAAGCTGTCTGAGTGGATTAGGAATCGTTTTGAAAGAACCATCGGCGATTTAACTTTATGGATGAAACCCTCTGTTAAAACAGAGACCTTTATTAATAGCCCGGGCAGGTTCTTTCATTCCGAGCCATTATTCACGAGTTTTATCCGCCTTTGGCGTGATCTTTCAGCAAAAATTTAATTATACCTGAAGCGATAATATCTTCAAAAGGCTAACGTGTTACAAATATTTATTTCGGACCGCCTTTTATTCACCGTTTGCGAAGATCGGCAATAGATTTTTTTATTTTCTGAATGAGAGGTCTTTTGATTTGAACTTTTAGATAAAGATCTCCGGATGTTCCTCCGCCTTTCCCTTCTTCCCCCATTCCCACAAGTCGTATTTTCTGTCCTTCACGGACTCCCGGTGGTATCTTCACCACCAGTTTCCTGGATTTTTTTCGCAAAAAATACGCATAGGGACCTCCTTGTTGTGCCTGTTCGGGAGTCAAACGGATGATGTCATCCACATCCTTACCGTTTTTGGCCATTTGGAACCCACTGATTTGTTTTAATAAAAATCTGGAAAGTTTTCCAAGTTTGCCCGACGGAGGCAACATGGATTGACCGTATTCGCCTCTTTTAAAGGGGCCGGTAAATATAAATCCTCCGGCAAAAATGCCGGGACGTTTAAACTGAAATGTTCGGTATTCTTTCCCGTAAAATTCTCTGAAAATATCGTCAACCCCCCGGAATCCAAATGCCTTTGCCATTTCTTCAAAGACATGGTTGATATCTGAGCCACTGAAAATATCCTGTTCAGAGTGGTTGCTCCTAAACTGGTGATGAGCAGAGGACCCAAACCGCTGCCTCAAGGTATCGTATTCATGTCTTTTCGCCGTATCCGAAAGGACGGCGTAGGCTTCATTAACCGATTTCATTTCTTCAGAAAATTCCGGATTCTCTTTATTTCGGTCTGGATGGTATTTAAAGGCCAACTGCCGGTAGGCCTCTTTGATATCTTTCGGGCCGGCATCTTTTTTCACACCCAATATCTGATAATAATCTCTTTGCGGCATAATATTACAAATTCTTTCAGGTCAATGAACAAAAAAATTTTGTTAGTCCCAACCCATCGAAAACACTCAACATATGCTCTAAAATAAACAATGACGAATGACGCCGAATCGAGTTCTAAAGTGATCGAAGCTAAAGCTCAAAAACGTCTCCCGGTTTCATTACCGTTACTTTGGCCGAGGTTTCTTCTTTCACTTTATCGGCCCAAGCATGCGGATCCTGTTTGATCACATCAAATGTGTTATAGTGAATCGGAATGACGTGTGTCGGTTCAATCAGTTTTACCGCTCGCAAGGCATCATCCGGTCCCATGGTAAAGTTATCACCAATGGGTAAAATCGCTAAATCGATTCCCTCTTCTCCGATAAGCTTCATATCGTAAAAAAGGCCTGTATCGCAGGCATGATAAATCTTTTTCCCATGGATGTAAAACAGAAAGCCACAAGGATTACCGCCGTAGGTGCCATCCGGAAGCGCTGACCCGTGATGGGCAATCGTCAATTTAACACGGCCCCAAGGGTAATCGAAACCGCCGCCGATATGCTGCGGATGAACATTTTCTAATCCCTGATTTACGATCCAGTTTTGAATTTCATAGTTTGAAATCACGGTCGCTCCGGTTCTTGCTGCAATGTCCAGAGTATCCCCTAAATGATCCCCGTGTCCGTGTGAAACAAGGATATAATCCGTCTCAACCTCATCTGCTTGGACTGGAGACAAAGGGTTGCCGGTAATAAAGGGATCGGTCAGCAGCTTTGTTTTGCCTGCTTCAATCAAAAAACATGCATGTCCATACCACGTCATTTTTAGTGTCATTTGAGACCTCCTTATTAAAGGCAAATTATTAAAGATAGCTTAAGGGTCAGGATATTTTTATTTGTTGAATCGCTCCATGTGTAATGTTTGATTTTATTTTTATCATAATACCCATTCCTTGTAAAACATCATCTCATATTTCGTATCCGGGAGGATTAATACCACTTAAGGCAAAAATATCTAATGCCGATAATGTTTTTAAGAGATGTGCAAATCTTGAGAAATATGCATTTTTATGATATAATCATAACGTAAAAAAAAATGCTTGGCATTCAAATCTAAGCCAGAATAACAATGTTTGATCTAAATTCTATATTAAAATTTAAGAAAATGTTTTCAAATTTTTCAGATCTTACAGGACTTCCTCTCAAAGCTTATTCGGTAAAATTCCCATTGGACCGACTTACTCCGGGTGTGGACAATATCCGTCATGATGTTCTTTTAAGTCCGGATTTTTGTAAATCAAGCAGTAAATTGGTTTACCAACTTTTTTTAAAACATGCCAAAGCCAAAAAAATATTGGATATCGACCCAACATCGAGTTTGGTCACTGAACGAGACGAGTTCAAACATCTTTGCCGCGATGTATTGCATGCTGCAATCAATCAGGCAAAGTCTGCTTCAGAAATCCAAATCGATCTATTGGCCCAGATAACCATTGTCAAAAAATTAGCTGAAGAAATTCCATGTCAATACAACACATTGATTAAGAATTTTAATGATAATGCTCGAAGATATGAAATCGCATCCAGCGAAGGGTTTAACAGCTATATAAAAATAAAAGAGAAACTATCCGAGATACAGCAGAATAAGAAATCCATTTTACTTAACGTTGCTGCAGAGCTGTTTCAGTATCTGATAGAAGTTCAATACGAAAACATAACAGAGATGCGTGAGTCGATTTTGGGACCCGAGACAATTTTTCCTGATGATGTCTTTTCCAATCCCATCATCCATGTAGAGAACCCATTTGAAGATCTATTTATGATGGATGAATACATATTGATCGGCCACCGTCTTGAGGATCCGGATAGTTATGAAAATTTGTTGTCTTTAATCAGAAGTCTATTAAGAAAGATTCTTTTAAAAATTTTTTTAACGGATTCGTCTTTTGCGGGCGGATCGATAAATCAAGCAAAAATTGCCCAAAAGGTGTCTGGTAAATCTGGAAAATATTATCAGGATACCCGCTATGATGAAATAGATATATGGTTAAACCATGTTGAGAATATCGATTTGTTGCTTAACAGCTTTAAATCCAGGGAGCGTTATCAATCACTAAAAAAACAAAAAAAGACACAAAGGGACGTCGAAAATCTCAAGAAACTGGCCAAAAACCAAGAAAAACTGTTAAATTTTTTCTATAAAAAGTTTAACAAGACCGGCCTTATTAAAAGGATTACCGCTTTTTATGAAATGAAATCTGTCTATCTTGAGTATTGTCCGCCCTTGGTACCTCATCAGGTTTTACAGTTTCTGATTCAACCCAAACAAAGGAATAATATCGCAAGTCAGCTTTCTCGTGTAAAAGGGTTTTATGGTAAATCTTTCTCCCTTGTACCTTTGAAAAAAAAGATTGCAGATCTGAGAAAAATTACCGTTCGAGAAAAAAAAAAGTATTTAATTCAATTTATAAATGACTTTGCCCGTTATCACAGAGATTTTCAAAATTTTTTGATGCTCAAAGACGCTATGGACAGCATTAATCTGGTATCGGAACAAAAAATCATCGACCTTTCACGTGAAAATAACATTCTGTATGAATTTTTACTGCCCGACGAACAGCCACCGGAGGAAAAACCGATCATCCATCATGTGGTCATCAAGGCGGACCTGCGTGATTCCACGCATATTACCCTTAAGATGAAAGAGAAAGGATTAAACCCGGCATCCTTTTTCAATCTTAATTTTTTTGTTCCCATTACCAGTATTTTATTTGATTATTCGGCCGAAAAGGTATTTCTCGAAGGTGATGCAATTATCCTGGCAATATCTGAACATGAAGATACTCCTGAAAAATGGTATTGTGTCGCACGGGCCTGTGGCATAGCAAGGAAAATACTTCAGATTGTACAGAAATATAACTCACAAAGCGAAAAACATAAACTTCCGGTGCTCGAACTGGGCATCGGAATAAGTTATAATAACAGCCCTCCGACATTTCTCTTTGATGAAAGTAACCGTATCATGATCTCACCTGCTATTAATGCGGCAGATCGAATGTCCAGATGTACGAAATCATTATCTCAAGAAATCTCAAAACTAAAAAAACCGTTTAATCTTTATGTATTTCAAAAAGCATCAGAAAATAGCGCCGCCACACCGACAGAGGATATGTTTTTGCGCCATAATGTAAACGGTATTGAATTGAATGCCGAGGGTTTTGAAAAACTATCACAAGAAATCGACCTAAAACCATTAGAGTGTCACATCCCGGAGTTACAAGCGGAGAAGATTAGAGTTCACACAGGAAAATTTTCAACGGTAACCGGCAAGTACCACAGATTAATTATACGAGAAGATCGAATACCTGTTGTTTCCCCTCACGATTTTAGCATCATTCGAAAGACAGATAAAAAATACTATGAAGTCTGTACCCACCCGCTACTCTACGAATACATAGAAAAATTATAATTCCTTGCATTCGAATATGGCTAATAGGCTTTGATGTAGCGGTCCGAAATATTTTTTTTATTCCTTTGGCTGAACACAAAACCCCGGTCGTATATCATGACCTGAAACAAGAATCGCTTCAGCAGTGTCAGGATATACCGCAGTGATTTTGATTTCACCGGTCTTAAAGCCTGGTTTAAAGAATCGGCGCCCTTCCAATCCCTCGAATATAATGCTGCTGTCAAAGACTTCAAACAAATCTCCGATTTTCAGGCCAACGTTTTCCCCAAAATTTAAAAAAATTTTATCTGAATCAATGGAAGCGATAAACCCTTTCCAGGGTTGAAAGACGATGGCATTACAAATCTTTTCGCCCATTTTGTCTGCAATGGCCCTAAACGCCTCATCCACTATTAATGCATTCATTTCACCGCCGGCACGGATCGATTCCAGATCCATTTCGTCAACTTCTATTTCGTGGACAAAACTTTCATCCAGTAGTTTTGCGCCGGTTTCAGTATCATAAACTTCCGTGGCAATTCGTACTTGAACAAAGTAATGGGTGTCTTTTAGCCACCAGACACCCTGCTTTCTTTTGTTCGGTGTGACGGTTGTTAAAGCGCCGGTTACAATGGCATTCAGACCGAGCTGCCGACCGGTCTTGGCCAGTGCCAAGTTATCGATCCATCCGGATTTTGTCCTTGGCACCTTTGTCAAGTCGTCAGGATAGCCGGAATCACCCGGCTTTTCCAAAAGAATGTTCGGGCATGAAGAGGCAATGGTTTCAGATAGATCTCTTATAAACTTCTCTTCCACATTTTTGTTAACGAGAGTCGTTTTATTTTCAAATAACAGTATTCCAACCCTTTTTTTCAAATCACTATCCGGAGCCCTAAAATCTCTGACCATTCTTTTGGTTGATTTCTCAATCGAAGAAACGGTGGAACATCCTGTAATCGAAACTAAACATAGCAGCAAAAACAAAATACCGGCAACCGGATGAACCTTTGCGGCAAAGGATTTAAATCTTTGAAACATTATTTTTTCCCTCGAACACAGCTGTAACTTTGGTCGTAATACCCCCTCTTGCCTTGAAATCTCCCGTAACTTCCATGTATTTGGGCGCCAGTACAGCGACAAGATCTTCAAGAATCCGGTTGACCACATGCTCATAGAAGATACCCACGTTTCTATATTGCAGTAGATAAAATTTCAACGATTTCAATTCAACGATTTTGTTAAACGGCCGGTATGTTATCGTTATACATCCTACATCCGGCAATCCGGTCATTGGGCAAACAGAGGTATACTCAGGTTGTTGAATGACAATATCAATGTCCCTTTGGTTTTGATATTGATATTCCATTGGGACAAGCACGTCAGTCTTTACAATATCCGGACTTTCAATGGTATATTTTATTTGCTTTTCTAATGATGCTGACACTTTTTTAATGCTCCATGATATTCTAATTTAAAATAGTGTTACGATTTTTCGAGAAATGCTATAATAGTGAAGAAAACCTTTTCTGTCAAACAAACCGCCTGATTTTTTTATGCAGGCCCTATCGAACTTCGCAGAGATCTTGACACGAGGGTTTAGTTCTGATAACGAATTAATATTATTATAAATAAAATGAGGTTATCAAAAATGAGCTCAATTGATGAACTGATTCTCA
The DNA here is from genome assembly GCA_964195835.1 of uncultured Nitrospinaceae bacterium. Classification (GTDB taxonomy): domain Bacteria; phylum Desulfobacterota; class Desulfobacteria; order Desulfobacterales; family UBA11574; genus UBA11574. The sequence continues at coordinate 3,327 of CAXMTB010000046.1, read as the reverse complement.
GATCAACCAAAGAAATCGTCGTAAAATTTATTGAAACGGGCAGAGTGGGACCGGCTGGTTTTCAAGAAACATTCAAGGCTGTTTACAAAACGGTTGAAGAAACTGTAAAAGGTTTTCAAGAAAATGAGGATGCGGAACAATCGGAACAGTGAGTGGTAACGGTTTTCTAAGATTAGATAAATTCTTCATGAGAAATTCGTGTTAATGGGCCTCAGCCCAGTTATCGCCCGATGCCAGATTGACCTTCAAAGGCACCTTTAGATTCCAAATCCCTTCCATGATTTCTTTGACAAGGACCATAACGGACGCAAGCTCCTCAGGGGGAACTTCAAAAACGATTTCGTCATGTACCGAAAGAAGCATTGCGCTGTTTAGACCGTTTTCCCTGAATGCGGCATCCACACGGATCATGGCCAGCTTAATGAGATCAGCGGCAGTTCCCTGGATGGGTGTGTTGATGGCCGTGCGTTCTGCAAACTCCCGTACAACCTTATTGGGACTATTGATATCCGGCAGCAGTCTGATGCGGCCCAAGAGAGTGCTCGTTTTTTGGGTCTTTCTGGCATCGCTGATGGTTTGATCAACAAATCTTTTGACACCTTTATATCTGGCAAAATAATTGTCTATATAGGTTTTGGCCATTTTTCGACTGATGCCCAGCTCTTTGGAAAGCCCGTAAGGGCTCATACCATACACAATGCCGAAGTTAATCACCTTGGCCTGTCGTCTCAGTTCGGAAGTGACAAATGAGGGGAAAACCTGAAATACTTCGGTCGCGGTGCGGGTGTGAATATCCTCATCATTATTAAATGCCTCTATTAGAATATCATCATCGGCATAATGGGCCAGGATGCGGAGTTCTATCTGAGAATAATCGGCTGAAACCAGGATCCAGTCTTTTCTGGGAACAAATGCTTTGCGAATTTCCATGCCCTCATCTGTCCTGATGGGTATATTTTGAAGGTTCGGATTAGAACTGCTCAGTCTTCCGGTAGCGGTAACCGTTTGATTGTAGGATGTATGAATTCTTCCGGTTTCCGGATGAACAAGATCAAGCAGGGCATCCGTATAGGTTGATTTCAACTTGGCAAGGGTTCTGTGTCTTAAAATAAGCTCCGGAAGCTCATGCTTGTCTGCAAGGGCTGTCAGCACGTTAACATCTGTTGAATATCCTGTTTTTTTTCTGGTCTTTTTTTGAACCGGCAGCTTGAGCTTTTCAAAAAGTATCCTCCCCATCTGCTGGGACGATCTGATATTAAATTCTTCTCCAGCAATTGAATAAATCATGCTTTCAAGCTGTTCAAGCTGGTGTTCAAAAGATTTAGAAAGATCCATGAGCTTTTCTTTGTCAACACAAACCCCTGTCATTTCCATGTTCATTAAAACCGGCACAAGTGGTAACTCAACGTTATTATACAGTTCCATCAGGTCGGCTCTGTCTATCAAAGGCATTAGAACATGATGGGCCATCAACGTAATATCTGCATCTTCACAAGAATACGGCACCGCCTTTTCCAGGGGAATTTCGGAAAAACTCACATCTTTTTTCCCCTTACCTGAAATCTCCTTGTACGTGATCGTTTTATGATCCAGAAAATCTAGAGCGATCTGGTCCAGGTTGTGGGCCCGTTTTGAAGGGTTAATCAGATAGGACGCCAGCATGGTGTCAAAAAGCACGCCGGCCAAGTTTATCCCATGACGTTTAAGGACCATCCAGTCATATTTTATGTTCTGCCCAATTTTTTTTACGTCCGAATTTTCAAGCACGGGTTTCAATTGGCTCAATACTTTTTTAAGCTCAAGCTGTACCGGGGCCTCTGGATAATCATGGGCACACGGGATGTAAAAAGCTTCGTCAGGCTTCATTGAAAACGACAACCCCACAAGTTTTGCTTTCATAGGATCTTTTGAGGTGGTTTCGGTATCGATAGCGAACATTTCAGCTTTTTTAAGTCGCTCAATCAGATCAAAAAGCGCCGACATATCATATATTGCACGGTAATTTTTATTTGAAAGATCGGATCGTTTGGGAAAAGCTTGCTGCAATTGTCTAAATTCCAGATTTTTAAAAAGTTTTGACAGCCTGGTGTTATCCGGTGTTTTATAATTGAAATTTTCAGGATTAAATGGAACCGGTACATCAATATTTATTTTAACCAGTTCTTTGCTCATAAAAGCCTGTTCTTTGTACTGAACGAGGTTTTCATGCTGTTTTTTCTTTGTAATCGTATGAACGCTTTCATAAAGACGTTCCACGGTTCCAAAAGTTTTGATTAAAGACAGGGCTGTTTTAGGCCCAATACCGGGAACACCGGGTATATTATCTGACGCATCACCTGAAAGCGCCATCACATCTATCATCTGGTAAGGTTCAATACCAAAATCGTCTCTAACCGTTTTGATATCGATGGTTTTTTCTTTCATGGGATCCCAGATGACGGCATTGTCTGTGACAAGCTGAACAAAATCTTTATCCCCGGTAACCATTACAACAAAGAACCCGTCTTTTTCAGCCTGGCATTTGAAAGTACCGATAAGATCATCGGCCTCAAAACCCTGCATTTCAATAACCGATATGTTGAATCCATGGGTTATTTCCTTTATATAAGGAATCTGAATCGACAAATCCTCTGGCATGGGAGGGCGATTCGCCTTGTAGTCCTGGTATATTTCATGCCTGAAGGTCGGCCCCTTGGCATCAAAGAACATGACCACATATTCAGGAGATCGATCCTCAATGAGTTTGATTAGCATTCGAGTGAATCCAAATGCTGCGTTAGTGGGGAGACCTTTTGAATTGGTCAAACTCCTTATGGCATGATAGGCACGATAAATATATGCACTGCCGTCTATCAAATATAATGTTCTATCATTTTTCATATAAATTCAGTTTGCGGATGATATTCATCCCATATATCTCTAAAGATTGCTAGCGGTTGACAAGAATACACTGTTGCATTAGTTTCGATTCACAAAATATTTTTATGACCCTTCCCATTTTGTTTACGATCAATTGGGGTATGATTTTGTTCCTATCATTAATTTTATAAGACAGCAAGGCCGCTTAAAGGATCATCACATGAGATCAGGCAAAATAATTAACGAAGACAGTGACATCAAAGATATGCTTGAAAACGCGAAGACCATCGCAATCCTCGGCCTAAGCCCTAAACCTCAAAGGGATTCCAATATTGAACATGACAGACTCTGTAAAAAAAACATCTTATAGGGAAAAACGTCGCAGAGCCCGGCAAATCGGATGTCATTGTTGCGGGAAAAATCCACCTTTTTGCTGGAGATGCCGTTGCGGCTTCGCTATTTGCCAGG
>CAXMTB010000045.1:7839-20693 GCA_964195835.1 uncultured Nitrospinaceae bacterium | reverse complement strand
ACCGCGGATCCGGGTAAGGATCGTGAAGTTGCCGGTAACGTTAAAAAGATCGAAGGGGTGGAAAATGTTTATCTAACGGCTGGCCGTTATGATGTGGTTGCAGAGACCCAGGCACCTGATGATGAAAGTATGCTCGCCTTGACATATGACAGAATCAGAATAATAAACGGTATCAGAGAGACGCATACTATGTTTTGCCTGAAAGTTTAGGCGCCCATTGTCTCGGCTATGGCATAGTCCTCATCAATTCCCTAATAGCCTTTATACACCAACCAGAACGTTCGTGAAGTAGGTGTTTGATGGACTTGATCCTTGCGCTTGTGTTTTGAAGGGAAAAGAAAGAGGTAATAATTATAATTCTTGGTCTATTCAAAAAGAAGCTTAAGTTTATACAGGTTACATTTAAGATGTTGCAAGATGGCTTCTCCTTAGTGATGTTGGAAGGAGAAACGCTGTGAAAAAAATAATTGTCGCAACACTAGTATATCTGTGTTTAGCCGCCACAACGTCCTGGAGCCAGGACGACATAGAGTTTTACAACCGTGGTCTCAAGAGTTCTTTGGCCTACAAAAAGATCGACTACTTTACCAAGGCGATCCAGTTGAACCCAAATCTGGCGGAAGCTTATGAAAAAAGAGCGATGCACTACTACTTCCAACGGCGGTTCGACAAGGCCATCCAGGATTACACCAAAGTTATAGAATTGAAGCCCCACAGGGTTGATGCCTACCTGATGTTAGGTCGGGCTTACCTGAGAAAGAAAAAAGGCTCGGGAATTAAAGCAGAAATCAAAAATCTGGCTTTAAATTTCAGGAAGCATCATGTACAGGAATATAACGAATCCTTGGAAAGGGCGATTGAGAGTTTCAACCGTGCCATAGAGATTGATCCACAAATGACGAGCGCCTATAGTTATTGAGCAGAGGCATATCGTCTCAAGGGCATGATAGATGACACTCCGCGACTGCACCAAGGCTATTGCGTTGCGTAGAGATCCGAAAAGCATTGCAAACGCTTACTCCACCAGGGCCATGATCTACCGGCAATTAGGCCATGATGAGCTATCCGAAGCTGATTTTCATAAATCTTATGAGTTGGACCAGAGATTCTACGTGTTCGGGTTTTTCGTGCTCCGATATTTCGACAATACACCTAGTTTGGATACTGTAAGTCAAATGGGACTCGTTAGCATTATTATCCTTAGCCTTTGTAGTAATTTTCGGGCTGATTCTGCGGGCCCCGACAAAAAGAGAATAGGTTTGTTTTGAGACTCAACACTTTCTGCCGATCACTCAGCGTTAGAGGAGATAACGACAAAAGGGTTTGTGATGATTGGAAATTGGCGCTACATGGTTGGCGCAATATTGTTTTTGGGCTCTGGCTGTCTCTTTCTTTTTATTAATTCAAATTGGGGGCTTTTCCTGGCTTATATTGTAAGCTTACCCATGTTTGCCGTGGGGGTTGTACTCGTATGGCGCAGCAATCGAAAACCACCTGCGTCATAGATTGAATTAATTTATAGAGCCCACAAAAGTCTATACAAGGTTAAAAACACACTATATCGGGCACTGTCATACTTATAGCGCCATCTTTCGGAATATATCGGCACTGGAAATCGAAGCACGACTTACGCCCTGATCCTTGAAAAATTAAGCTTTCGATTTACAAATGAAACCTTGAATTATATCAATTCGTTGACGGGTATTGATGCAGGCCCTAAGTCTTAAACGGAAAAACGAATTGCAGGGAAAAAGAGGCCGTGAGACATTGGAAGGAGTACCTTAAAATCGATCCTCAGAGCGAGTATGCAGAGCTTGTGAGGGAGCATTTAGAGAATGAGATTTATAGGTCTCAGAAGCCATAACGCTCCGTATGCCTCATGCGGCCCGGCCCTGTTTCCCGACTATCTTTCTTTAGCAACTTTAAGTTCTAATACAGAGATCTGTTTACCCTCTACCTCCAAAACCTCTACCTGTTCCGGATGGTCAACCAAAGTATTTGATCAGATTTTTCAAATTTCTTTCTCACTTATCGACAGTTAAGAATTAAGGGTAAAAAAATGATGCACGACGTAATAAATTTTTTTTAAATTCATAAGTTAAGCGAAGTTATTAAGAAGTCTCTTCACATCATATACATTGTTATCGTTTCCTTTGGCAATCATTTTATTGATGTTACAGCAATGCTGGCCTTTTTGCCAAGAATGAAAAATTCATCTTCTGAAACTGAAGCCAAAGCATATTGCATCCGGCCTAAGCTGGTGTTACTATAGCCACCCTGGAGGTAAATAATGAGCATTCAAGTGGACAGAGAAAAGGCCATAGAAGCTGCAATGACTCAGATCGAAAGTCAGTTCGGAAAAGGTTCTATCATGAAGCTGGGTAGCAAGGCTTTTCTCGATGTGCCGGTAATATCGACTGGCTCTCTCGCACTCGACAAGGCACTTGGTATAGAGGGACTTCCTAGGGGTAGAGTCTGTGAAATATTTGGATCGGAATCCTCTGGTAAAACAACCCTTGCGCTTCACGCCATCGCTGAGGCCCAGAAACAGGGCGGTATTGCAGCATTTATAGACGCAGAACATGCTCTTGACATTGCGTATGCCAGTAAACTCGGTGTGAATTGTGACGAGCTTCTAGTTGCCCAGCCCGATACAGGGGAACAGGCGCTCGAAATTACGGATATGCTGGTAAGGAGCGGTGCAATAGACATCATCGTTATCGACTCAGTCGCAGCCCTTGTTCCCAGGGCGGAAATCGAAGGAGAAATGGGAGATTCTCACATGGGGCTTCAGGCCCGGCTCATGTCACAGGCCTTAAGAAAGCTGGCCGCAATAATAAGTAAAACCCTGACCTCGGTTATTTTCATCAACCAGATCCGCATGAAAATAGGCGTTGTATTCGGGAACCCGGAGACAACAACAGGCGGAATTGCCCTTAAGTTCTATTCATCTGTCAGGCTTGATATCAGGCGTATTGGCACTATAAAGGAAGGCCAGGAGGTTGTGGGAAACCGTACACGGGTAAAAGTTGTCAAAAACAAGCTGGCGCCGCCTTTCAGGGAGGTTGAATTTGACATCATGTACGGTGAAGGAATATCTCGAACAGGCGAGCTTCTCGACCTAGGTGTTGAAGAAGATATAATTGATAAGAGCGGGGCCTGGTATTCATACGACGGTGAGAGAATAGGCCAGGGGCGAAACAACGTAAAGGAATTTTTCAAGGCAAATCCGGACATATCCAATGCTGTATTTGCCAAACTCAGAAAGACATTGGGGCTTTCCGGAAGGGAGAAAGAAAGCGTATAGATGATTTGCTTTAACCTGTTTTTGAAGATCGGCAAATCTGCCAAACGCATTAGGAGAGGTAACAGCTTTTGAATCGGTATAAATATCTGGCTTTCTGGATCATTATTCCAGTGTTAATATTTGCTCTCTATACTCTTTTCGAGAAAAAGCCGGAGCCGACAATAAATATCAGTAAACGATAAACGCAAGAAAGGAGCTGAGAAAATGACCGACAAAACAAAAATGGTGCTTTTAGAAATGAAAAAAGCCGGAAAACCGGTAAGACCCGGAGATATAGTGAAGATGACCGGGATGGACAAGGATGAGGTTTCCAAAATTATAACTAAATTAAAAAAGAGTGGAAAGATCACATCCCCAAAGAGATGTTTTTATGCACCTGTTGACTGATAAAGGAACATGCACACAGTTAGGTGTTAGGGCTTGAATGATAATTCCTCACTCTAAACCAAAAACATTACTATACACCGTGTTGACCAGTACTAAGTATGCTGAAAGTAAATCCACATCCAGATTATCCTCCAGAGGAGGGCAGGTATATCAGGGGAAATGATTTCTCTCCAGTCGCTGTAGTGATTATCTTGGCTTCTGATGCAGATAAAATCCCCCCTGAAATTGAAAAGCTTGTGAGAACTGGTATAGAAGGTGGAGCAGCAATCTCTGGAACCGTGCAAACCGAGAATATTGGATTTGAAAAAATTATATGTAACATTGTTGCTAATCCAAATATACGGTATATGATCCTCGGCGGCCCAGAATCTGAAGGACATTTGACTGGAGAGGCTCTGAAAGCTTTGATCTTCCAAGGTGTTGATGAAAAGAAGCGAATTATTGGGACAGATGCACCCCATCCTTTTCTGTTCAACTTACCGATGGAGTTGATTGATCGCTTCCGAAAACAACTTTCTCTTGTAGATCTTCAGTTTGAGGGCGACCCAGATGTAATCAGAAAAGCTGTTTGGTCTTGCTATCAAGAAAAACCAGTGGACTTCAAAGGTTATTCCTTATACGACCCAGGAGCATACCCTGAGCCATCCCTCAGTGGTAAGATAACATGGCGGGTCACACAGCCTTGGGTGGAACCACCGGAAGAGAAGGAGCTTGAGGCAGTCAAGAAATATAAAGAATTAATGGAGAGGTTGGAGGCAAGAAGTAAAAGAGAACCTGGGTAAGGACTATCTCAGTATTGCACAGCAATGGAAGGTTCAAACTTTTTCACTCATGAGCCCCGCCGGTCGGATCGCCATTTCGGATACTATCCTTACATAGAATGTAGAGCCTAATTTACAGAAGCGCTTTATAAGAAGAGTCGCGGAATAGAAAAATAACATTGCGATTATTTCGGAAGCCGATTGCAGATACCTGCAATTACATCCAAATATCAAGTGCTTAATTTTTTTGTGATAACATAATACGATATCACAAAACGGTAGTTGTGGTGATTTCGGCTATTAGTCCTCGCTCTTGTTAGCACGTTTTGACTGAAGACTATCGGAATTATTCTGCACTTTTTTATTATTGTGGCAAACACAATATGTCTTTGAAACTAAGCGTCAAGAAAAAACTTCTCCCTTATCCTGAAAAGTCATTTTTTTGACTCTTAGGGTATCCCGTACTTATTAATATACTAGCTCATTACTCCATATTCTCAATTCAAGTTTAATGCATACCAGCGTGAGGTTGTTCGCGATGATAAATATTTTATACGATTTTATGGAAATAAAATAGCAATAGTTTTTTCCCACACATCTTTCGGAGACTTAAAAGCCTATTAAAATTTACGGAAATTTTGAGGGTGCATACTCATTGTGAAATAGGACCTTATGGGCCAATATCTTGTTGATACTTTCCCTCTTCCGTGCATATCAATCGCTGGCTGATATACCTAAACAAGCCTTGGCAAAATGGTATGCACGAACTTACTTTTTATTTCCCTTACCCCTTTTATTATCTATCTCGGGATCATACGCTTCTCCGTTTTTCCACATGCCATATAATGCTGCTAACAAACTCCTTGCTACTGTTAATTTGGCCTTGTGAGATGGAATTCCATTTTCAATTGTCAATCTTAGGTACTGCCTCCTAAACTGATTGTCTTTAGAATAAATCGCCGCCTCTGATGCCTGCTTTAGCGCATTTTTTAATAGCCGATTATACTCCCTTGTTAATCTTCTTGAATAAACTCTCTCTCCTGATCTCCTCTCAGCCAGGCCTATACCAGCATACATCCATAGTTTCTTCTTGTGCGCAAATCTATGAGGGGTCTCAATTATCGCTGATATAGTTGAAGCATGGATCAGACCGATCCCGGGGACATTTCTAAACCGTTTTATCTCAGGGTAATGTTTGCCATGAATTCTAATGTTTCTTTTAAGCCCCTCCTTAGTATTTTGTATTTGATCAAGCTGGCTCCATAATTCATTGACTATTAAATGGACAACCTTATTCCCAGGAAGCTTTTTCCGCCACTCTTTTCTGTGTTTTTCAGAATATACAGTTGCACCACTGCATCTTACCCCTTCTCTTCTGAACTTGGCTTTTATTTTATTTTTAATCCTGGTTTGACTCTTTACTGTGTCATGATAGGCGTATACCAGTTCCTTGAATCGCCTTCGATTGTTAACTGGATGGTAAATTTCTTTGACATATCTCCCTCTTGCCAGTTGTGCCAGCTTTTCTGCATCAATTGCATCATCCTTTTGCCCCGACTTACCAATCCATTTGTTCGTTTTAGGATCTGTAATAGTCAATTCTTCTCCGAAGGTTAAGCTTGTTTCTAACAACCAGCTTGCCAGCTCTCCCTCTTCAATAAAAATTCGCCTGGGTTTAGGTACATTTTTTACAAATTTCATAAATTCTTTAACACTCGTCTCTACTTTCGCTCTTCGTGTGGTATGTCCTTTTTCATTAACCACCGCAAAATCAAGGCTTGTAATATGACAGTCTACTCCGATATAATTCATTTTGGTATCTCCTTTCTGGGTTGGGGTTATTGTTACGGATACAACAATATTATCATATCCCAACTCAGGGGGGATACCCGTAGTTTCATATTCTCATAGTATCCGCCTTATTTTTTTCGATTGAGGAATATCGATTGAAGTGTCCAGTATAAATTTGGTATGAACAACCGTGCACTATGGCAAGATATTCCAAGAAAGAAACAGGGTATAATTTTTGTGATATCATATTACCGTATCACATTTACAAGTTAATAAAGATAGTTGCAAGATATCAAAGATTTTTACACACTCGATTGTGATCTGTTATACTAAATATATTTAAAGTTTGAAGACTGAAAGGTGGACCACAATATATTGTATCCACCTTATCTTTTCCGAATGAGGTGTCAGCTTTTCCATTGGGAACAATTACCGAACTGTACTTGGCTTGTAAGCACTGAGGTGGTATGTCGATAAAAATTCTTGCAAATATCGGACATGAGAGGTATTTTCAAATCTCAGGTGTAAATGGAGTCTTCGCAGGGCTTTGGGTTGGAAAGGCGTTTTTTGGGCAACTCCAATCCATTTAGCAGCTCGAAATCAAGGCAAAGCTATTTAAAACGGTTTTCAGCCCCGCAGAACTACCTATTGAAGGCGGTTACCGCATAATTCAGATTACAACACTTTAGTGCCCATTTTAAATTGGCTGATGTTAAATGGGCACTAAATAATAATTCCTCCTTCTATGCGTCCAACCATTCTTTCAGTACAGACAGAATTATCAACCCGTGTTGCTGGGAAATTTCGGGTTCATCCGGCACGGTTGCTGCTTTCCTGGATCTTGGCCGTCTGTTTCCTGATACTTCACGGCTGTGCGACGTTCAAGCCCGGCCCTATAGACGAAACAATCTTTCGGAATCGGGGCCAAAGCAAATCCGACGGCGTAGTGAAAGTCACGGCAGCCGTACTCAGCAGGGAAGAAACCGGGGGGATCTTTGATCTTGATCTGTACAAGAAGGGCATCCAGCCGGTCTGGCTGGAAATTGAGAACAACGATGACAGGCGCGTCTGGGTCCCATCTTTCGGTATTGACCCCGACTATTTCGCCCCCTTCGAGGTGGCCTACATGCACCATTTTTTCTTTTCAAAACGAACCAACGCGCAGATGGACCGGTACTTTCATGAGAAGACCATGGTTAGCTACGTTCCACCCGGTAATGTAAGGTCGGGCTTTGTATTTACCAACCTGGACTTAGGGACCAAAGGCTTTAACGTGGATTTGATGGGGCGAGACCGGGAAATTAGGACATTTACGTTCTTTATCCCTGTTCCGGGGTTCAAGGTGAGTCACCAGGACGTGGATTGGGAGGGACTGTATTCAAAGGACGAAATTGTTTCGTACGATGATATGGAAAGTTTTCGAACGGCGCTGGAAGAACTGCCGTGCTGTTCGACAGATCATGAGTCAAACAAAGAGGGCGACCCGCTCAACCTGGTCATTATCGGAAGCGGAAAGGCATTGCACCAGGCCCTAATTAGGAGGGGCTGGGACGAGACAGAGCGCCTGAATGCAGATTCCGCTTCTATGATGAAAACATCTGCCGCCTTTACAAAACAGGATCGGTACGCGTCCCTGATTCCCTATTATCTCTACGGCCGACTCCAGGACGCGGCCTTCAGCAAAACACGGCAAAAGGCAGATGAACGGAACCACCTGCGGCTCTGGTTTTCGCCCATGCGCTTTGCAGGTAAACCTGTATGGGTGGGACAAATCAGCCGTGACATAAAAGTACGATTTTTACCGGATACCTATCAGATAGAACCGTTGGTGGATGAGGCAAGGACCTATATGCTTCATGACATCTGGTACGCCCAGGGGCTGATAAAGTTCGGATATGTGAAAGGGGTCGGCGCCGCATCCATGTCTGAACCGCGTCAGACCTTCAACAATGATCTCTATTTTACAGATGGTTACCGACTTGTTCTCTGGATGTCGAGCCGACCGGTTTCGTTTTCAAAAGTTGAAAATCTGAACTGGGAGCGGCCGTATAAACCAACGGCAGATAATTAGATTATGGGCGTTAAATCAGGAAATAATTATATGCGCATCATCTCACGCATACCAAGACTTATCCGTGCGGGCATCTGTATTTTAATCCTTACCGGATGTGCGTCATACAAACCTTATGCCGTGGACGAAGTCCCTTTCCGGGTGCGGTCCCAGACAAAATCCGAAGGGAATGTACGGGTCACGGCTGCAGTACCCAGTGCCAAAGAGAGCCGCAAGATTTTCGGGGTCCATACATACAGGAGAGGGGTTCAGCCCATCTGGCTTGAAATCGAAAACAATGATGAAGAACCGATCTGGTTTTTACCCATGGGGCTTGACCCGGACTATTTCACGGCAATTGAGGCTGCCTACAGGAATCATTTTACGTACTTGACACCGATCAACGGTGAGATGAACCGGCAATTTTATCAGAAGAGCCAGGTGATATACATTGAGCCGGGCGGCAAGAACACGGGTTTTGTCTTTACCCATGTGGATAAAGGAACTAAGGAGTTCAGCGTTGACCTGATGGGAGAGGACCACCAGATCCGGACATTAACCTTTTTCATAAACGTACCCGGCCTTCGTGTCGATCACCAGAATGTAGACTTTGAGGCACTCTATTCGGAAGACGAGATTGTTTCACTGGATGAAGAAGGACTGCGAAAAACCCTGGAGAACCTTGCCTGCTGCACGACCGACAAAGGTGGAAGCGCACATGGGGACCCGATGAACATCGTAATCATCGGGGATGATGAAGACGTATTTCACACATTCATCCGAGTCGGCTGGGATGAGACCGAAGCCATATATGCTGGATCTGCTCTGAAGACTATAGGATCTTTCCTCTTTGGCGGCCGGTACCGGTACTCACCGGTCAGCGGGCTTTATGTGTTCGGCCGAACACAGGACGTCGCTTTCCAAAGGGTCCGGGAAACAATCCATGAACGAAACCATCTGCGGTTGTGGCTTTCTCCCTGGCGTTTTGAAAATAAACCCGTCTGGGTGGGACAGATCAGCCGTGACATTGGTGTCCGGTTTACCTGGAAGACCATCACGACCCACAAAATCGATCCGGACGTGGACGAAACCAGGGATTTCCTAATTCAGGATCTGTTGTACGCCCAGGGAGTCGGGAAAATTGCCTTTTTGAAGGGTGTGGGCACTGCACCCATATCAGCGCCCCGGAAAAACCTCACCGGAGACCCTTACTTCACCGACGGTTTACGGGTCGTACTGTGGGTGTCGAGCGATCCCTCCGGGTTCGAAAAGATGGAGGTTTTGGAATGGGAGATCCCGCCAGAGCGGTGAAGAGAAAAACGCCGGCCATTTAATCAATTGAACACGCCCTGAAAAATGCCTATAACAATACGCACTATTCCGTTGCGCTCCAAAGCTGCAGATGGGCTTGGTCATTAATCAAGATGTCTGCAATAACGTTCAAGTATCAAGTGCTTGATATTTCTGTGATACCTCAATGCTCTATCACCAAACGATAACTGTATCGATTTCTGCAATAAATGGCAGGTTTTTGATAGCTTAAAATTTTGTGATATCGTCATTTCAGTAAGGGAAAATCCTTTTTTCAAGGTTTGCCCTTTTGATTTTTATGATATATGTAATAATCAAGAATTAGGTGAAGATTTGCTCATAGCCAGTTAATCCGTATTGCTTACTTGCCACTTTACCAGCTCATAATCATTAAGCTATACAACTGATAAGGAGGGTAAAATGAACCGAATAATAACTCTTTCTAGTATATTTATCTTTCTTTTCTGTTGTTCTTCCTCGTTATTGGCAAAAGAACAAATGAGACCCAATATTCTCCTCATTGTTGTAGATGATATGGGCTATTCAGACATTGGTCCTTTCGGTGGTGAGGTCCGCACGCCAGCTCTCGATACACTGGCAAAGTCTGGAATGAGATTCACCGACTTCCATACATCCGTAGCATGTTCTCCAACGCGTTCGATGCTTCTTTCAGGAACAGATAACCACCTTGCAGGAATGGGAAACCAGGCTGAGGCGCTTTTCCCCAATCAGATAGGCGAACCCGGCTATGAAGGACACTTAAATGACCGGGTTGTTTCATTTGCCACACTTTTACGGGACGCCGGATATTTTACAGCAATGGCTGGGAAATGGCACCTTGGTGAGGAGGTAGAGCATGATCCATATAATAGAGGATTCCAGAAAGCTTATGCCATGCTGCAGGGCGGTGCCAGTCATTTCGACACTGAATGGATGATGTATGCCAACTATACACCGATTTATCGTGAAAACGGGGTCAGGGTCCATGTCCCAAAAGGGTTCTATTCAACTGAGTTTTACACTAATAAAATCATGGAATATATAGACAGCCGTGATGCCAACAAGCCATTCTTTGCTTACCTCTCCTATACTGCACCTCATGATCCCCTACATGTGCCAGACGAATGGCTCGACAAATATAAAGGCCGGTATGACAAAGGATACGAAGTGCTTCGTAAAGAACGTCTGAACAGCTTGAAGAAACTTGGTTTTATTCCTAAAGATACGGTGCCTTTTCCCCGACTGCCTATGATTCCTGACTGGAAAGATTTCCAGGAGGAACAGAGGAAGATTGAGGCCCGGAGAATGGAACTCTACTCAGCGATGATCGAAAATGTTGATCATCACATGGACAGGCTCTTTAAGCATCTCAAAAAAATGGGTGTTTATGACAATACCCTTATTATTTTCTTCTCTGACAACGGGGCCAACGGAAACGAAATGCATCAATATCCCGACACAGATAAAGCATGGTTGGACAGAAACTCCGATAACAGATACAAGAATATGGGCCGTCGCTTCTCTCGGGTTGCTCAGGGTCCGGCATGGGCCCAAGTCAGCATGACCCCGTTCCGTCTTTTTAAAGGTTTCACTACAGAAGGGGGAATCCGTTCGCCGCTGATCATAAGCGGTCCTGGTGTGGCCAAACCGGGAACACGCAGTGACGCCTTTGCCCATGTAATGGATATCTCAGCCACCATATTAGAGGCGGCAGGTGTTGATCATCCAGGAATTTCTTATAAAGGCCGAAAAGTTGAGCCACTCCTCGGCCGTTCCATGCTGAAAGTGCTCAATGGAAAATCCGATGTTGTTTACGATAACGATACCGCGGTTAGTTGGGAACTGCTCGGTTTCCGGGCTGTACGCAAAGGTGAATTCAAATTAGTCTGGCTCCCGATTCCTTTTGGAAATGATGATTGGCAGCTCTATGATCTTTCCAAGGATCCCGCAGAGATAAATGACCTGTCACAACAGCTACCGAAACTTCGAAAAGAAATGATTGCTTTATGGAATAAATACTCAGAGGAAGTGGGTGTAGTTCTTCCGCCGGGAGGAGCCATGCGTATGGATATTAATTTACCGGCTACAGAGTAATAAAATAGCCATTAGCGTTGGTGATACCTGCAATGAAAAAAAGCTATCAGTGGCCTGATTTTTTTGTGATACCATAATACGATATCACAAAACGGTAGTTGTGGTGATTTCGGCTATTAGTCCTCGCTCTTGTTAGCACGTTTTGACTGAAGACTATCGAAATTATTCTGCACTTTTTTATTATTGTGGCAAACACAATATGTTGGGGTGCACAGACATGCTCTAAAGTTGTGTTTACTGCTGATATGTTTGAAAGTGTCAATAAGAAAACAGTTGTCCATCCCTTGTTCAAGGTAGGTTTATCGTTATTAAAAAGACTCCCTGAAGCGGCGCGACTTAATAGCGACGGATGATCATGCTGATATACGCGGGTTGGCTACCGCAAGACTTGTTTTCGTCGCGGAGCTTCCTCTGTCTATGATCGGGAGTTTCAGATTCCCATAGCAGAAACGAGGGTTCTCCTTTCCGCAGTAACGCCCCTTCAGGGAAACTGGTAAAAATCATATCATAAAACCACCAACTGTATTTCCTTGTCGATTGCCCAAATAAACGCACTTAATTCCCGTGCAATTGCGGTTACCACGGTTTGTTTGGATTTTCCTCTTGCATATAGCCGCCGATACCTCGCGCAAAGTCGGGTCTGTGCTTTCCAGGATATTTCACAAATACTCTTGGGTAATCCTTTTTGCCGATTAAGAAGTATGTTCGATACTCGAGCCTGCATTTTATAGGTCCATGCCGCTTCGATTAAAACCCGTCGGACATGGCTGTTACCGGTTTTGGTAATTGGACCTCGACGAACGGTTTTACCGCTTGAATGCTCTGATGGGATAAGCCCCAGATAGGCCATCAGCTGTTTGGGGTTTTGGAATCGCCTCATGTCGCCAATCTCGGCAGCTACGGTAGTGGACACAATAAGCGATACGCCTCGCATGGCCTGGTAGGCTTTGACAAACGGAGCCCGACTCCATTCCTCTACGTGCACTTGTATTTGCTGTGTAATCCGCTTGATTCGTTCACTGCATTCATTTGTCACGTCAATGTATTCCTGGAGAGTAACCTGCTGGGCTGGGTGAGAAAAGCGTACTGTCGCCAGCCAGGTATAAAAACCCTTGGTCCAGTTTCTCTTCCCGCTGTATTGGTACCCATGGCG
>CAXMTB010000045.1:0-7829 GCA_964195835.1 uncultured Nitrospinaceae bacterium | reverse complement strand
CACATCGCAGTGTATACCCTTGGCATCAAGATGACGGTATATCTGATAGCCACATGGTCCTGCCTCATATACAAATCGCAGTTCTTTATCGCCATCTTGTAACTTTTTAATCAACTTGTTTAGCGCATCGAGAGTGCTGGGAATTTTACCGTAAGACCTCACCTTGCCGTTGGATCGTCCGTTTGCGATCGCAACATCTGTCGTATTTTTGTGGACATCTAAACCCACATACAATAATCTTTGTTTCATGGTCTGCCTCCTTGGTTATGGCTCTTGGCCGTTTTGACCTCTATTGGTCGCACAGCTTAACCCACGTCGCAAGGGGCAGACCTCTTAACTTTCAAACATTATGTCTATATATCTGCAATCCCAAAAGCCCGTTCAGAGCTTGTGATATCATACTCCGAAAATTGAACTGCCAATTGGAGAATATCTGCCCAACGATAAAAAAACCCGGCCTAATCGACCGGGTTTTGGGTGCATATAGGGTGCATTTACCCCTTACAATCCATCAAAATCCATTACGATCCATCACACGCAACCCCCGATATTGCTGTAAACCCCTGTTTTTAAAGGCTTCTAAATCAAAAAGTTCACTTGGCGTCACTTTGGTCAGGATCACATTTTTTTCAACGTCTTTTTTGTTATAAAGGCATCTGGATGTTTGTTAAACGTATCCTTAAGCATATCTACGATGATCAGAACCGGTTTCATGGCAATCCATCCTTTAGACGCCGACTTTAATAAATGTGCGTTAAAGTCATCAGCAGATTTTGATTCCCCTTTATCATTAGGTATTGGGAAGATAAACCAGGGTGCCCTTTGGGAGTCCATTAAAGTCGTTTATTTTATCACCAGCCAGCAATTTATTGGCTGGCAGGTAGTATATTGTCTTCCGATCTTTGTATTTGATGCCGGCGATTTGATAGGCGGATCGACCTTTATGAAGCTTGTAAGGACCCCGGTAACCGACAATGAGCTTTGTTTTGGCAGGCAGATCATCCCAGTCGGATATCATTGAACCAACTTTAATTCGGCCTGAAGGCATAAAATAGATCGTCGATTTAAGATTATACGCTTGACCGGCAAAGGACCATGCCGTGAGCTGGTCCGATATGGTTTTTATGGGATCATCGCTTTTTATCAAAGAAATGTTGTTCTCCTGATTCAGCAGCACAACGGTTTTTGCAGGTATCCGGTCCCAGCCTATTTTACCTGAAATTTGATCACCGGTGTATATATTACCGCCAGGAAATTTGTAGACCGTTGCCTGGCTGTCGTAATCTTCTCCGGCGATTGACCAGGCGGTGTTAATTTTGGTAATGATGTTCGCGTCTTCTGTTTTTGCATAATATTCCCTCCGACCATAATATATTTTGGATAGCTGAAGATCTGCCAAAAGTCGGCCGGATCGCACATCAGGATCATAGGTCCAGGTCGGTCCCACTTCGGCTTTTTCGCGAACAAAATTTCTTGCACAACGCTTGCGTCCCCGTTGATTTTTTCTAAACCACCGGTTTGGTTTGCCATAAGCCACCTGGCTGTGGGTCAACACTGCCCGATCATCCAGGCCATATACCCCTTGTAAAATGTCAATCAATATGCCCACGGAACGATACTGGCTTTCAGTGATGGATGCGTAGTGATACCCGACCAATTCAATTCCAATGGAGATTTTGCTGATATCCGTCTCCCCTTTCCACATGCTAAGACCGGCATGGTCGGCTTTGTATTTCTTGTCAACAACGCGATACGTGCGCCCGTTTCGAGCAATCACATAATGGGTGTGACCACCAGCGGTTTTCCGACCATTGCGCATACGTTTTCCCTTCGAAACAACCCTCAGTGTCATTTTTCGTCCAAGTTCCGAAGTGTGGACAATAATGTATTTTGTCTGTTTACGCCTGACCTTTTTATAATTCGGGTTCAACCGTGAACGGTAATCTACAATGGACCGCTGAAAGCTCAAGCGATCTGCCAGGGTATATGCGGCTGAGAAATGTGGTAGATTTAAAATAAAAGCAAGACATAAAGAAACAACCAATATAAATCGTTTATTGTAATAATTTGAAAAATCACTCATAAATTCCATCACATTCAATACGCTTGCATTAAATAAATATTTATGAAAAATATAGTAACACCTCAATTGAGCGAGTTAACACTATTTTTGAGATACGTGTCACTGCAGCATTTGGGTATATTCGGGTTCAAATGACGAAAAAATATTCTAGCCGAAGTTAAGATAGAATGTCAACCGCCGCTTTTTCATGAAAAGGAAACATCATGGGTGACCAGCCAAACAAAATCATATGTTCCATGCTTAAGGTGAGCAAGTATTACGATAAAAAACCAGTCCTTAAAGACATATCGTTGTCGTATTTTTACGGCGCCAAAATCGGCGTTTTGGGACTCAACGGCTCGGGAAAAACCTCTCTTTTACGTATCATGGCGGGCAATGACACGGAATTTAACGGGGAGTTGATTCTATCCCCGGGACACACCGTGGGATATTTGGAGCAGGAGCCTGTCCTTGACGACACCAAAACCGTCAAAGAAACCGTTGAGGAGGCGGTACAGACAACCGTTGAACTTATGAATGAATTCAACCGCATCAACGAAAAGTTCGCCGAGCCCATGTCCGATGAAGAGATGTCGCGCCTGATCGAGCGACAGGGAGAAGTCCAGGAAAAACTGGATGCAGCGGATGCGTGGGATCTGGACGCCCGCCTGGAAATGGCCATGGATGCGCTGCGCTGCCCGCCGGGGGACACATTGGTAAACGTGCTGTCCGGCGGCGAAATACGCCGGGTAGCCCTTTGCCGGCTGTTGCTCCGCAAGCCGGACATTTTGCTTTTGGACGAACCCACCAATCATCTGGATGCCGAAACCGTGGCCTGGCTGGAGCATCATCTTCATCAGTATCCGGGAACCGTCATCGCAGTGACCCATGACCGGTATTTTCTCGATAACGTTGCCGGCTGGATTCTGGAACTCGATCGGGGTCATGGCATACCCTGGAAGGGCAATTACTCCTCATGGCTCGAACAAAAAAAGGAACGTCTCAGACAAGAGGAAAAGTCTGAAAGCCATCGCCAAAAAACCCTTCAGCGGGAACTGGAATGGATCAGGATGACCCCCAAGGCCCGGCAGGTCAAATCCAAAGCTCGAATCAGTGCGTATGAAAAACTGCTGACCCGTGAAAGCGCGTCGCAAGCCGGAGATCTTGAAATCTACATACCGCCGGGACCTCGTCTGGGCAATCTGGTGGTTGAAGCCGAAAATGTATCCAAGGGTTACGGCGACCGGCTCCTTGTCGAGGACATGTCATTTTTTTTACCGCCGGGCGGCATTGTCGGTGTGGTGGGGCCCAATGGTGCCGGAAAGACCACGCTGTTCAAGATGATAACCGACCAGGAAACACCGGACACGGGCCGTATCCGTATCGGACAAACCGTTCGAATGGCCTACGTTGATCAGAGCCGGGAAAGTCTTGATCCGCAAAAAACCATTTGGGAAGTGATTTCAAACAAAGAAGATGTGATCGAACTCGGCAACATGTCAGTCAAATCCAGGGCCTATGTGGCCCGATTCAATATTACCGGTGCCGACCAGCAAAAAAAGGTCGGCATGCTCTCGGGCGGTGAACGCAATCGCGTGCACCTGGCCGTCATGCTCAAGCAGGGCGCCAACGTCATTCTCCTTGACGAACCCACCAACGACCTTGATGTGAACACCCTCCGGGCCCTGGAAGAGGCTCTGGAAAATTTCGCCGGGTGCGCGGTGGTAATCAGCCACGACCGCTGGTTTTTAGACCGTATCGCCACGCATATCCTGGCCTTTGAAGGTGACAGCCGGACGGTATGGTTCGAGGGAAATTATTCGGAATATGAGGCAGACCGCAAAAAGCGGCTGGGCACCGAGGCCGACCGCCCTCACAGGATCAAGTACCGGCAGCTTACCCGGGATTGATGGGTTTACTTCCCGCCGCGATTTTTTTTGATTAAAGGGGGATGAAAGGAAAAGTACAATGGAACGACATCCACTGGCCGGAAAGCCGGCTCCAAAATCTATGCTGGTCAACATCTCCAGGTTGGTTGCGTCCTACTATACCCTGGAATCATCCGGTCCGGTATCATTTGGAACTTCCGGACACAGGGGCTGTTCCCTTAAAGGCACTTTTAATGAGATGCATATCGCTTCAACCGCACAGGCCATTTGCGAATATCGGGCATCAAAGGGAATCAACGGCCCCCTGTACCTGGGTTTTGACACCCATGCGCTTTCCGAGGCCGCATTCAGGACATCTCTGGAAGTTTTTTCTGCCAACGACGTTAACGTGATTATCCATGATAAAGACGAATACACCCCGACACCGGTCATTTCCTTTCTAATACTGGAATACAACAAAGGAAAAACAAACGGATTGGCAGACGGCGTGGTGATCACGCCCTCTCACAATCCACCCCAGGACGGCGGATTCAAATACAACCCTCCCCAGGGAGGTCCCGCCGACGTGGATGTGACCGACTGGGTCCAGGACCGAGCAAACCAACTCATGAATTCCCATGGATCGGATATTCGGAGAATGCCTTATGAGAAAGCGCGTCAGGCCCCTACAACCCACGCCCAGGATTTCATTACGCCGTTCGTTGACGCACTTTCTAAGGTCATCGATATGGAGATCATTCAAAAGCAGGGCATCCGGATCGGTGTGGACCCGATGGGGGGATCCGGTGTGCATTTCTGGGGACCCATTGCCGAAAAATACAATCTGGATATTGCGGTTGTGAACACAGATGTCGATCCGACATTCGGATTTATGACGGTTGATTCGGATGGCGAAATCAGGATGGACTGCTCCTCTCCCTATGCCATGGCAAACCTGATTGCCATGGCAGACAAATTCGACATTGCCTGGGGAAATGATTCCGATTTTGACAGACATGGCATTGTATGCCCCAGCGGCCTCATGAACCCGAATCATTACCTGTCCGTCGCCATCTGGTACCTGTTGCAGAACAGGCCAAAATGGGGAAAAGATCTGGCAGTCGGCAAGACATTGGTCAGCAGCAGCATGATCGACAAGGTTGTGACCGGATTAAAAAGAGCGCTTTGCGAAGTCCCGGTCGGGTTTAAGTGGTTTGTTGGCGGCATGCTGGGTGGAACCGTTGCCTTTGGCGGTGAAGAAAGCGCCGGAGCATCTTTTTTGCGAAAAGACGGCACCGTGTGGACCACGGACAAAGACGGATTTTGTATGTCGCTTCTGGCTGCAGAGATATTGGCAAAAACAGGAAAAACCCCGGATAAAATCTATGCCGACACATTGATCCCCGAATATGGAGAACCGCATTACAAAAGAGTGGACGGCCCGATTTCCGATGAACAAAAAAAGGTTTTAAAAGGCCTGACACCCGATGCTATCAAAACGCCCACATTGGCAGGGTTGCCCATTAAGGCGGTGATGACCACCGCTCCGGGAAACAACGCCCCAATCGGCGGAGTCAAAGTGGTGATCGAAGATGGCTCCTGGTTTGCCATCCGGCCGTCAGGCACGGAACCCAAAATGAAGCTTTATATCGAAAGCTTTGGCGGAGAAAAACGCTGGCAGCAAATCCATGATGAAGCATTGCCGCTAATATTCGGGAAAAAATAAAAAAACCTGAGTTGAACGATTGTCAAGTTTGCCGAAGACGCGCTAATCTATACCTAATAATTTGCTATACGCTTCTAGAAGCCCTATCACAAATGATACGATTTTTTCATTGGTTTCAAGGAACTGGATGCCGATTCGAAATTTTCCAAAATTCGCTGCATTGCAATAAATGACCTTGCCTTTAATACTCACCGATTCATCTTCAATATCGATGAACAACAGAAGAATATCTTGCCATTCAAACGTGTCATGGGTTTCTATGAGGATTCCCCCCTGGCTGATATTTACAGACTTTCCTCTCCCCTCCTTTGTCTGGTTGCCGCTTTCATCCATACAACGATAAGATACGAGGTTATTTATATCTACTCTCGGATGTTTTCTTTTTTCTACAAACGTCAAGTTTCATCTCCTTCCCATTACAGGGTTGTTCCGTTCAACATATTGTGGTCAGCCTTTTTGAGCAAAGAAAGGCCTTCGCTCAATTGAGGTTTTACATATCACCTCTACCAAGTGGAATCACTGAAATGGTATACGGCTCGTCGATTTTCGTATTGACAAGCAGCCCGATGGGATCTTCCCATGGCATGTCCATGCTGATAACGATCAACTCGTTGCCACGTATGAGCACTTCGCACGGCTGGTCCAGGGATCCATCGGCCCCGTCTGTATCCGGATTCTTGTGTAATGTTTGAACATTTCCCTTCATATCCACCACGTGAACAGCGTTATTCAGTATATCAGCAACATATATACGATTGTCTTCCTTTCTCCACACGATACCGTCGGCTGAAACCATGTTACTACTCCTGGCAAACAGGCTGGTCTCGACCAGCTCACCTTTATCGTCAAAACTTGTCTTATAAATCAACCCATCTTCAATAATACTGGTATAAAGATTTCCTTTCCCGTCCACGGCCACACCATCGGCCCCGAACCCGACCCTTCCACTGGAACGAAACACTTCTATCAAATGTCTTTCAGGATTATTTTCATCGTAGGGGGGCAATATCAAACAACCGCTTTTTAACTCGTCAATTTTGAAAGCATAAACCCCGCTGAGAAGCTGTGGATTCTTTTCACCCTTTTTAGGGTACGCGAGAACCGTTTCTGTTACGAATAAGGTATCCCCTTTCCACACCATACCGTTGGAAACAATGAATCCCTCCACAACAACATCCATGCTAACGGGCCGGCCGTCTATGACATTGATTCGAAGAAGACGGGATTGGTGATGATTATCCCAAAAGATCTGCATGTCGGCTATATAAAGATGTCCATCAGGTCCGAAAGCACAGTCCATGGGACCGATCTTCCCTGTATCGGGATGCATATCTTCTTCACGGAATTCATACCATGTGGTCAGTTCGTTGTTCTTATCGATCTTCACCATCTTAGGTGGGGCGGGCGTTTCAATAAGCCCGTTTTTCAACAATGCGCCATTGTTGAAATTCGGTATTGACAGGATGATATTGTCCTCTGCATCCAATGTGGCTCCGTCTGGAGTGTTGCAGGACGTTGGCAGACGAAGGAGCAACCGGGCACCAGCATGTTTCTGATGCTTATTTTTTGGAGTTGATGTACAGCCGGCCGCCAATAAAAAAAATGCTGCCATTAATGACGCAAATTTCGCAATCTTATAGCATTTCATGATTACCCCTCTTTATTTGTTATACGGAAGATATCCTGAAGACATCTTGCTGCAAAGACAATGGTGGCTTGACTGGTGATACTATATTATTTTTATCGATATCACAAGAATTATGGAACTTCAAAAAACTTGGATACATCACAATAAAAAGGGCTGAGCCGGTTCAAATATTTCACAAATCCTAAAACATTGGGTCACGCTGAGATGTCAAGGTTCATATCGCCTTGAAGAAAATATATAGCGATGGGCCACTTTCATCGAAATTCATTTAATAAGACCTATCCAAGTGTCATCAGATAGGGCTTCAGCAGAATTAAAGAGTGCGAAACTTGAGATATAACTTAACGAAATGTGACGATACACTGGATATCGATCAGGGGGTCTTTGGCAGTGCTTGGGGATGTCCTTTGATTTCTCCTGCCTCATCGCAACGGCAATCAAGCATAAATATCTATAAATTTGTCGTATTTGGATTTTATCAATATTCTTCCGTTAGGTCCATAATTACCATCTGATTCATCTGGG
>CAXMTB010000044.1:0-20808 GCA_964195835.1 uncultured Nitrospinaceae bacterium | reverse complement strand
CAGCCCCAGATGGCGTCGGGGCAACGCGCTAAGGGCATCGCCGGTTGGAAAAAGGCCGTTGAGCGAACCTTAAACTGGATCGAATAAACCCATGCAATTTTTCTTTGCCACGGCAGGCCATATTGTCTTCGGTGCCGGCACGGTCGTCCAAGCAGTCAGAGAAGCTGCACACATGGGACATCGTGCGCTCCTGGTGACCGGGCGTACGCCTGGTCGGGCAATTGATATTGGTCGGCAGTTGGAAAAGGCGGGGGTGGCCTGGATACCTTTCGGCATTCCGGGAGAACCGGAAATCGAACAGGCGGCTCAGGGTGCTGCCCTGGCCCGTGATGAACACAAAACAAGGGAGTCAGGTCATCATTCTTGACAAAATGCGGCAATGATATCTCAAAAAAAGTCCCTCTCTTTATTCCTGACATTTTTTGCCAGTATCGACACCATTAACAAGAACAATTAATACACAGATATCATTTTTTTATGTTGTTAGGTCAAGTAAATGCTATCTTTGACAACTGTCAAATCACCTCCGTCCATTGACAATTAATTTGTATGGTTTTTCTTTTTTATTGATGCTTCCTTATAAGAAATTCAAATTGGCTACGTCAGCAGGATCTTTGAAAATGTATCTGAACTTTCTTTAGAAAATATCCTGTTTGACAATGCAATGATTTCCAAATCCTTGTCGCCATTATTTTTTACGGAATGTACGATCCCTTCATTGACCTTTATCAATACTGCTCCGGATCCTGTAAATTCCTTTTTCGAAATTTCATCTGAATCTTTTTTTGCCCAGGCCAACGTCCATGTATCCAAATAACCGATTATCAACATCTCTTTGCTTTGATGATGATAATGATTCCCGCGAATTGAACCCGGACAGATTTTTCCAAAATGGATATTTTTAATTTTATCGAGAGATTGCATATCCGTATCGGGAATGTTGTATAATGCACCTCGTATATCACCGTAATTTTGAAGTTTTATGATCTCAATATTTTTCATGGGATTCCCCGGGATGGTTCAACCTTAATTGATCGTAAACAAAATGGGAAAAATATATTATGTATTTGATTTATTGTGCATTTTACGATGGTGTTTTTATCTTATGATAGCAGTGAAGGATCATCGCCATGTGTTTTCAAAAAGGCGATGTGCATAATTAGGGTTTTATCCATAGTCTCGCGGGTGTTATATCAAAGATTATATTTTTTGGCTTTATTGGCAACAGGATTTTTAAGTTCCGTTACTCTGACCATTTTTTGGCGCAATTCTGTCATGTCATACCTCCTTTGGTTAAGGTTAAAAACAATTTGGAGGTAATTTTACATGATCAAAGCAAAAAGAGGTGACAGAATGTGACAACATTTAGTCTTTAAGTATTTTCTTTCTGAGGCTTGATGAATTAGAATCAGGCACTTTTCCCTTAAATTAGCGGATAAAAAACCTTGACATGCCACTTTGTGGCACTATCTTCTTATTAATTAAGTTAGATAATACTTTTAGCTATTGGCAATCTGACTTCTTTAACTTTCGCGATTTTTGACAATTTGGAGCGACTTTTTCAGAAAAATTTAAAACATATCAAAGTATAGGAGGTGCAACTATGAGAAATCAAAAGAGTTTGGTATTAATTGTTGCGACCATTATGCTTTTTTCATTTGCTGCAGTTCCTCCGGCCAATGCGATAGTAGGTCTGGCAGCTCTTGGAGCAATCATTGCAGCTACTTTCGCATCGGCAGTTCTTGTAAATGAAACTGTAGTCAAGTCAAACGATGAGTCTATACCGGAGCATTCTGCATCAAAACAAAAAACACAAGATAATTTACAGGCATTAAACGAACCATAAAATGAAATTAATATCATTTTTGCAGTAGTATTGCCCCTATAGTTTAACCAACTTTAGGGGCTTTTTATTTGCCCGGAACAATTCAGAAACTCAACATGAATTAACCAGTTTCCAAGTGGTGGGCGGAATTCTTGTTCTTGTCATTGGTGTATTGGTTGCAAGGGCCGTGTCTTCCTTCCTCCTGAAGCTATTTGAGAAGAAGGAATTTGATATTACCCTGTCAAAGTTTACCGCCACCACGGTCAAGGGCATCATCCTTGGCTTTGCCTTCATTGTCGCCAGCGGCATCGTGGATGAAATCAAGCTCGGTGCCACAATTCTCACATCAGTTATCGGTGGCCATTCTCTATCTTAGCTCTTCGATAAAATTCCAGATCGCTTTATAAACTCTCCTTGAGCCTTTGCCCAGAAGTATACCGTGGCGGTCAAAGTTAAAAAGGATGTACGATTTATCTTCGGATCCAATACGATTAAATGCCCGCCTTGAACCGCTGGGTCTCACAACGGGATCTCCCAGAGATTGAACCACAAGGGCCGGCATTCGTATGTCAGTCAATTTGTCATCCACAGCGTCCATAAGCCGTTCCAGCTCCAGCAAACCGGAAACCGGGTTGCGAAAATAATTTATATGAGGGTTTTCAGGTTGGTTCTCGACGAATTCCTTTTTAGCCCCATCGAGTCGAACCTTTTTCATCACCCGGTTCCACACGTCCACTGCCGGAACAAATTTTGAAGAAAAATCCTGAAGTCTCATGGACGGGCAAACCGCAAAAACACCTTTGATATCTTGAACTCTTGCCGCCAGATCCATTACCAACAAGGCTCCGGCGGAAAACCCACCCACTACAACCTGTTTACACAGATGACCCATAACGACATATCCTCTTTCAACAGAGGCAACCCAGTCCGTATAGGATCTGATTGCCAGATCTTCCGGAGAAGTGCCGTGTCCCTTTAATCGGGGCACGTAGACCCACAACCCTTTTCGGCCCAGATACTCGGCCAACCCTTTAACCTCAAAAGGGGCGGCCATATAGCCGTGAACAAGAACCACACCTATATCACGGGAAGTGCCTTTGATCAGAAAAGGCTTTCCGATATCCTTTTCCTTTGTTTCTCCATCTATATAAAAATCTTTATAGTCCTGTTCAAATTCTTCAACCGCTTTTTTCATAAAGATTCCGGCAATGTTCTTTTTCATCCAGAACCCTGGCATCCAGGCATAGCGCCTTATCCGTCGCTGAAGTGGTATCAGCGGTTCGACTTCATTTGCCATTACCGCAACGGGATTATCTATGCGGATGCGATGGAAGTCAAAAGCGGAAATGAATTTTGACCGATCCTTGATCAGCATCTCGCCTTTTTTCTTTAAAACCCCCTTTTTCTCTGCGACGTTGATAAAATCCTTAAATTTGTTGAACGCATCATCGACCAGCAAATGAATCTGATCCAAAAGGAGATCTTCATGGAGATATACGCCGGTCTCTTGAAGGTGATCCGACGCTGCAAGAAATATTCTTCTTCTCAGGTCATACGCATTGAACGTTTTAAACGGAATCATCTTGAGCATGGATGCAAAAAGGTGATCGTGATTCACGGTGGTCATGCTGTAGATGGCGGCCATATAGCGCTTCATAATCTTCAACGCCGATTTGCGCATCACCGGTTTCGAGGGGATCGGATCGTCAAAGCCGATGCTCCGCCGAGAAGAGATATCTCGTTTGATGGACGACCGTCCCATGAACTGCTTTATTTCAATGGGCTCTCCAAAACGAATATCCATATCGACCCCGGACATTAGCATGCTCCCTTCGGTCATGATCTCATCCAACATGCGATCCGGGACATTATCCATCCAACGGGTCGCCAGCTTGCTGAGGAGATTCTCATGGGCTCTGAGCGGATAATACGTAACGTTCACCGGTACAATATGCGTATTGTTGTTCAACACCGGCTCAATGGCGTCGATTCGAAAGCGATCCATTAACCGCCGGGCTTCGTCAGGAAATTCGTTCAACAGGATACGTAACCGCTGGCGGTAGAATTCGGCCCTCAGGGCCAGTGTGGCGGCGCCGGTGTGCGGCGGATGTTTCCCGCCGGCATAGGAAATCATAAATCGTCCTTTTTCAACGATTTTTTTGCTTTTGACCATACGGCCTTCCGGAAAAATGATCCAATTGGCTTCGCCGGTGAGCAAACTCTTGATAATGAGAAGGTCCCGGTGAGGATTTTTTGTAGATACTGCACCAACCTTTTCGAGAAAAGCACCAAGCGCCCCTTCAAAAAATTGATAATCGGCCAGGGACCATACCGGAATATTTCCCAGCTTATGAATATGATAGGGAAGGAGAAGGGTTTCGATCCGGGTGAAATGATTCACGACAAAGATGACAGAGCCCTCGGGGATGTTCTCCTTTCCGTGAATCCGTATGTTTGCCTTTGAAAGTCCGGCCAAAGTCTTGATGGCAAGGCCCGTTGTTCGATACGCAAAAGGATTCATGGACTGATTTTGTAACGTGTCTATTTGGTTTCGAATTTTAGGTTGCAGTTGACAGATCAAGCAAATACAATTAAATTAAACCTTTTTCAAATAAAAATAAAGGATTTTCGGAGGTTCACCGTGTATTCAAAAATACTTATTTTACGCTTTCCCAAAACAGAAGTGGAAAAACCCATTGTTTGCTATCTTTCAAAAGATTTTGACCTTACCTTCA
Source organism: uncultured Nitrospinaceae bacterium (assembly GCA_964195835.1). Taxonomy (GTDB): domain Bacteria; phylum Desulfobacterota; class Desulfobacteria; order Desulfobacterales; family UBA11574; genus UBA11574. Next base: position 16,248 of record CAXMTB010000044.1, on the reverse strand, counting down.
ATATTCTCAATGCTTCCATACTCCCCAGAAAAGAAGGCGTGATGGTTTTAGAACTCGCCGGAAACCGTAAAGATTTTAAAGAAGGTGTCAAATATCTCAAACAGCGGGGCGTCCAGGTCCTGAATGCGTCTCAGGAAATAAAGCGCATCCAAAAAAGATGTACCCATTGCGGTGCCTGCACCGCCGTCTGCCCGACCCACGCCCTTTCCATCAAACGGCCTGAAATGTCTGTCGACTTTAACCAGAAAAAATGCAGCGTGTGCGAATTGTGTGTCACGGCCTGTCCCACCCGGGCCATGGAAGTTCGTCCCTCAAACAAAGCTTTTTTTGAATGAAGGCGTTAACAGCCATTGCCGTCAGCGGCGGTATCGATTCTCTGATGGCGGCTCATCTCTTAAAGGAAAAAGGACACAACGTTATTGGGGTTCACTTTGTTACAGGATATGAAGACCCAGCCCCTGATAACACTCAGCGCCTTCATCTTTCAAAATCCAATAAGATTTTTTCTATCGCGGAACAACTGGGCATCGACATTGAATTTTTCGACTGCAGAACCGAATTTAAAAATGATGTCGTCGATTATTTTATTCAAACATATCAAGCCGGACAAACCCCCAATCCCTGTATGGTGTGCAATCCTTTAATTAAATTCGGAACGGTTTTCAACTTTGCCCGAAAACTGGGTGCATCAACCCTTGCCACAGGGCATTACGCCGTCCTAAAAAAAGATCGCAAGAATACATATCATCTTCATAGGGGCATCGATTCCAAAAAAGACCAGTCCTACTTTCTGGCCCGCCTGACCCAGCAGCAGCTGGCCGGCGCCTGTTTCCCCCTTGGACATATGAAAAAATCCGATGTTATTCAGCTGGCAAGTAAAAAAGGCTTTAAGCCCGTTAAAAAAACGGAAAGCCAGGATGTGTGCTTCATCAAAGGCAAAAACTATGGAGATTTCCTTGCCCGGCAGCAGGGATTTGAACCGAAACCCGGCTTGATAAAAGATGTCGATGGCAACATACTTGGTGAGCACAAGGGACTGCACCTTTTTACCATCGGCCAGCGTCGGGGGATCAACTGTCCGGCTTCCGAGCCCTATTATGTGATCCAAATGGACACACGGCGAAACCTTTTGACGGTGGGATTTAAAAAAGATCTCCTCGCTTTCCAGTGCAAGGTTGAAGATATTAACTGGATCCAAGAGGAACCTATCCAGCCGATTAATATCCATACCCGCGTCAGGTACCGCCACACGGCCGCCGCATCCAGACTGACCCCTATTGACGGAAAAACAGCGATGGTTCGCTTTGAAAAACCCCAGGAAGCCATCACCCCCGGCCAGTGTGCGGTATTTTACAAAGAAGACGAGGTTCTTGGTGGGGGGTGGATTGCGCCTATACAAAACATATGAATGTTAATAACACCCTCAAATTTAGAATCACCACCCTGGGATGTAAAGTCAATCAATACGAGTCGGATGCCATTGCTCAACGACTCAAAGATCTGGGCTATGTACCGGCAGGCGCCGAAGACTCGGCAGATCTTTGCATTATCAATACCTGTACGGTCACCCAGAAAGCCTCCATGCAGTCCAGGCAGGCTGTTCGGCAATTCATTCGATCCAATCCCCAAGCACAAATTGTCGTCACCGGATGCTATGCCCAGACCGAACCGGATGAATTAAAGAAAATAGACGGCATTCACCACATCATCGGTCATGGGGATAAACATAACATTCCCGATATCGTCTTATCCCAAGAAAAAAGCCTTCCCTCCCCTTCCCTGATCCGGCGAAACATTTTACATGAGCGCCATTTCAAGCAAATTCCTGTAACGGTCTTTAGGAACCGGACCCGGCCGTTTTTAAAGATCCAGGACGGATGTGACACCTTCTGCACTTACTGCATCGTTCCATACGCTCGGGGCCGCAGCCGCAGCATGCCCCTTGAAAGTGTATTGAAAAACATCCATTTCTTAAAACAGGCTGGATTTCATGAAGTGGTTTTGACCGGTGTGCATCTTGGGGCCTATGGACTCGACCTTTCACCCCAAACCAGTTTAACCGCCCTGTTAGACCACATTCGCGAATCGAATGCCATGGATCGGGTGCGACTCAGTTCCATTGAACCCCACGAGCTGACCCAAAACATTATCGAGCTTGTAGCGAAAACAGAGATTTTCTGTGACCATTTTCACATTCCCTTACAGAGTGGAGATGATCGAATCCTGGAGAGAATGCATCGGCCGTACACAAGCTCTTTTTTTATTGATTTGATTGTCAAAATCAAAGACCGAGTGCCGGATGCCGCCATCGGTGTCGACATCCTCATCGGATTTCCGGATGAAACCGAAAAAGCCTCTGAAAACACCTATTCCCTCATTGAAAAACTGCCGGTTACTTATCTGCACGTGTTTCCGTTTTCACCCCGTCCTGGAACACCGGCCGACAAATACCCACAAAAAGTGCCGCAAAAGACAATTAAGGCGCGATGTGAACAGATGCGCCGGCTCGGAGATGAAAAGAAACGCATTTTTTATGAAACATTTATGGGAAAAACCGTTGAGGTTTTGATTGAAAGTAAAAGAGACAAGGCGACAGGTTTACTAAAGGGAATCACATCTAACTACATCCCTGTTAATGTCGTCGGCAAAGAAGATCTTTTCAACACACTGGTTCAGGTTAAAATCGAAAAGATAAAAAAGAATAACACGGTATTCGGTGTCCGTTGTTAACGCAAACATGTATTGCTAAAAACTCATTGAAGCATCGGACCGAAATAATTTCATGAAGGTGAAATAATTTATCGATTGACGGAGATGATTTTATAATTGTCAAAAATAGGATTTGCTTGACCTGACACCAAAAAAATATCTGTAGTATCAATTGTTGTTGTGAATGGTGTAGATACTGGCAAGCTATCTTCAATCATGGCATATCTTCCTCCCCCAATCAAATCTACCACATAGTGAAATACTTTTATTGACTTTGTCGTTTTTATACCCATGTTTTTAAAAATATTAGAGATTACTTAACGGTAGGATTATAAAAGTTCTCCCGCAATGAAACGAAAATTTTGAAGATTGGAGAAAGATTCACTTTGCATGAAATGAACGCAATCATTGTCAGCGATTTGCATATAGGATCTCACCATTTTTTATATCACGACTTCGAGCGTTTTCTCGGGAATGTTCCTGAAGATTTTGAACTTATCTTAAATGGGGATATTATAGACAATCCTTATAAGAATTTAAAGCCACCGCATCAGAAGATCCTTGACCTTATTATACATAAATCTTACCGTCAAAAGGTCGTTTGGGTACGAGGTAACCATGATAATGGATATGTGCCAAAAGGATTTGAGAGAGTCAAATTTACACCTCTTTACAACTTTGGACATAGACTATTAATTGTCCATGGAGACGATTTTGACGAGATCAAGCCCAGAAACCAAGGTTTCATACAGGCTTTTAAACTGATGCATGATTTAAGGGTGAAATTGGGAGCAAGACCAGTGCATGTGGCCCAATATGCCAAGAAATGGGGACTCTTTTACAAGTTTCTTCGTAAAAATGTGATGATGAATGCGGTGAATTGTGCCATGGAAAATGGATATGAAGCGGTCACCTGTGGCCATACTCACTACCCAGAGGATATCGTATTCAATGGTATTAGGTATATTAACACTGGCGCCTGGACCGAATTTCCAGTATTTTACCTTCAGGTAACCGGTGACGAATTGTATCTAAAGACCATAGACGAGTCCTCTTATAAATCATGAAATTCATGACCTGTGTTTTCTGCTATTAAACATTCACTTTTCGGTAATTGAAGGTTTAGGCACGAAATCATTAGTTCCCGCCTCATTCACTTAGGACCACATATTGTTTTATTCGAATAATGTTCTAATAAACATCCATAGACCAATTAGGTCCCATCCGTTATATCCCTCTATGTTCACGGCTTTTCATAAATTTAGCGAAAATTCATTATCTGTCCTCAATTGACTTCTAAAAGCCCCCCAGTAATAACATCACTTTTTGCTACCATATATTGTGTTATTTAGTTCTTGACATACGAAATACATGATCTTATACAGTTATTAAATAATTATTATTTTAACATTTGATTTAAAATAAGTGGTTTGTCATGAAACCTACATTACTCGATAACGGAGGGAGACGATTAGGAGTAGATAGGCGGCAGTTCTCTTACGATTTTCATATTCCTGAACGCAGATCTGGAAAAGAAAGAAGAAGTGGGTTTGATAGAAGACTAAATCCAAGAACATCAAAACAATAAAGACATTTTAAACAAGCAGAGTCAGTAGTGAAGGATGTAACCCCTAATGATAGAAATATTAAGAAAAATTTTTGAAGCCAACCCTGCTAAATCAACAATTGTATTAAAAGGTAAATGTTCAGACTGCGACTGTGAGACAATAGTTAATATAACGTCTACGTCAGGAGGATTTGGATTACAAGGTGGTGCTTTATTTAAGTATTCATCCGACGAGTATTTAGTGAAGTGTCATGATTGTTACCAAGTTAACCCAAAAAAGCCTTCAAGACAATTTGGATAGAATATGTGATACACTGACATTCGGGTTCCGAATTAAAGATGTGGACTTTCTTAAAGTAGCTTGAATAATAGACCGTAATATTTTTTCAAGAAAGAGAAGTGTTAAACCTTTTGGCTACTAATATGTAGGGCAGGAATTTAAATCCTAAAATCTTTACGGATATCACGATACTTGCTAAATAAGTTATAGCTAAATATTCGTAAGAAACCTGAAATTTTAACTTAGGTTAAAACGACATTCTCTATTAAACTTCCTGAAAACAATACCTATCTTAAATGTGATCTACCCCTTTGCCCAGAGACTTTCACTAAAAATTGACAACCTCGTAAAAAGTCAAAATTCTCAAATTTCAATCTCATAACCTATTGAAATTATAAAGTGTGAAATTTGAAGATTGGCAAATTTCGGACTTTTTACGAAACCATCAAAATTAATATGCAAAACTTTTCATATATGAAATAAATTGCACAGTTTTTATTACCTTATCTGCACAATTCTTTGTGTTGTTTTCTTTCCAGTTGGGCTAACCTCTTGATATTTATAAAAGTCAAACAATTCTTTGGTTTTGCACGTTTTTTGCATATAAACATCATCGATGGTACTACGAAATTGTTTTTCACACCTCTTTTCAAATGAACTTCTCATTTGAATTTTAAGAGGCGATAAAGGCCATCTGCTTTTCCAACATTTTGGTGTTTAAGTTAATATAATATTTTTAGTCATATAATAGAACCATTTAAAATGCTCCTTTTAGGCGTTAGGTTGATCTTTATTTCGCTCATAGGACGCAAGATGTTCAAAGGTTAGTTGCTATGCTCAAGGTACTGCGCAATAATGGAGATAAGCGATCAGGTATTGATAGGCGCAAATTTTCTTTTCACTTTCACATTCCTGAACGCAGATCCGGAACGGAACGGAGAAACGAATTCGATAGAAGACGAAAAACCAAGAACATCAGATTAATAAAGACTAATTAAACAGGCAGGGCCAAAGATGGCCTTGCCTGTTTTAATCCAACCTTTGATCACTGCTATACCTCTTGAAGTCTAACGTCGGTTCAATTTGGTAGTGATATCATACTCCGAAAATTGAACTGTCAAGGGATGTATTAACCCACCTTACGATTCTGTCAAATCAAGTTTAGGTTGGAACAGCTAAGTCCTTTGTGATAATTTAAGGTTAAATCCGTTATACACAAAAAAATACCTTGATCCCTGACCTGCTCAAGTCCTTTCAATGTTTTTAACTCTCTATATTCTTGTTCTTGAGGAAAAAACGGTTTTGATGTAAGCTGCCGGTATGGTAAGTATCACCTCCACAATAGCAATTAATGAAAATGAGATAAAACTGAACTTTATCAGATCGTCAGGACCTGGGGGACAGAATGTCAATAAAGTGGCTACGGGTGTTCAGCTTCGCTTTGATGTAAAAAACTCTCCGTCACTTTCTGACGAGGTTCGCACCCGTTTGATTCGTCTTGCAGGCGATAAAATGACTAAAAAAGGGATTCTCATTATCCAGGCCCGGCGGTTTCGAAAACAGGAACGCAACCGACAGGATGCAATGGACCGTCTGATAGAATTAATCCGAAAAGCATCTGAACAGCCTAAAGCGCACATTAAGCCAAAACCGACCAGAGCTTCAAAAGAACGCATACTGGCGGCGAAACGGCATAGAAGTAAATTAAAAAAGAGGAGACAATGGGTTTCAGTTTCTGAGGATTAACAACGGAACCAGGGCTTCGCCCCGTCCGCCTCGCCTGAGCGAGAGCGATGGCGGGCAGGCCCAATTGAAATGCTGGAAAACTGCGAGTAAGGAGGTACACCAATGACCGATGAAATCTGTAAGACCAAAGAAGATGTTTTGAAGATCGTTAGAGAAAAAGATGTCAGCTTTATTCAGTTTTGGTTCACAGATGTCCTTGGAATGCTGAAAAGCTTTGCAATCACGCCGTCCGAGCTGGAGACCGGCATGGCTGAAGGGATGGGATTTGACGGATCTTCCATAGAAGGTTTTGCGCGTATCGAAGAAAGCGATATGGTTGCCCTGCCGGACCCTTCCACGTTCAGGATGCTGCCGTGGCGTCCGGAGGAAAGACCAGTGGCACGGATGTTTTGCGATGTCGTCAACCCGGATCACACCCCGTATGAAGGCGATCCAAGATATGTCCTCAAACGGCTATTAAAGACAATAGGCGATAAAGGATACACCTTTTACATCGGTCCGGAACTCGAATATTTCTATTTCAAAAGCAATGAAGAACCTGTCGGGATTGATACCGGTGGATATTTCGACAGTCTTCCCCTTGATTTGGCATCGAACTTGCGGCGGGACACGATTTTTTTTCTGCAATCCATGGGCATAGAGGTGGAATACAGTCATCACGAGGTGGCGCCGAGCCAGCATGAAATCGATCTAAGGTTTGACGAAGCGCTCAGCATGTCCGACAAGACCATGACCTACAGGATGGTGGTCAAGGAAATCGCCCGCAAACACGGCTATTATGCCACATTCATGCCCAAACCGATATTTGGACAAAACGGAAGCGGTATGCATGTTCATCAATCCTTGTTCCAGGGAGATAAAAATCTTTTTTTTGATGTAAACGATCCATACCATTTATCCAAAATAGCCAGGTGGTACATTGCAGGAATTATGAAGCACGCCCGTGAAATTATCGCCGTGACCAATCAGTGGGTCAACTCTTACAAACGTCTGGTTCCCGGTTACGAGGCACCTGTCTATATTTCCTGGGCCCGGCGCAACCGTTCGGCCATGATTCGCGTTCCCATGTACAAACCCGGTAAGGAGATCGCCACCCGCATAGAGTTCCGCGCTCCTGATCCGGCCTGTAATCCGTATCTGGCTTTTGCCGTGATGCTGGCAGCCGGTCTCAAAGGAATTGAGGATGAATATGAACTTCCGGATCCCATCGAAGAGGATATCTATAAAATGTCCAAAAAAGAGAAAAACGCAAGAGGAATTACTACCCTTCCGGACAACCTCTATGAGGCCATTATTGAGGTTGAAAAATCAGAACTGGTGAAAGAGGCCCTGGGTGAGCATATTTTTAATAAGTTTATAGAAAACAAAAAGATCGAATGGGATATGTACCGAACCCACGTCAGTAAGTACGAAATCGATAAATATTTGCCCATCACCTGAGCCGGATAAACCCAAAAAAAGTGCCTGAAGAGAACGAAAGCCTGAAGTGCCTTTTTCTCCTGTATTAATCGGAGAAGTCAATGCTTCTTGATCTTTTCACGAGCGATTCAATCAGACGAATGGGACAATCCTTCATCATTAAAAAACGTATTTATTCATAAAATACATAGATGCTTTTTAGCAATCATCGTTTTAGAGAAAATTACATAAAAGTGTTATTTTTAATTTTTTTTAAAAAAAATTGCTTGACAAATTAATTAGTATTGCTAAAAACGCTAACTACAATTTTAGTATTGTTTAAGGTTTGCACAATGGTGTGCTAAATTATTTGAATAGAATTTGAAAGACAAAGGCGTCTTTCCCGGCGGGAAAGACGCCTTTGTTTTTCAATTAACGCTCTATAAGGAGAATCGTTATGAATTTACATCAACCGAATGCCAATGAAGCTTTACAAACAAAAAACCGATCCAGAAACGTTGCTCCCCAATCCGGTATCTGCAGCAGATGCATTGATGGCTGCAAGGGTAATTGCGATTTGTTCAGGGCCACATTCCGTGGGCGCGAGCTCCTTTATCCGGAGCCCTTCGGAAGAGTCACTGCCGGTGCCGATAAGGATTATCCAGTTGATTACTCTCACCTTAATATTATGGGATACGCATTTGGGGCGAAAGGCGTGGACCCTGATCCGGATAAGGCGACATTCCCGGCAGTAGATACCGAAACATCTTTTGGTGTCAAAGACAAAGTGAAGATGAAAGTGCCAATTTTTACCGGCGCCCTCGGCAGTACGGATATTGCCCGCAGAAACTGGGAACATTTTGCCATAGGGGCTGCAATTAGCGGTATCACCCTGGTGTGTGGAGAGAATGTATGCGGAATTGACCCTGAGTTGGAACTCAACGGTAACGGCAAGGTTACAAAATCTCCGGAAATGGACCGCCGTGTAAAAGAATATCGTCGTTATCATGAAGGCTACGGGGATATCCTTGTTCAGATGAATGTTGAGGACACCCGTAACGGTGTTGCGGAATACGTGATTGATAAGCTCGGGGTGGAAACCATCGAACTGAAATGGGGGCAAGGCGCCAAGTGTATCGGTGGTGAAATTAAGGTCAACTCTTTAAGCCGGGCGCTGGAATTGAAAAAACGTGGCTATATTGTTACACCGGACCCGGAAAAACCCGCTTTTCAAGCCGCTTTTAAAGCCGGTCCTCTGAAGCAATTTGAGAGACACTCGCGTCTCGGATTCATTGATCAGGAAGGCTTCATGAATGAGGTTGAAAGGATGCGAAAACTCGGTGCCAAACGTATCACCCTGAAAACAGGCGCATATCCGATGAGAGAGCTCGCAATGGCCATACGCTGGTCCAGCGACGCCGATATTGACCTTTTGACCATTGACGGTGCTCCCGGAGGGACCGGAATGAGCCCCTGGAGAATGATGACCGAATGGGGGATTCCATCGATATATCTTCACTCCATGGCCTATGAGTTGTGTGAACGCTTGGCCCAAAGAGGAAAACGGCCCCCGGACATTGCATTTGCCGGTGGTTTTTCTTCAGAGGATCATGTGTTTAAGGCTTTGGCCTTGGGTGCACCTTACTGCAAGGCCGTATGCATGGGCCGTGCGTTAATGATCCCGGGCATGGTGGGTAAAAACACCGAAAAATGGCTGCGAGGAGAAGACGGTGGACTTCCTTCGACGGTATCGAAATTTGGATCTACCAAAGAAGAAATATTCATGAATTATGAAGTCTTAAAAGAAAAATACGGTTCGGAAGCCGAACGTCTTCCTTTAGGTGCAGTCGGAATTTTTAGCGCCGTTGATAAAATCAAGGTTGGACTTCAACAAATAATGGCCGGGTCCAGAAACTGGGCCGTCAAATACATCAGCCGAGATGACATATTTTCACTGACCGAAGAATGTGCCAAAATCACAGGCACCCAATACGTAATGAACGCTTACAGGGAGGAAGCCCTCCAGATAATCGATTCTTGAAAAAATATTTAAATTGAGATAGTCTGCCACCAGAGACGTTTTAAAATTGTCTCTGGTGGCTCCTATCTATCCCTGGAAATATTTTTCTCACTGCTATCCTGATCAACATCAAATCGGAAAAAAGGATGCTTCAAAAATACAATCAAATACCCAGTGAATTTTATTCACATTTAAAAATTTTTCACGAGTTGATGTCAATCAAGGTGCGTGAGATCTTATTTGTTTCCAGTCCCTATGATGTGTTCATATTGGAAGAAGATGGCAGCCCTGCATCAAGAATTATAAATGAATACAGTGGATTAAACCTTAGCCTGCCCCCCAGGGTGACTCGGGCGTCTTCCGCCAGGGAAGCATTGTCTCACCTAAATAAGAAAAATTTCGACATGGTTTTAACCATGCCGAATGTAGATGACATGGATGCTTTTTCATTGGGCCTGGAAATTAAGAAAATTAATCCGAGTCTTCCTGTTATTCTAATGGCTCACAACCCCAGGGAAATTTATCCCTTAACAAAAAACAAAGATCTTAAAGGAATTGACAAAAGTTTTATCTGGTCCGGCAATTCCGATCTGTTGCTCGCGCTGGTTAAAAACGTGGAAGACCGACTGAATGTTGAACGCGACACCCAGAAAGCAATGGTCCGAGTACTGATCCTGGTTGAGGATTCTCCCGTTTATTTCTCCTCTTTTCTGCCTCTGATTTACAAAGAAGTTGTTAAGCAAACCCAGGCTGTCCTTGAAATGGGTATCAATGAGGAACATCGGTTGCTCACAATGCGGGCCAGGCCCAAAATCCTGTTAGCGGAAAACTATGAAGAGGCCATGGAGCTGTGCCAGAAGTACCGGTCATTTCTGTTCGGCGTTATTTCGGATACCCGCATTCCTAGAAATGGAAAGATGGTCGATGATGCAGGGTTTGTGTTACTTTCACAAATGAGAAAGGAAATTCCTGATCTTCCCCTTCTTTTGATGAGTTCGAAATCGTCCAATAAAACAAAAGCAGATCAAATCCCGGCTGTTTTTCTGGACAAAAATTCTCCAAACCTTCTTGAAGAGTTACACAATTTTTTTCTCAACAATTTAGGATTTGGCGATTTTGTTTTCCGCATGCCGGACGGTACGGAAATTGATCGAGCGTCTGACCTTCGTGCTCTTGAGGTAAAGGTTGCCAAGATACCGGATGAATCGCTTTGTTATCATGCCAAGCACAATCACTTTTCCAACTGGATTATGTCTCGTTCGGAAATCCCCCTTGCTTCCAAGTTCCGTGAGGTCAAAGCCTCTGATTTTTCAAGCGCCCACGACATGCGGAGTTATATTATCGCCAATGTCCATGCGTTACGGAAATGGCGTCAAAAAGGTGTGGTCGCTCAGTTCAAGAGCCATAATTTCGATGCAGATATTATGGACTTTGTTAAAATCGGCCAAGGATCATTGGGAGGCAAGGCCCGGAGCTTGGCTTTTATGTCCGCCTTGCTCCATCAGAATCCGATAATTTACGAAAATTATCCCGAAATAAACATCGAAATTCCAAAAACCCTGGTTGTGAGCACGGATGGATTTGATTCTTTTATTACGCTGAACGGCCTAAAATACTTAGCCACCCAGACCTTTAAGAATGAAGAAATTACGGACGCATTTTTAAAGGCAGAAATGCCCGGGTGGCTGGTAAAAGATTTGGAAGCTTATCTCGCCCAAGTGAAATTCCCCCTGTCGGTGCGCTCTTCGAGTTTGCTTGAAGATGCGCAGTTCCAACCGTATGCCGGAATTTACGAAACGTATATGATTCCCAATAACCATCCCAAACTCTCGAAGCGACTTGAACATCTTATTACCGCCATAAAACTGGTGTATGCTTCTACCTATTATGAAGAGGCTAAGGCATTCTCCCGCAGTACATCAAACCAGCCCCAGGAAGAGGTCATGGGTGTTATCATCCAGCAACTTACCGGAGAAGAATATGGAGATTATTTCTACCCAGCCATTTCCGGAGTGGTCCAGTCTCATAATTTTTATCCGATTTCCAAGATGAAGCCTGAAGAGGGGATTGCCCATATTGCTTTGGGATTGGGAAAAACCGTTGTGGAAGGTGGCCGAACGATACGCTTTTCTCCAAAATACCCAAGTGTTATGCCCCAATTTTCCATGGTTGATGATATCCTGGCAAACGCCCAGCGGTTTTTTTATGCCTTACAGATTCGAAATTATCCCGATGAACTCAACTTCCTGAAACATTCAAACCTGGTAAAAAGGGAGGTTGACGATGCCGAGGCGGAGTATCCTGTACAGCTGCTCGCCAGTACGTATGTGCCGGAAGAACATCGAATTCGTGATACAGGCTATATGCCGGGACCAAAGATTTTAACTTTCACTCAGGTACTAAAGTACAACATATTCCCTTTACCTCATTTATTGTCAGACATGCTCGAATTGGGGCGAAAGGGTATGGGATGCCCTGTAGAGATTGAATTTTCGGTAAACCTGAGTTCCGATAAAAAGAAGAAAAGCGAGTTCTTTTTTCTTCAAATGCGACCTATGGTCGCCGGTGGAGAAAGGTTTGAGGTTCAAATCACCCGTCAAGAAATTGAAAAAGCATTTTGCCGTTCCAAAAAGGCCCTTGGGAATGGAAAGAATGAGGAAATGGCAGATATTGTATATGTTAAGCCTGATGATTTTCAACTCGGAGCCACTATACGAATGGCAGAAGAAATTGATAGGTTAAATGCCGGCCTGGTTAAAGAAAAACGCCCTTATCTTCTCGTTGGCCCTGGACGGTGGGGGTCCGCTGATAGATGGCTTGGGATACCGGTACGGTGGCGCAATATTTCAGGGGTAGGCGCCATGATTGAACTTAGAAATGAAAAATTAAAGGCCGATCCTTCCCAGGGATCGCACTTTTTTCAAAATATAACGTCTCTGGGTATTCATTACATTACGATTACTGAAGGCTCTGACGATTATTTTGATTGGGAATGGTTAGATTCACAACCTGTTTCGCATGAGACGACATATTTGCGACATGTTAGATTGGATAAACCTTTTACCCTTAAAATTGACGTCAAGGAATCTCAATGTGTGATGTTTTATAATTGATTAAATAATATATAACCAGTCAAGTTTGCAAATGAACAATTAAATATACAGGAGGGTATTTATGACGGACATTTTGAAGCTGATAAAGGATAAAGATCCAGGAGAAAAGGAATTTCATCAGGCTGTGGAAGAGGTGCTTGTGTCAGTTCAACCTGTTTTGGACAGAAATCCTCAATACCGTCAAGAGGCTGTCTTGGAAAGAATTACAGAGCCGGAACGTATCATCATATTCCGGGTTCCCTGGATGGATGATCAGGGACAGGTGCAGGTCAACCGCGGTTTCAGGATTCAAATGAACAGTGCTATCGGGCCCTATAAGGGTGGATTGCGCTTTCATCCATCCGTTAACCTAAGCATTTTGAAATTTTTGGCCTTTGAACAGGTTTTTAAAAACGCACTGACAACCCTTGCCATGGGAGGCGGAAAGGGCGGCTCTGATTTCGATCCCAAAGGCAAATCCGATAATGAGGTCATGCGCTTTTGTCAGAGTTTCATGACCGAGCTGTTTCGACATATCGGCCCGAACACAGATGTTCCGGCCGGCGATATCGGTGTGGGCGCCAGGGAAATCGGTTATCTCTTTGGTACGTACAAAAAGCTGCGCAACGAATTTACCGGTGTTTTGACCGGTAAGAGCTTGGGATGGGGTGGAAGCCTAATTCGTCCGGAAGCAACCGGCTACGGCAGTGTTTACTTTGCAGCAGAAATGTTGGCAACTAAAAACGATACCCTTGAAGGCAAAACCTGCCTGGTATCCGGTTCAGGCAACGTCTCCCAATACACTGTGGAAAAAATTATCGAACTGGGCGGCAAAGTGTTTACCCTCTCGGATTCTTCCGGCTATATTTATGATGAAAAAGGCATCGACTCCGGCAAATTGGACTTTGTAAAACGGCTAAAAAACATCAAACGCGGCAGAATTTATGAGTACATTGATAAGTATTCTGAAGCGGTTTACACAGAAGCAGACTCGTCTTTAGATCATAATCCGCTTTGGGACCATAAAGCAGACTGTGCTTTCCCCAGCGCAACGGAAAATGAAATCAACGAAAAAGATAGCATGAATCTTATAAAAAACGGGGTCAAACTGGTCTGCGAGGGTGCCAATATGCCAAGTGTTCCTGAAGCCATCAACATTTTTTTGGACAATAAAATCCTCTATGCTCCCGGCAAAGCATCCAACGCCGGGGGGGTGGCCGTATCAGGGTTGGAAATGGCTCAGAACAGTATGCGATTGAGTTGGCCTGCAGAAGAAGTCGATCAACGCCTCAAAATGATCATGAAAAACATCCATCAGACCTGTCTTGATGCGACTACCGAGTATGGCAAGCCCGGCAACTATATGGCGGGTGCCAATATCGCCGGATTTACCAAGGTAGTAAATGCCATGCTGGATCAAGGTTTAATTTGATTCTTATAATTTTGACATCTTGATTTTTGATGGATTTAATTCGTTTTGAACATTTTAAATTGAATTCGTGAGGCAAGACGGAACAACGGAAATAAACGGTTAGTTGCTCGAAATGTTATGAAATGACCAGAAAAAGTGGGATGTTAGCAGAAATATATCGCCGGATAAGTTTCAGTCTATGGGACTCTACTGAAACGAATTCGGCGGTTATTTAAGACGGTTATCAGGAAAAGGCCGGGATGGCTCGCCGTGAGAATCACTCTGAAATTCATTTGATTTTGAGCCACAGCAATCTGGCCGTACCTGGACCTGGATTCTTCCATTGGGAAGGCATTTCAGTGGTCAGATAAATGACATCACCTGCACTAACGGTATAATCCGTCTTGCCCAACTTCAATTGCAATTTTCCGGACAGCAAATATCCGATTTCTTCCCCTTTATGGATAAAGAAGTGGGAAGGAAGGGTCTTGTTGGGCTGAATCTCGATAAGGTGGGGTTCGACTTTAGCCTCGAAATCCACCGGAGTCAGCAGACTGCCCTGGATGCTGTCTTGCGGCAAATCCGGAAATTTCATATCCACAGATTCTCCGGAAGGAAAGATCACCCTGTTTTTCACATCCGCCGATTCTTGAAAAAAGGAGTTTATATCAACATCCAAAACTTCTGCTATTTTAAGAAGTGCCGGTAAAGACGGATATATCAAATCGCTTTCAACCTGAGAGATAGTGCTCGGTGTCACCCCAACGAGGTTCGCCAATTCCGTCTGGGACAAGCCGCGTTTGGTGCGAAATTTTTTCAAGCGAATTCCCAGATCAAACTGTCCTTTAGAACGCTTTTCCAAATCAAAGGAAATTCTCAGGTCTTTGCTCCAATAACTGAATGGTCGATTCAGCGTATCCAGGTTACGCTTTTCAGCTTTAAGAATTGTCAAGTACGTTTTTCCTCTTTTTACGGACAGATCGATAGCCACTTGGGCGATTTGATTGATCTGTGCTCTGAGACGTTTGGAATGGGCCCGTTTTTCGACAATCCAATACGCGATGGTATTGAGTTCATATAAACGAGGGCAGGAATGGGAATAAAAGTTTAGAATATGCTGTTCACCGCCCCAAAGTTCCTGCATACCGGTCAGGCTTTCAAAAACGAACCGAACATCACCTTCAAGGGTTCCATGGATTCCATAGAGAGCATCCATTACCTGATTCATCTGGCGGGGTTCATCAACTTTGACAACCTGGCAGGGCCATTCAGGTTTCTTTCTATCATAAAACTTTAGAAAGACTTCGGAACCTGCCCCTTTGCCATATGTAAAGCAGTCCAGGATGATTAGCTTTTGGTTATTGGCCAATGGTCCCAATTTTTCGATGAGATTGCGCGGAGAACGGTCAAAACTGGCGTAAATAAGCGGTTTGTTTTGGGCCTGAGACACTTGAATGAAATTTAGACAAAATACAGCAGCTAAACTGCCGGCATCGTCATGCCAGACCACATTATCCCCGATGTAGAGTTCATCCAGGAGTTTGTCAAGCTGGTCAACTCCCGAAGTCGCTCTAATTTTTTTTAAACTCATCAGCTTCTCACTTTCGTTATCCGTAATATTTTATCAACCGCACCCATCTCAAACCATCGTTCCGCGCTGCAAAAAACGCATACAGCAGAGTATGCTTGCCGTCATGCGATTTTACAAGAATTTTAGGAATAGACTCGCTGTAATCCACGATAAATGAAAATTTCATGGGTGTCAATCAAATGAACCCTGTATCAATCTTGATCATCGTGACTTGGAATTAAAATGATATAAGTGAAACTTATGGATTGAATTATATTTTTATTTGTGCTAATATTTATGAAAATATTTTAGACCAAAAGCGTTTCTTCAGCCATTAATGTCAGCCGTGTGTTCCTGCTTAAACCTTAAGGAGGTTTCAATGGAAAGCATTAAATCCGATTCTTCCCTGCCTGGTGAACCATCCTTTAACAAAATGAATCAAAAAGACGTATTTC
>CAXMTB010000043.1:16696-21046 GCA_964195835.1 uncultured Nitrospinaceae bacterium | reverse complement strand
GACCCGCCAGATGCGCACAACCCAGCCGCGCCAGCGCCAGTTCCGACTCATGTTGGCGACTGTGCATCAAATCCTGACCGTTGATCATGATCGAGAAATCACGGTCATGCTGATAAAGCACCATCTCGCCCCCGTCCGGGGTCCGGGTTGTGGCTATTCTCACTTTCGGTTTCATGGTGGCATCCTGGTGGTGGCAAGTGGCAGCAGGTTATGCTTCTCCCAATACTTTAAGTGACACTTTATCAACAAGATCCTTAACTTTTTCTTTATATGCAAGCATATGTGGTGCTGACAGATGTGCCTGTAAATCCTCTAAGCTACCCCACTTCTCGATTATTGTGACAACATTATTATTCAACTCCTGAGGGGGTAAGCCTGTAGGGACGTCAATGGTTGGCACATACTCCATACATCCCTTCTCTTCAAGAACATTTGGAATATTGGATTTGAAAATCTCAACAAACTCTGACAATCGACCTTCTTTAATGTGTATGGATGCAATTACGTTTATCATTTCATAATTTCCTTATTTGCACAACCGCGTGACCGGCGCAGTTATGATGCGTTCGGTCGACGCGGTTGTTCGATGCTCTCTACGATTTTGCAAACTCCAGAAGGGGAATGTGGTTCCCATTGTCCGCCTCTTGGAGAGCATTAATGTATCTGTTCCTATGTTTGCTGGGACTTGACAAATCCCGTTTACCCCAGGTGAACGGTGAGCCGTGCAGGACGTTCTCTATGAAAATGTCTGCCATGAGACGTGCGTGGCGTCCGTTGCCATTAGGAAAGGGATGAATCCACACCAGCCGATGATGAAAACGCACAGCCATTTCCTCAGGGGATTCATTTTGGGTCTTTATCCATACGGGCACATCATCGCACATGTTTTTAAGACACATCGGAACCTGATGCCATGATACACCGATGTTCTTATCAGACCGACGGAATTGCCCCGCCCATCTCCAGACATTACCAAACATTCTCTTATGCAACTGCTTGATGAACTGCTCTTTGAGAATATTCGTAGGTTTTGTCTTGGCTATCCAAGCCAGCGCCTCTACTATGTTGTCTTGTTCCCATCGATTCAGTTCACCATGCGTCGTTATGTGGGTGAGCAGCAAGCCTTCCGCCTCATCCGGATCAATGGGTGTCGCTCCCTCGGGATATTTGAACTCAATCATGATTTGTCCCACAAATTTGAAGGAAGCGTGCGGATGAGTTCATCAACCAAGTCCGATAAGGCCTGCTCGTTCTCTCTCCTGCTGAGTGCTTGATTCTCCAAGCTCATGGTTTGAGAAGCCTGGGCAAGGCGCTGGGCCGCGACTTTTTTCGCCTGACGGGCAACAGTCTCTTCCAAACTTGTGCGTGGCACGAATCCATAGACAAATACGCAATCGAGACACTCTGCGATCCGGCGCATGGTCTTGATGGTGACCGAGCCCGGCAGCTCTTCTTTTTCGATACGCGCTACAGCTTGCTGAGCGACACCGAGTCGATTGGCCAATTGCTTGGCAGTCATCCCCAGTGCGTCACGAATAGCCCGAATCCAACCTTTCGGAGGTGCTGTAACGTCAAGTAGAAGGCTAAGACGTTGGAGTGAAGCATCAAGTTGCTTTCTAATCAGTTTCTTCTTGTTCATGATCTCACTTCTTTGAGTTCAGGTGGCTATACATTCTGCCCAGTGATAGATAGTACAACATATATGTTGTGCCATTGTCAATATTAAACAATATAAATATTGTACGCTATCCATTTTATTACAACTTTTATGTTGTATTTATTCGTTTTTGTGTCAGGCATCTAACATAGATTAGACGGCCTAAAAGCCGTATTTAATTACGGCTGATTGCCGTTACAAGATTAATAAACAGAAACAATACAATATATTAGCTCTAAGCGTTGTTTAATAGAGAATAAAAAAATTTAGCTTTCGGGATGCCCTTTAATCATCTATTTCAAAACTGAACGTTTATCATGAACAGTGCAGGATAATAAATCCGATAATCTGCAATGCTGAAAAGCCATTATAACTTAGGGAATTTTAAAGTGCTACGGTTTTAGACATCTTCTCTATCATTTTGTTCGGCAATTTTTATTTTATTCAAGTTTGTTTTTTAACGCCCTTTGCTCAGGGGAAATTTTCGGTTTTGTCAGAACAACGATCAGGTCAAAGGCTTGACGGAGTTCCTCATTGTTTTTTGAATAGGTGAGCCGCAGCGGTTCTTCATCATCGCCTTTTTCAACCGATATTGGAGAGCCGGGTATCATGGTAAGACCCGGGATATTTTCTGCCGAGGATAGAAACTTTTCCTGAAAAGAGGGGCAAAACGGTGAGATCAGCGTTACCTTGAGGTCTTGGGTGTTGTCAAGGGCGATGATGGATGCGTTCACCCCGAACACCAGGCTGGAAAGAAGTTGGGATTCATCATCATCCGGATGTCCCTGAACAATACCAACATTTGCGGGGATTCTTCCGTCCAAAGGAGAAAGCACCATGCCGTTGAAGGGGCCGGTGGGGGAAAGCATGCGTTCGAACTGTAAATCGATGATCACATCCGGGTATTTGCCATAACCAAGCCCGGAATTAAAGGGATGAAAGGAATTGTCCTGCCCGTTGGTGACGACGACGACGTCAAATTCCAGCGCCAGTTCTTCATCCGGAATATCAAAATCAATGGCTTCGGGTTTGCATTCAGCCCAGCACAGGGCACATCCCAGACAGCGCCGGCAGCCCAGGCAGCGCTTTGCTTCTTTTACAGCCATATCTTCGGGAAAGCCGGTTTCCACTTCCGTGAAATTCCCCCGGCGATCGTCCACGGAAATCTCGGGCATTTCGGCTCTTTCAGACGGCACATCGCCAAAAGGGATGATATAGCGTTTTTCTTTTTCGTAGATCATTTACCTGCTCCTAAGATACGCATGAATGCCTTCGGCCGCCCGCTTGCCGCCGGCAACTGCACGGATGGCGATATCCGGGCCGGTCACCGCGTCTCCTCCGGCAAACACCCCCGGAAGGTTGGTTTCAGCGTTTTCTTCGTCGATTTCAAATGTGTTCCATCGGGACAGCTTAAGATCATGTTTCTTTTCTAGAAAGCTCAAATCCGTTCCCTGGCTGATGGCCGGGACAATGGTCTGGGCGTCGATGACATATTCAGAGCCCTTGACGGGCACCGGTCGCCTTCTGCCGGATGCATCCGGTTCTCCCAGCTCCATCTTGATGCATTTAATTCCCGTGACCTTGCCGTCTTGGCCCAGAATCTCCACCGGCGCGGCCAGGTACTGAAGAATCACCCCTTCATGCTCGGCGGCATCGATTTCCCACGGGTTGGCCGGCATCTCTTTTTTGGTTCGGCGGTACAGGATATAGACCTCGTCAAACCCCATTCGCCAGCCCACGCGGGCCGAATCGATGGCCGCATTCCCGCCGCCGATGACAATGAGCTTTCCCTTGCCTTCGGGCAGATTGCCCAGGGCCTGTTCTCTTAAAAAGGTCACACAGTCGACGATACCGTCATAGTCGTCTTCCCCTGGAATTCGCAATTTCAACCCCTGATGGCATCCCGCGCCGATAAAGATCGCATCATACGCTTTTCTCAAATCTTCAAAGGTGATGTCTTTTCCGATACGGGTGTTGTATTGAATGTCCACTCCCATGTTGCAAATAAGATCCACCTCCCGCTGAAGGAGCTTTTTGGGAAGGCGATATTCCGGGATGCCCACCCAGAGATAGCCGCCGGGAACCGGCAATGCCTCGAAGATTTTGATGTGTTCGTATCCCATCCTCGCCAGATCGTATGCACAGGTCAAGCCTGCAGGACCTGCGCCGATGATGGCGATCTTTTCCGGATACTTCTTTGCCGGGGTTTCATAGATGGGTTCAATTTTCCGGGCCAATTCTACATCTGCCGCATACCGCTTGAGAAAACAGATGCTGATGGGTTCGTCCAGATACTGCCGGTTGCAGGCGGTCTCACACGGGTGGGGACAGATACGGCCGATACTGCCGGGAAGGGGAAGTCTTTCCCGGATTTTGGAAAGGGACTCAATGTATTTCTCGTCGGCTATCAATCCGACATAGGCGCGGATGTCCAGATGCGCCGGACAGGCGGCCTGGCAGACCGGCATATCTTCTTTGTAAACATTGTATTCGCCTGTTGCCGGATGGCAGTAATCCACTGCCGTGCGAAACCCTAACCCGTTGTTAAAATCGTCGAACATGTTCACCGGGCAGACCTTGATACAGGCTTTGCAGTCATTGCATTTGCTGTTGTCCACCCGCAGACTGTGCTTTAAGATCCGTGTATGGATTTTTCCATTTTCCCGACGGATGGATTTGAGATCGCTGTACGT
>CAXMTB010000043.1:0-16597 GCA_964195835.1 uncultured Nitrospinaceae bacterium | reverse complement strand
CAGGCGGTCTCTGGGAATCCGCTGCGCGCCCAGGGTCGGGAATTTCTCCACAAGGGTGACCTGCATCCCTGCCTCGGCCTTTTCAAGGGCGGCATGGATTCCCTCCGGACCACCGCCGACAACCAGAATATTTTTTTCTTCCACGGTCATTTACTCTCTAATACGTCATTTTTGGGATTTACTATCAAAATGTATGTACCGTCTTTTATTATTTGAAAAAAATAAAGTTTGAAGTGCCTAAAGTGAGCTAAAGTGACTAAAATTAAGATGTTCTTTTTTATTTAATTGGCCTCGCCGGAGGCGAGATCCATAACTTTAGTTCACTTTAAACTTTAGGCATTTTAGGCACTTGTTATTAAACGAAAAATATACCCCGTTCTTTCAGTTTCTAAACAGCCAATTGGTAGAATGGCGTGCGTTTTTCTACCCTCTCCAGCCGGATCATCTCTTTTCGTACAAGGGCGGTGACATACCGAAACACCCTTTCCGAAGGAATGGACAGATCTTTAGCCAGATCTTTGACTGATCGGGCGCCCTCTTCCAGTTTGCCGAGAATCTCCTGCACTTCGGTTTCTTCCACAATGATCATATCGATGGCGCGATTGAACTCATGTTCCGTAAAAATCTCACCGTATATGTTTCCGGATTCAAGAAAAGGGGTCCGCTTTCCGATGACCCACCGGATCTTTTCTCCGGCCAGCACGGCCTCGGCCATTTTAAGCTTTTCAAAAATTTCCGGTGCCTTCAATGGATCCCCGCCATCACCGATGGGACCGAGTTCTTTTATTTTGGCGTCAAACTCGGACACGAGCTTAACAAAAACAGCCGCCTCACCGGAGGAACATTGCCGGAAAGCAAGACGTTCTTTATTGACGCCGATATATTCCAGAAGTTTGCGCGTGATGTCGATCTTGGCCTGGGCCTGATGGTTGCCGCTGATGTAGTGACAGTCCCCGAAATAGCAGCCCACCACCATGAGTCCGTCCAGCCCTTTTTTAAAGGCCCTGGCCACCACCGCCGGGTCCATGCGACCGGTGCACATGAGTCGAACGATCTTGATCTCAGGGGTATATTGCAGCCTGGAAACTCCAGCCAGATCAGCGGCGGAGTATCCTCACCATGTACAGCAGAACGTCAGGATTTTGGGAGAAAATAGATTCAATTACAATCTCCTTTTTTACCGCCCATTCGCTTCGCTCATTCGAGGCACAGAGTTCGCGGAGATGAATATGTTTCCCATCGCCGCTGAGAGGACGGCGATGGGAAAACCCTCAGCAACTTACGTTGCGAAAACAACAAAAAACTCTGCGATCTTTGCGACTTTGCGGTGAATATAAATTGATCAATTATAACAAGTGTTTTATGCTAAAAACGCGTCGATCTGGGCGTCAATCTGCTCATCGGTAAAAGAATTGATGGTGAGAGCATGCTGATAGCAGGTGGCCGCACACACCCCGCACCCCTTGCATGCCACATCGATAACATGTACCTTTCTCCCCTTTTGATTATGCTCGATTTCAAGGGCGCCGTATGGACAAAGGGGCACACAGAGCCCGCATCCCCTGCACGCATCTTCGTCGGCCAACACTGAAATTATCGGTTCCACCACCACCGATCCTTTGGAAAGAGGAATGGAGGCACGGGAAGCTGCGCCGAGTCCCTGGGCAATGGTTTCACGAATATTGGCAGGAAAACGGGCACTGCCGCAAAGAAAGATCCCGTCCGTGGCAAAATCAAGGGGTTTTAACTTGACATGGCCTTCTAAGAAAAAACCGTTTTCATCCACAGGAACCCGAAGAAGCTGGGATGTCTCGCCCACATCCTTATGGGCGACAAGGGGCGTGGACAATACCACAAGGTCTGCCGGGAGCGCCATATCCTTTCCAAGCAGAGAATGGTATACTTTTACTTTATGAGATTCCACCTCCGGAGGTATTGCCGGATCATAGTGTATGTAACGGACACCTTTGGCTTTTGAGTCCCGAAACATCTCCTCGTTTTCAACGCCGTACATCTGCATATCCCGGTAAAGAATAAATACGTTTGCATCCGGGTTGTGATCCTTTAGCAGCATGGCATTTTTAACCGCCGTTTGGCAACAGATCCTGGAGCAGTATGGCCGTTCTTCATTGCGAATGCCTACGCACTGAATCATGACGATATTCTTTATTTCCGGGTCCGGACCTTCCTTGAGACGTTGTTCAAATTCAAACTGCGTGATAACTGTTTGCCCGTTATATCCGTACATCCCGTGAGGTACAAAAGGAGCCCCGCCAATAGCCACCACAATCACGCCGATATCGATGTTTTTGATACCGGTCCTGGTTTCAATGCCCACCTGGAATTTACCGATAAATCCCTTCACATCCACAACACCGGCCTCGGTGAAGACGGTCACCTCTGGGTGGTTCATTATCGCCTTGACCTTCTCCTGAACGACATCCGCGGCATTGATCATGCTCGGTCCGAGCCTGTTCAATTGGTTCAGCAACCCCCCGAGAGACGTCTCCCGTTCCACCAGAACCACTTCATATCCGCGATTGGCCAGACCCAGCGCTGCGGTCATACCGGCCATCCCTCCGCCGATGATCAGTGCACGGGGAGTCACCTCTGAAATAATGGGATTCTGGGCTTTCAACAGGGCTGCCTTGGCAATCCCCATGGCCATAAGGTCCTTTGCCTTTGCCGTACCGTCTTCTTTTTCTTTCATGTGTACCCAGGAACACTGATCCCGGATATTGACCATTTCAAACAGGTAAGGATTCAAACCTGCCTCTTCACAGGAGCTTCTAAACAGAGGCTCATGGGTTCTTGGGGAGCAGGAGGCCACCACAACCCGGTTCAGGTTGTGGTCCTCGATGCCTTTTTTAATCTCATTGATTCCGGTCTCGGAGCAGGTATACAGGTTCCGCTGGACAAAAGCCACATGGGGAAGGGTCTGGGCATAATCGGCCAGCGCTTCCATGTCCAGATATCCGGCGATATTGGACCCGCAATGGCAAATGAACACGCCGATTTTAGGTTCGGTGTCGTTATTTTCAGGCAATGGCTTTTCCCTTTTCAAAATCGGGTTGAAAGACAATTTCAGCGGCCCGCTCTGCGGCGCTTGACGCCTGGGCAACGGATTCCGGCACATCCATGGGCGACTCGGCACACCCGCACACAAAAATACCGGGCACGGTGGTGTCCACCGGAGACAGAGCGCTGGTTTTCACAAAACCATAGTCATCCAGTGCGATTCCCAGAATTTTGGAAAGTTCAACGATCCCCTTTGAAGGTGCACATGCCGTTGCCAGAATCACCATATCAAAATCCTGGGATTTGACCTTTCTTTCTCTGGTGTCTTCATAAATCACCACCGGGTTGTGCTCAGGACCTTCGGTGATCTCGGCCGCCCGCCCACGAACATAGGTAATGCCCGAGGTGTTTCCCCCGCGGATCTTATACTCCTCAAACCCTTTGCCCACGGCACGGATATCCATGCCGAAAATTGTCGAGGTGGTTTCCGGATCATGCTCGTTGGCAATGATGGCCTCTTTGATGGAATGCATGCAGCAATAACCGGAACAAAACGGGTAAAAGCGAAAGTCCCGTGACCCTACGCATTGAATAAAGGCCAGTCTTTTTGCCGGGTCAAAGGTTTTTGCCTTTTTCTTCAAGGCTTCAAGGGTTTGAACAATGCTAAAATGATCCCGGTATTTGTCCGACCATTTCTTTAGGTCATCGTCATCCACATATTCTCCGGGCGTATAGCTGGTATAAAATTCCTGGGATGTCTGGTTGTATTTTTTTTCAAATTTTTCCAGCGTCCGACCCGATTTATTTATCTTCTTTTCCAGTGGTTCGATGTCAGCTTTAACGGCAAGATCCGAGGGGCGGTCCACATGCCCGCCGGTGGGTCCGCTGGCACTTAAAATCCTTTCGAATTCGATGGCGGTCACGACGTTTGGAATTTCCCGGTATCGATATTCGGGAATTAAAGACGGATCAAACACATCATATCCTGCCGCTAAAATAATAGCGCCGACGTTAAGTTCCATCATCCGGTCTTTTTGGTCGAAATCAATGGCGTCGGCCTGACAGATTTTTGCACAGATCCCGCACTTTTTGCCCTTCAATTGTCTGCAATGGTCAGGGTCTATGGTTCGGGTGGAGGGGATGCCCTGGGCAAAATAGGCATAGACGGCCCTGCGGGTGCCCAGTCCTTCGTTAAAGGCATCCGGGACCGTGGTCGGACATTTTTCGCTGCACGCACCGCACCCCGTGCATTTGTTTTCTTCCACATACCGGGCTTTTTTTCGAACAGTGATTCTGAAATCTCCGGCCTGTCCCTCAAGGTTTTCCACCTCGCTATAGGCCAGAAGCTCAATATTGGGATGTCGACCGACATCCAGCATCTTGGGCGACAGGATTCAGATGGCGCAGTCGTTGGTGGGAAAGGTCTTGTCCAGTTGGGCCATCTTGCCGCCGATACTGGGGAGCTTTTCCACCAGATGGACCTTTACCCCCATATCGGCAAGGTCCAAAGACGCCTGGATGCCGGCGATGCCGCCGCCGATGATTAGTACATCTTTAGTCATCGTTAAAAGCCTCTTTCTAAGTACATGTATTCGTAAATACGGTTACGTATTTATAACTTGGTTTATTCATTCTATGTATGTAAAAGTTTAAAGTGTCTAAAGTGAACTAAAGTGCCTAAAGTTAAGGTATTCTATCAATTTTAATTATAATTAATCGCGCTGAAAGCGCGTTCCTCAACCCTGGCCCAGACCGATCACCAATACTATATACTCAAAAAGTCATGTTTGTAATTGTCCATAAGTCAGATCAATATATGAACGATTCGCACCAGGGCGGGCTTTAGCTCACCTTAGGCACTTCAAACTTAAAACTTTTGGCCTTCAGTTTAAGTTCTTTTCAGACAGCCGGCCACCAGGTCGTACAGATCCGTAATTTCAATTTCAAGGGGGTAGGCGGCTTTTGCGCACCGGAAATGAATCTGGCATTTGGGACAGGCGGTGATCAGCGTGCCTGCCCCGGTATCCATGGCTTCGGCCAGACGCTGCATTTGAATGTCTTTGGAACAGCGGGAACAGTTCATCCAGCCGCTGGTTCCGCAGCAGACGCCGTTTTCCCGGCTGCGGGTCATTTCTTTGAATTCTAGGCCAGAAAGCGCCTGGATCAACTTACGGGGGGCATCGTAGATGCCGGCCAGCCTTCCCAGGCGACACGGATCGTGATAGGTCACGATTTTCTTTTCCGAATTTTTAAATTCGATGACACCCCGGCTGAGTTTGTCTGCCAGAAAATCCAGAATATGAACCGGTTCAAAACCGAGATCGCCGAAATATTCAGGATAAACATATTTAAATGTATGGTACCCTTCTGGACAGCTGAAAACCACCTGCTTTGCCCCTGAAGATCTGATGGTGTCCAGGTTGAGTCGGGCCAGCTGTTTGAATGTTTCGGCATTGCCGTTCCAGAGGGCGTCGTGGCCGCAGCACCGTTCATCATTGCTGACCACCGGTTCCACTCCGCACAGGTTCAGAATTTTGAGTATATGTTGAGCCCCCTTAATGGATCCTGCATCGATATCCCGAAAAATAACGTCAAAATAGGGACGGCATCCCACAAAATAAAACACATCCCCGGTCTCTTTTGTTTTCCCGTCTTCGATCCAGGATGTTCGATGTTGCTGAATATGCTTTGTCTGAAGGGACATGATGGTTTGAAGCATGCCGTTGTGGGCGGGCATTCCGTCAAATCCGATGGTTCGGGCTTCATCTCGCATCAGGCGGATAAACTCGGGGAAATTAATTTCTGCCGGACACCGGACGCTGCACTGGGCGCAAGTGAGACAGTCCCAGAGGGTACGGTCTGAAAGTTCCTCAAGGTCATAAAGAGATCGCTCAATGATCTGCCGGGGAGAAAATTCGGGAAACACCCTGGCCACCGGACAGCTTCCGGTGCAGACCCCGCAATCGAGACAATAATAAGTTTTGGTGGCATTCACCAGTTCCGCAATGGCCGTCATTATATGTTCTCCATCATTTTTAATGATGCGTTTAGTTAATCCATTAAATCTCAGCTAAGCTGAAGGTTCCGGCTTTGCTATACGGCTAAATGAGTGCATGTTTTTCACCGCCCATTCGCTTCGCTCATTCGAGTCACGGAGAACGCAGAGGTTGTTATCTTGTTTCTTTTCGTTGAGAGGACGAAAAGAAACAAACCCGCGCCCTTCGGGCAAATCTTCCCAAATTCGATTGATCCAGGTGCTCAGCTTGGGGAGACAATGACAAATTAATGCTTTTTGTAATTCTATTACTTGAAGCAAAGCTTCTGATAGTTTCTGTTTGCCGCCCTCTCAGTGGCAAACAGAAAATCAAACTTCTCTGTGTTCTTTGCGGCTTTGCGGTGAATAGTTTTTTATTTAATCCCATTGGGTCTCAAGCCGCCTGCTTCAATTGAGACGGCCCCAATGTTTTGATTTGTTCCGTAAATTCTCGGGCGATTTCGGCAAACCGCACCCCTTCGGCCGAAGACACCCAGTCCAGTCGAAGCCTTTTGACATCAATGCCGAGCAAGCCGACCAGCTCTGTTGTCATCTGAAACACCTTTTCAGCCTTAACATTACCGTCCAGGTAATGGCAGTCTCCCATGTGTCACCCGGCCACCAGAACCCCGTCGGCGCCCTTTTCAAACGATTTGAGAATGAAATTGGGGTTGATACGTCCCGAACACAACACCCGGATGATGCGCAGGCTGGTAGGGTACTGGAGACGGCTCACACCGGCCAGATCGGCGGCCGAGTAAGCACACCAGTTACAGGCAAATGCAATGATCTTGGGATTGAACATTTTTCAAAAAACCCTTTGAGATTGTTGATATATGATTGATTATTGTTGATTGAAGAAAACTAAAAGACACTTACCCAAGCAAATTGTTGATTAATGATTGTTGATTGAAAAAACAAGGTTACTCTTTGGTAACTCAAGAGCAAGTTTGACGCATCTGTGGGCAAATTTCTTAGTTATAGTTATCAATTCTTCGGCGTTCAATTCTCACCCACATTTGCCTAAATTGCTCCCGTCAACAATCAACAATCATCAATCATCAATTCCTAAAGGCTGTTTCTACCATGGTCAGCACTTTTTCATCGTCAAAATGAAAAACCGACGCCGCCCCCGTGGGACAGGCCACCGCACAGGAGCCGCAGCCCGTGCAAATCGCCGGGTTGACCTCACAAACGGCACGATCTTCCAAAAAGCCGATGGCCTGATACGGACAGACCTCCTGGCATTTTCGACAGCCCCTGCATAGCCGGTCATCGATGCTGGAAACAACGGCGTTGCCGAACACTTTCTTTTTCGACAAAAACGTCGCCGCCCGGGCGGCCGCCCCAAGACCCTGGGCAATGGCTTCGTCCACAGGTTTCGGCGCATGGGCCAGGCCGCAGACAAACACCCCTTTGGTGGCAAAATCGATGGGCTGGAGCTTGACATGGGCTTCCACAAAAAACCCGTCGGCATTTAGCGGGACCTTGAACAGCGTGGCAACAGGGTTGTCTTGAGGTGGTACGATGGCCGTGGCCAAAACCAGAAGGTCCGGCTTGATTTCCATTTCCCTCTGAAACACTGTGCTGAAACACCGGACAGCCAACGTGTCGTTGTCTTCGGAAACCGTTAATTCTTTATCAACGTCAAAACGTATAAAGGCAACCCCTTTGGCGCGGGCCTCACGGTAAAGCCCTTCGCGCAATCCATAGGTGCGCATATCCCTGTACAACACAAAGACATCAATTTCAGGTTTGAGTGCTTTTAACGTCAGTGCGTTTTTTACCGAGTGAGTACAACAGACCTTGGAGCAATAGGGTCTTTCTTTGATCCGAGAGCCCACACACTGGATAAAGACGGCTGAATGGATGTTATTCAAGGCAAGATTGTCGTCGATGAATTTTCGATCCAGATCGAGTCCGGTTAACACCCGGGGGTCTTTTCCGTATAGATATTCATCTGGTTTGAATTCCTGTGCGCCGGTGGCGATGATGGCCACCCCGTGATCGACGACCTGTTCCTTTCCGCCGGTGTCGATGGTACTTTTAAAATTCCCGACAAAACCCTCCACCTTTTTGACCTGGCTGTTGGTCAAAATGTTAATGTTGGGATCGGACGCCACGTCCTTGATCAGCCCGGCCAGTTTTGTCTGAACATCTTCCCCCTGCCAGGTTTCATATAGGTTTGAGGCCTGTCCGCCCAGAGCATCGCTTTTTTCAACAAGATGCGTGAAATACCCCTGTTTTGCCAGATTAGAGGCAGCGGTCATTCCGGAAAGTCCGCCGCCGACAACCAGAGCGGAAGGGTTCATGTCGATTTCAGGGTCATACAACGGTGTCAACAGGGCGACTTTGGATACGGCCATGCGGACCAGATCCTTGGCCTTTTGGGTGGCGTTCTCTCTATCATTGCTGTGGACCCACGAGCATTGGTTGCGGATATTGGCCATTTCAAACAGGTATTTGTTGATCCCGGCATTGATTACGGTTTCCTGGAACAGCGGTTCGTGGGACCGGGGGGTGCATGCGGCCACGACAATCCGGTTCAAATTCTGTTCCTTGATAACCTGGGTGATCTGTTCCTGGGTGTCCTGGCTGCAACTGAAAAGATTATCTTCGACAAAGACTACGCCGGGAAGGGTTTTGGCATATTCGACAATGTCCGGGACATCCAAAAACCCGCTGATATTGGTGCCGCAATGACACACGAATACACCGATGCGAGCGGGTTCTCCTTGAACATCAGTCTCTTTTGGCATCTCTTTTACCCGGGCCATGGTCCCCCGGGATTCCCCCAGGATTTGCTCTGCCATGGCCGCACAAGCACTGGATTCGATGACCGACTGGGGGATGTCCTTGGGGCTTTCAAAGGTGCCGCACACAAAGATGCCGGGTTTAGAGGTCTGCACCGGTTCGAAACTGCTGGTGACGGCGTGCTGATACGAATCCAGTTCGATCCCCAGTTTTTGGGACAAACTCACTGCCTGGGCCGAAACATTAAACCCCACGGACAGCACCACCATGTCAAAGGTCTCTTGAATCCGTTGTCCGATTTCGTTCACATAACCGATGGCAAGATTCCCGGTATCGTCAACCGGCAAAATGTTGCTGATTTTCGATTTTACGAATCGGACGCCGGTTTCCCGGGCCCGGTTATAGTATTGCTCAAAATCTTTTCCATGGGTCCGGATGTCGATGTAAAATATCGCCGTGTCAAGGGCACCCTTTTGGTGTTCTTTGGCGATGATGGCTTCCTTGATGGCAGAGGTACAGCAGACTCCGGAGCAATAGGGCTGTGATCCGGGATGAAGATCCCTGGATCCCACACACTGTATCCAGGCGATTTTTTTCGGTTCTTTGTGATCAGAAGGTCTAACCAGATGGCCGCTATACGGTCCGGTCGCGGCGAGAATGCGCTCAAATTCTAAACTGGTGACGATATCGGGAGATGTTTTATATCCATAGACATCGTAAGCAACGGGGTCATATACACTGCAGCCCGGGGCGATGAGCACCGCTCCGACGTTTAAAGTGATTTCTTTTTTTCGATCCTCAAAATTAATGGCGTTCGAGGGGCAGAATTTTTCGCAGGCCTTGCACTTTCCTTTTTTAAGAAAAATGCAATTGTCGTCGATGGCGTATTTTAAGGGGACGGCCTGGGCATACTTTACATAGATCGATTTTCGTTTGGCCAGTCCGGCATCGTATTCGTCGATGACCTTTTTGGGACATTTCTCAGCGCAAAGGCCGCATGCGATGCATTTGTCCACATCCACATAACGTGGGTGCTGAATCACCTTGATTTCAAAATCACCTGCCGTTCCGGAGACACTTTCCACTTCCGACAATGTCAGAAGCTCGATGTTGAGATGCCGGCCGACCTCGACCAGTTTGGGCGAGATGATTCACATGGCACAGTCGTTGGTGGGAAAAGTTTTGTCCAGCTGGGCCATGACACCCCCGATGGAGGACGATCTTTCCACGAGATAGACAAAAAAGCCCGAGTCGGCAAGATCGAGAGTCGCCTGCATGCCGGCGATGCCACCGCCGACCACCATTACAGAGCCGCTTATTTGAGACATTGTTCCTGTCCCTATTTAATAGAACATGACTAAAACCTAAGCTGAGCGTTACAAATTTTTGAAATGGTTTATTTAATCATATATTTAAGGCATTCTGGCATTTTGAATTTCAATAATTTGAAACCCTTCGGGATTTCCAATTTTACCGCATCTACTGCGTCAGATGCCGTTCCGCATAGATGACTATAGCGAAACAACATCTTCCTTGTATCTGCAGCAAACTTGAAAATCGCTCAAGTTAGGTAAAAGAAATTCGGGTTAGAGAAGTTGACTTCAGGTCGATAGGAGTAAAGTGCAACTTCAATTAACTATAAAGGATGATTTCCTTTTTTTGTCAAGAGTTAATCCTGGAGGGTTTTTTAAAAATAAATTGATCTCATCGATCTTCGATGGTAAATGCTGGCGAGATTCTATTTCAAGTTTTGTAACCATATATTCGGCGAAAGCATTATTTGCTAAAGACCGTTACAAGTGCCTAAAGTGTGAAGTGAGCTAAAGTGAACTAAAGTTAAGGTATTCTGTCAGTTTTATATGAATAGATGGAGCGAAGCGACTCCTTAACTTTAGGCACTTGTAACTTTAGTTCATTTTAGGCACTTAATGCACTTCGATATGAATCTTGTTGTGGCAGCGTGCCCCAATATTTGGAATTTGTAAAATATCTAACAGGTTAAATTCATGAGACTTTTTGACAGTCACTGTCATTTGGACGACAGGGCCTATGACAAAGATTTGGATGATGTCATCCATCGCATGCATGACGCCGGCGTTGTGTCAGCCATGACCATTGGAACAACCCTTGAACGCTGCACCAAGGGGGTCGCCATCGCGGAATCCATACCAGGGGTGTATGCTTCTGTGGGCATTCATCCTCATGACGCAAAAAGTTGCGATGAAGACGTCCTGAAGACGCTCAAGGATCTTGCCGGAAGTTCCAGTGTTCGTGCATGGGGAGAAATCGGTCTCGACTTTAATCGAATGTTTTCTCCCAGAAACGTTCAGGAAAAGTGGCTTGTCCGGCAGCTTGAAATTTCCGACGAGCTGAAACTTCCGGCCATATTTCACGAGCGGGACAGCAACGGCCATCTGATCGACATTTTGAAAACACATTTTACAACCGGCAGAAACGGGGTTGTGCACTGCTTCAGCGGCAGTGAGGATGAGCTGAAACAGTATCTTGATCTGGGCCTTTATATCGGAATTACCGGCATTGTGACCATCAAGGGACGTGGTGCGGACTTGAGAAAGATGGCGCCTTCGATCCCGGTCAATCGAATCCTGATTGAAACCGATGCCCCCTATTTGACCCCGACACCGGAAAGAAACCACACCCAAAGAAACGAACCGGCTTTTGTCCGGTCGGTCCTCTTGACGCTTGCAAAAGTGAGACAGGAAGATTCTTTCTCACTGGCTGAAACCCTATGGAACAATACCTGTCAATTGTATGGTATTGAGCCCTGACACGATTCCTGGCCGGTAACGTACTGTTCAAAATCGGTTTCCACATGAGAACGGCGCATCAGGTCCGAACGATGTATATTTAAAACCTCTTTACTTAAATTATCATTCCGCTTAAAATACAACAAGTTCTATATGGAACGCTAAATAACTCAAGTTTCACACCCTTAATTTAATCAACGCCAATAAAGTGTAGCAGGCCCGGAAAATCTTTTAAGGTAAAATCATATTTAAACCGGAAAGACGCGTTGTGTTTTTATGTCAATTGGAGATGATTCAAATGGCCGACAAACCGACCTATGAAGAATTGGAACAAAGCGTTAAAAAGTTAGAAAAAGAGGTGGTTTCCTTCAAACAAATAGAGGCGTCGTTTAGAGAAAGCGAGACCACTTTAAGAAGCATCTTTCGTGCAGCCCCAACAGGTATCGGCATGGTATGCGATAGAGTTATTAAGAAAGCCAATGAACGGTTATGCAAAATAACCGGTTATACCAGAGAAGAATTATTGGGGAAAAGCGCAAGAATATTATATGGTACCGACAAAGATTTCGACTATGTCGGGCGGGAGAAATACGCACAAATTCGCGAACGAAATACCGGGATTGTGGAAACACGCTGGCTGCGTAAAGACGGGACCATGATTGATGTACTTCTAAGTTCGGCGCCTATCGATCCCAAAGATTTGTCAATTGGTGTCACCTTTACGGCACTTGATATAACAAGCCGCAAAGAAGCTGAAGAAGATCTGCGGGAGAGTGAAGAGCAATACAGGAGCCTTTTTAAGAACAACCACTCCATCATGCTCCTGATCGATCCGGAGACCGCAAATATCGTGGATGCCAACCCGGCAGCCGTCTCCTTTTATGGCTGGAGTTATGAAGCGCTGATCCGCAAGAAGATGTTCGATATCAATACACTGACAGAAGAACAGGTGTTTGGTGAAATGGAAAAAGCCAAGATGGAACAGCGCAAACACTTTTATTTCCGTCACTGTTTGGCAAGTGGAGAAATCCGCGATGTGGAAGTATACAGCGGTCCCATCAAGGTACATGGTAAAGAACTTCTGTACTCGATTGTTTATGACATTACCGCTCGCAAAAAAGCCGAAGAGGAAAAGGCTGCACTGGAAGGCCAGCTTTTACATGCCCAGAAGATGGAGTCCATCGGCACACTTTCCGGAGGCATCGCACACGATTTCAACAACCTTCTTGCCATCATTTTGGGCAATGCGGAATTGGCGATGGAGGATGTACCGGAATGGCATCCGGCAAAGGATAATATTAACGAGATACGAACCGCCAGTATGCGTGCCAGAGATGTTGTAAGACAGCTCTTGAGTTTCGGCAGAAAGACGGATCCAAAGAAAAGACCTGTAAAGCTCGTTCAGATCGTCGAAGATGCACTAAAATTTTTGCGGTTTTCTATTCCAACGAGTATTGAGATTCATCAGAACATACCCAATGACACAGACAATACCATTCTTGCAGACAGCACCCAGATCAACCAGGTGATGATCAACCTGTTCACCAATGCGGCGCATGCCATGGAAGATGCCGGCGGTGTGATAACGATCGGAATTCAAAATGTTTATTTGGATCAAGTCTCAGCCCCCTTTTATCCTGATTTGTCCCTTGGCAATTATGTTAAATTGACGGTGAGCGACACCGGGACCGGGATTGACCATGAGATTAAAGACAGAATTTTTGATCCATATTTTACAACCAAGGAGGTAGGGAAAGGTTCGGGCATCGGATTGTCGGTGGTACACGGTATTGTCAAGAGTCACAACGGTGCCATTTACGTTGATAGTAAGTTTGGAAAAGGGACCACCTTCAGCATCCTTTTTCCAGCGACCGAAGAAGAAGCAGTTATAGAAACTGAAGCTATTGAAAAACTTTCTACAGGAAATGAAAGAATACTCTTTGTCGATGATGAGAAATCAATGGCTGAAATTGGACGGCGGAGACTGGAGCGATTGGGCTATCAGGTGGAAGCCAAGACAAATCCCATTGAAGCATTGGAATTATTCCGGGCCGACCCCGATCAATTTGACCTGGTAATTACCGACATGACCATGCCCCACATCACCGGTGACAAACTTGTGAAAGAGATCCTAAAAATTCGTCCGGATATGCCGACGATTCTGTGCACCGGTTTTAGTGAAAAGATCGATGAAGAAAAGGCAAAAAAAATCGGCGTTCGT
This sequence comes from uncultured Nitrospinaceae bacterium, assembly GCA_964195835.1. Taxonomy (GTDB): domain Bacteria; phylum Desulfobacterota; class Desulfobacteria; order Desulfobacterales; family UBA11574; genus UBA11574. Next base: position 2,802 of record CAXMTB010000043.1, on the reverse strand, counting down.
CAGTATATTGAAAAACTTTTTGATCGAGGAAAACTATCCAGATTGGTTAGAAAAGTTCTGGATCATCCATGAAGAAAACGCGCCAAGATCCATAACCTTGGCATAAACAGATTGTAATGCTGCCATAAATGCGCCGTGGACCATGTCTGCGGGTACTGCTTTGCCGCCGAAGGTAAGATCCTTTGTTGCACAGGCATCATGGACGACGGTGCACTGAAATCCCAAATCCGCAGCAGCGCGCGTGGTTGCATCGATGCACATGTGGCTCATGGCGCCGCAGATCACCACGGACTCAATCCCGGCCTTTAGCAGTTCTTCATGAAGTTTTGTGTTTAGAAAACTGTTGGGGTGATGTTTTTGAATGACCGGTTCGTTGGAAATCGGTGTGACATTTTCGTGAATCTCCATCCCTACGCTATTCGGCAGAAAAAACGTGGCGCCATCTTTGACGGCGATGTGTTGTATATGAAAAATCGGCCATTTTTTTTCACGAAAAAACCGTAACATTTCTCGTGCGTTTTCACTGGCTTCTTTCATTCCAACCAGTTCCATGCGACCGCCGGGAAAATAGTCTTTCTGAATGTCAACGAGAATCAGTGCGGCGTTCATTTTGAGTCCCTTTCATGTTTTACCTAAATTGAGCGTTTCAAATTTCGATAGGTTCAATTATTTGAAAATATTTAACATCCTGTCTCCAAAACCTTGTTTTTTCTCTTCAGGTCCTGATGTCACTTCTTTTCCTTGTCCGGTTTTGGATGTTGTGCCGGCGGTGTCTTTTCCTTCAATTTCGAGGGCCTTTCTGCAAGGGTTTCCTTTTCCCGACGATCCTGAAACCAAAAGATAGGTCCAGCCCACCGGTCCTAAAAGGGCTGCGCCGATGGTTGTGCCGGAGCCCACGATATCGATCTCTAAAGATGGATTGGCCAGTGTGCCGCCCAGTTTAAAGGGTTTGGTTATTTTGCTTAAGCTGACACTCAATTTTGCGGTATCTTGGGTTCCAATCCCCTCTTTGGGCTTGGTTTCGATATGAAAATCCAATTTTTCGGTTTTAAGGTTTATCTCTCCTTTGCTGAGCAATGTTTTATGGGGATCGTCGAAGATGATGACGTTACTTTTTGCCATGCCGTTTTTGATATTAAAATCACACACGGCACAGTTAATTTGAGCGCTGTCCATTTTTTTACCAAAAGGATTGATGATCCGCATGAGCGTTGCGCTGATATCGGCACTCACAAGACTTAAATAACCGGTGGGTATTTTCCCTTCTCCCAGGGAGGCAACCACATCGCCGTTCAAACCTGCCATGAGCCCTGCCACGGATTTTCCTTGACCTTTCAGTTTAATGTCAAGGTCGAGAATGCCTTCTAAAGCTTGGGTAATTTCAAGTTTTTTAAGCATTTCCCCGAGGTTCATTTGTTTGATGTCCACGTTTACATCAACAAAAGCCATATTTTCTTTTGCCTGAACATTCAAACTGTTAACCAGCTTTCCGCCGCCGATAAAAGCTGTCAGGGGATTTACCGTAAGATCACCATCCTGAAGCCTTACCTTGGTCACAATATTATCAAAGGCAAATTTTGGTAAAAGCATGTGTTTGATTTGAAGATCAACGGCGGCGTTGAAAAGATGCAGACCGTCCAATTTTAAGGGGGTGTTTTGAAACAGTTTGTCCGATTTTCTTTCAGGTTTCGTTGTTTTCTCTTTTGAATCGGCGGCCTTTTTCTCTCTGTTTATTAACATTGGACGCAGGTCGAGGGTTTCGGAAACAAGATCACCGGATATTCGCGGCTTTTTACCGGAACGGTCAAGGGTTACGGAACCGTTTAATTTACTGTTTCCCATTTCTATCAACATATCGGACATTTGAATTTTTTCGGTTTTGGCTGCAATTAGATGGCTGGAAATATGGAATGGACCTTTGATTGGCAGGGGTTCTTGAGTGATATTTTCAATTTTGGCCAGATCATCGCCTTTGGCAGAGAAGCTGACATCAATTCCTTTTGCAGCCAGCGGGTCCTGGATCTTGCCGATAATGGCGATATCCATTTGAGCGATTTTGGCCATTAGATCAACAGGATAGGATACATCAGGGTCAGTCATGCCCGCCCACGAACCGATTTTTCCGGACACCTTAAATGGAATGTCGTTGAACGAGCCTTTCAGTTCAATGTCGGCTTCGCCCATTAACTCCGCTGATTTTTGACGACCTTGATCTATGGTTAAGACGTGGGTTGTTTTCTTTTGATGGTTTTTAACCGTCAGCTTTCCATCTTTGATAAATATCTCTTTAAAATCAAACAGCGCTGTTTCCTTTTCATCTTTTTTTACAGGCGCTGCGCCAACTTTTTTTTGTGCCGGCAAATTAAATTCCAGATTTGTTTTACCCGATTTGTTGATTTCCATCATGAAATCCGGATTGAGCAGGGTTAAGCGTTTTACATTGATGTTGCCCTTGATGAGGGGAATCAGCGCCAATTGAACTTCAATGTGGTTGGCACGGATCATTTCCGGATCAGCGCTCCAGGGAGCATTTTGAAAAGAGACCTGGTTTAGCTCGAGGGTGGGAGACAAACTTATTTTCACTTTTATTTCACCTGCGATGGTGAGCTTTCTGCCGGTGTATTTTTTAGCGATTCCGGTAATCATTGGTTTGAACTTGTCGTAATCATAAGTCGATACGACAACAATGATGACCAAAAAACAAATAAGAATGATACCTGCCAGGACACCTAAAATAATTTTTCGGCGCATGGTCGTGCCTCCGTGCTGAAAAACAAGGTCTCGAAACTTGACTTAATAATA
>CAXMTB010000042.1:20761-21075 GCA_964195835.1 uncultured Nitrospinaceae bacterium | reverse complement strand
GTCATCCTGACGGCGCGTTCGATGAGTACGGGATCATCAAGCCCCGGAGCGAAAATTTCGACGAACCCGCGGGCAAAAACGCAGGCAATTAAAATCAATAGCAGCAGTACACTGCCGAAGCCGGTGAGGATGAGTGAACAGACCCGCCAGCCTTCCTCTTCTTTATTTTGTACCAGATAGTGAGAAAAAATCGGGATAAACGTCACCGAAAGAAACCCGCTGGCAACGATATGATTTAAAATTTCGGGGATGATAAAGGCGACCTGATAGGCATCGACGCCTCCGCTGATTCCGCCGATATAGGCAATGACCTG
>CAXMTB010000042.1:0-20746 GCA_964195835.1 uncultured Nitrospinaceae bacterium | reverse complement strand
AAGACGGCTTAAAAAAACCGAAGTCATCATGATCAGCGAGGCCACCCCAACTTTTTTATACATGGATGACATTATCAGTCGTCTTTTTCGGGGGGTTTGAGCGTTAACCCAAAAATTAATACAATTCCGATGATAAGGATGAGAAATGGGGCGATACTACTCATCTCTTGCGGGTTTAAACTATTGAGAAAGTATCGCCACCAGAGGGGAACTCTTGGATCTATGTCCCAGGCAGCATTGACATCGGCAATGGCGAGATCGTTTCGTCCAATCTCTCTGAAGGCTTTTGCCCGGGTTCGATAGGCATCTGACTTGGTTCGTCCATCTCCGATCAGCGCGACGGCCATGGTAGAATCATGTATCGTTTCCTCATATTTGCCACTTAAACGAAACGCTTCCGCCCGGTAGGCATATGCACTGATCAGCTCGGGTTCCAACTCGATGGCGCGGTTGAATCTATCTATGGCCCGTTCATAAAACCCCCCTTTTAGGTAACCCATGCCCAGCATTCTGAAGGCCTCGGCTTTTGGGGGTGTAAGTCCGATATATGCCTGGAAATCCTGAATTACATGGTCAAATTTTTCCTGAAAAAAATAGAGGGTCCCGCGTTTTTCGTAAGCTTCTGCCAGCATTGGATCCAGCTCCAAAGCCTTGGAGAAGTATTTGATCTTTGTGCGCGTTATGGTACTTTTAAGTCCAAGGTTAAAGTAGTCCATTGCATTTTCGCCATGGACAGGAAGCGCCGACAGCATAAGGAATATTAGAAAACAGACAACTTTTTTTTGCATGCTCTGACCTTGTTATTTTGTGTTATTTTTAAATATAGCATATTTCGTTTAATAATCGTAAAAATTTTGATCTTCAATTTTTATATTTTCTCTCCTTGCTGAGAAAGTGCATTTACCCCTCATTCCGTCAACCCTTCCTCATCTAACCATACAGATTTCTTGACATTGCTTCATTGCTAGTGTATTTTCCTGAAATAATTCAAACTTCGGAGACTGCATATGAACAAACTGGAACTCATTGAGACACTGAAAACGGAAGCAGGATTAACGAAAAACGAGGCTACGGCAGTTGTTAACCTGTTTTTTGATGAAATGGCAAACGCTCTGGCCAGTGCCGACAGGGTCGAAATTCGGGGTCTCTGCTCATTTTACGTCAAGAAATACAAGGCGTATACAGGCAGGAATCCAAAGACCGGGGAACAGGTCAAGATCAAAGCGAAGAACCTGCCATTTTTTAAATGCGGGAAAGAATTGAAAGAGAGGGTTGATAAATAGGGGCTTTAATTGCTGATAAAGATAAGGTGCAGGATAACCATAACCTTTTAGAAACTTTTAGCTATCTTTATTCACAATTCATGCTTTGACCCTTATATACACTGGGTTTGGAGTTTGGCTCCTGAATAGATTTCAATTCTGGATGAATGAGCTTTTGTTTAAAAAGGCGTAATTTGAAAAAAGATACTTTTTGAAGAGGAAAACTGTCATGCATCTTAAAAAGTCAGACCTTGAGAAGGTTTCCAGAGAATTGTTAAACGCTTCCTGGGGAGTTTTTTCGTGGAAGTGGGACCACCGCTTTGAAGCTTTCCTGACCGAATTTTCTGCAGACAATGGAGACGAATTTCGCGCGATATTAAAACGCGATTTCAGCAATGTATGGGATAGTTCAAACATCCGTGAAGCACCTGATATTGTACAGATGTGCAACAATAATTTTGATGGCCTTCGGGCAGGCCAGCTGCTTTTTACCACAGATCCGAGCCAAGATGTTTTTGTTTGTGGTGCCTGGTGGCCGTGGGGCGATGGAGAAACTATCTCTCTTCGCATCGCATCGCCCGCCAAGGAATTACAACATTAAAAAAGACCGGACTCTTCAAACGGCTCAACGACTTGTTCGGACTATGAATAGAGAGTAAAACGCCGAAAGTGTTGATAATTGACCCTGCAAGTATCAGGGGTCTAAAATATTTATGATATTGTTTTTCAAGAGGGGTAAATCTGTTTCATTGGGTTTGCCTTTTTGATTTTTTAGGGATTTTGGGAGATATGTTATCAGCATCAATTGGCTTCAGGCTGAGTTCATATATTTTGAGTTTTGAAGCTGGTTAAAAAGTTGTGATATCTAACTCTGAAAATTGAACTGTCAAGGGATGTATTGATCCGCGTTACGATTCTGTCAAAGATTAAGAGTGTTGAAAAAGGTGTTTATTTGCAGGCATAATTTTCGCCTGTATCTGAATTAAGGAAGGCGATTAGATATTTTGAAAAACATCAATGATAAGTTGGCTTATCATCATCCTTCTTTTTATTGCCGTCTAAAACTTTAAAACGAGATCGTTTTCTTTTAAGCTGCCATTCGAGGTACTTTGTATAAATTAAATTTGGATCGAGTATAGTTCTTGGTCCTTTAAAATAGATATAACCAAAAAGAATCCCGCCAAGATGATATGCACCGTGAGGATTTACCTTAGCCAAAAAAGTCAAAAGGGCTATCAAGGCAGTACCGTAACTGATATACTTTGCTTTTATTGGTAATATAAACATTAGCAATATTGTAGATTCGGGACTTAGCAATCCAAAAATAACAATCATGGATAGTATACTCGGCAACATGCCTAAAAATGGTGCATTAAAACCGGACACGCTGCTAAAGGCAAGCCCGTTTAAAGCTCCACCAAAAGCAGACAAATAAAAAAGGATCAAAAAGCGCTTAGAGCCAAAAGCATTTTCAACCGGCGCGGCAAAAAAATAAAATACGATGCAGTTAATCAGAAAACTGATGGGCGCTCGGGGATTGTGAATAAACGGATGGGTAAAAATCTGCCAGATATGAAAACTCTTATACTTAAAAGGGTAAAGCTGGAGAACTTCAACGGCTGGAATTTTTAACCAGTGCTCAAATAAAAGCTCTATAATATAGATTGCCCCGTAAATAAGCAAGAGTCTCTTGCCGAGAAGTGTCAAATTTGATCCAAATCCGTGGGTCATTCTAAATCGATCTGGGTTCACTATAATATCCCTCTATTAGATTTTAACATTTACAATACTAATTTTATAAAAATTATCCAAATCTATAAAACTGATTCAACATTTTTTCAAGTAACAAAAAGCCTTTTATCGAAATCTGATATTCCTGGATTTATTGTTAGAGTTGATGAAGTTGATGTGATGTGGTAGCCAAAAACATTCATAATGGGTCCTTATATGAAGAAAGTTTTTATAATCCTTGCTATTGCTGTGGTTCATTTAGTTTTCACGAAGGTTATTTCAATCATAGCATTGGCTGTTGTCACAGCCAATGTACATGAAAGTCAGCTGCCTTTCCTTGGTCGATCGTTAATGGTAATGTCTAAAGTGTTATACTTTCCGGTTTTTACATTTGCGTTGTATCCGAGGCAGTTTTTCCCCGGAAATTTTGTAATTATACCCCTTTTTATCAATAGTCTGTTATGGGCATTGCTTATCTATGTTCTCTTTGTTGTAGTCAAAAGAATTTCTGTACAACCTGAATAGTTAGGGAATTAAAGGAAACGGCAATCAGATTATGATAACAATTACATCAGATCAATTTCTTGTAGAATTGATAATGAGATGGATTGAAGGATAAATTTGTTTTTCAATCATACGTTTTTATGGATAAGCAAGTTCAGTCAAAACACATCATTCATTTAGACATGGATGCTTTTTATCCCTCGGTTGAGATACTGGACAATCCTGCCTTAAAGGGAAAACCGGTAATAGTGGGGGGTAGTAAGGAAAGAGGTGTGGTATCATCTGCCTCATATGAAGCTCGAAAATTTGGGATTCATTCTGCCCAACCTATTGCGAAAGCAAAACGCCTTTGCCCTGATGGGATTTTTTTACCTGTCAGAATGTCAAGGTACCAAGAAATCTCTAAGCAAGTATTTGAAATATTTCATCGTTTCACACCATTAGTTGAGCCAATATCTATTGATGAAGCATTTCTTGATGTAACAGGTTCCATACGTCTTTTTGGTCAGCCCGAGGATATCGCGAAAAAGATAAAACAAATAATTTTAACAGAAACAGGCCTGACAATTTCAGCCGGTGTTGCTCCTTCAAAATTTGTGGCAAAGATTGCCTCTGACATTGACAAACCTGACGGTTTAACTGTTGTACATCCGGATGGTGTTAGAGATTTCTTAGATCCGCTCCCGGTCAAGAAAATGTGGGGGGTTGGAAAAGTGACACAGCTACTCTTAAGTCGCCTCAATATCCACACTTTTAGGGATTTGAGACAAACGCCGGTAAAGGTTTTGGAGAAAAAATATGGGAAGCAAGGTGTCAAAATACATTTGTTGGCCATGGGAATAGATGAACGAGATGTGATACCGGAACATGATATGAAGTCTATCGGTCATGAACAGACTTATTTACAAGACATCATATCTTTGGATGTGGCTCAAAAAGAGCTCCTTGCTTTGGGTAATAAAGTGGCCCGACGGATGCGGCTAAAGGATCTAAAAGGAAAAACCGTCACATTGAAGATCAAATATTTTGATTTTGTTCAGATCACCCGGTCAACAACTTTGCCTAAATCCATTGATGACGGTTTGGAGATATATTCAGTTGCTTGTCGTCTTTTAGAAAAGACTGAGGTAACGAAAAAACCAATCAGGCTTTTAGGGATTTCTTTGTCTCAACTCAGTTTTTTGGGTATCGGAACCCAGCTCTCTCTTTTTGATCAAGACCCATCATCTCAAAAACGTCAGAGATTGAATACTGTTTTAGATTCGTTATACGAAAAATTTGGTGACAAAAGTGTTGTTCCTGGCACGCTTTTAAACGAATAAATTTGTTCGCTTGGCCTAAAGTGGTGACGGCTTTTAACGGTCAAAAAAGGTAATAAACTCAGGCAGAATACGCTTTGGATCGCTCTCTAACGACGGTAACGGGTGTTCGATTTCCCCCTGGGATCATCAAAACTATCAAGGGATTAGTCACCGCAATGACTAATCCCTTTCTTTTAACTGCTGATGGTTGCTTCCGAACCGGTTACATTCAATCCAGCATCTTCTGGTTTGTTTCACCTTTTTTTCAAGGCATCATTTTGTTCAGTTAGATACTAAGCTGATAGAGCGTGGCGTGCCTGAACCTTCATTATTCGTTGCTCGTATTTCTAATAACATTTTTTCAGATTCAAATATGAGATCCTCAACTTTTTTAAGTATGATTTCTAATCTAAGCTTTTGATTATCTTCGAAATCATCCCATTTTTTGAAAATTTGTCCTGATGCCCTTGATCCAAGATAAACATCGGTTCCGATAGAAATTTCAAGTTCAGAGTTTTCAGTTTTAATTATCATTGTATAAATCCCCATTTAATAAAAAGTTATCTTTTTAAAGAAATTCTTAGAATCGTGAAATTACATGATGGGTGTGCAAAAAGCGTGCACAAAAAATAAAACAATGATATTATGAGTCAAATAGGGTGGTTATGGAAAATAAAAAATAGACGGAAGGTGCAAGCCATAAATTTTATGTAATTTTAATCATAATTTTATGTAAAGTTTTTCATTCTTTGTAACCTGCTGTACTCGAGACTTGTAAAATACATGCCTGCTCAAGGGCTTTAATAAATTCCGGGTTAGTTTCTTTTATTCTTATAATTCTATCCCATGAAAGAATGTTTTCTAAGTTAGGTTTCTCTATTCCAAGATCAGACTCCCTGTTAACTGCCTCTATGATTAACGATAGGGAATAGATCGGGATCTTTTTTAATATGTCTTCATCAGAAATATCGGCTTTGTCATTTTGTTGAGATCTTAATATTTCTGATACACAGACTGAAAGAATTGGATCTGCATTGTCCTCCGGTTTTTTACATTGTTCAAGATCATAGTTGGCTTCTAAAAAATCCTCTGCCATCTTTTGTAATGTATCTAACCATTTCTTGTTCAGATTCTGAGGAAGAACTGCATCAGGCCCCTTTTTTAAAACCTCATTATTAAATTTGGCCAGCATATAAGAAACACCTTTCTTCTTAATCGGCGTTAATTTTGTTCCGCAATTTGCCGGAACATGTAAACGTAACGATTTTCCGGGACCGGAGCATCATGGCGTCACCGGTTGCCGGATTCCTTCCTTTCCGCTCTCGTTTTTCACGAACACAAAATTTTCCAAAACTGCTTATGAGGACATCTTCACCGGACGCTAAAGCATTTTTCATTATTTCAAGAAGGGTCTCTACAATTTCTGAAGATTTATTCTTCGGGAATCCGGTCTGATTTTGGATGGATTCTATAATTTGAGCTTTTGTGAGTGTCATGGCAGGATCTCCTTTGTGTCTATAAAACCCAAGATAACATTGCAGTTCCAAGTATCAACGACAAAGCGCCAAATAACCTGTAAGTCTGATCTGATAAAGAATTAACATACCAATTAATGAGTTCATCATAAAGGTTTTTAGGAATTAAAAAGATAACCCCACCTTCAATGATAGCCATGAGTCCAATTAATCTAATAAACCACGAATGATGACTTGCAGTTGCAGAAACCAAAAGCAGAATCCCCATTATCGCTTCAAAGACCGAAAGAACTTTTCGATCAATTTTGTTGAATAAACGCTTCATAAAAGTTCTGGTTTCATTGGTATAAAGAATTGTGCAACACCCGATTGCAATACAAAGAAAGCTAATTGCATAAAGAAACACGTTCATAATTGGCTCCTTGTAGGTCTAAAGATTATTTTAGCCCCTTTTAAAATTTGAAACGCTCAGCTTAGGTTAAAGAAAGAATGGTATATATATTCACAAATACCACAGCATTTGTCAACATGTGATTTTATACATTACCCTGTTTTTCTTAAATATTTTTCATAATTCCAAATGACCGCCAGGAAACTGGCACGTGCCGGATCCGTGTCAACTCACACGTTTTCCAAGAAGAACCTAAAAGTCTTTGACTATTACCTAAATGGAGCGTTTCAATTTGTGACACAACATTAATCGCTCAATTTAGGTAATATACTTGCGACGCCAACTTGTGGCCTCATGGGACATCTCCTTGTACAGGATTTTTCAGGAAAGATAAGGCTTTTGCTGCTGGGTCTCTTTTTTGGTTTTGAGCTTCAAAAAGATCTGCTCCTGCCTCCATTCCATAAGTGACATTTTCCGGACATCCTGAGATATGCCGTCAATTTCTGCAGTCAGGCATCCATCCCAGAAAAAATCGGGTACTCTCCGGAAAAAATTTCCCAGATCTTTTCCGTTGATCCAGATACCCTGCTTTAGAAAAAGGGGTCCCAGCTCTAAGGCTACGAGGTTAAAGAGCTTTAGCATCACGGTCCCGTTTTCAGCAGAATCGTTTCCTGTATTATTCTTATGGGAAATTTGGCTGCGCATGGCTGCATAAGCACCGCCCCGGCGCAAAACGGCCCCGGCCAGACCCGGCATGGCGGCGGAAAGTGCCAGTGAGGATCCTTGGCGGACCACAGCAGTGTCTACATTATCAACAACCTTTCCGTTCAAGAATATGGTTTGAATCCTCTGGTCGAGATAGTCGTCAATCACACCGATTTGCCGGCACAGCAGATCTCGGACGGAAATTCCTGTCCGGATTTTTAAGGTAAAACCCTGTCCGAGCAGAGAGGAAAAAAGTGACATCCGGTCCGGTGTTACGGTCAAACTTATTTTTGTAATGGTATTGTTTTTAAATTCCGTTTTCATGGGATTATTGAGAATAGATGGTGTTTTCAGGTTGAAAAAAATGGGGAGTCCCCAGCGGGGCTCCCCATTGTATCAGAGTCATAAATGGTGATTTTACCAATTATAGACCTGATCAAGATCTTCATCCTTGACCTCAAAGATGACATTATGGGGCGGGAGCGCTTCTGCCTTGAAAAAATCAGGCAAACGGTCATCTTTGGCCGTAAAGCCGGCCCTAGAATTGAAATCTCTTTCAAAGGAAAGGATGTTCTTGCCCAATTCGGTAACATCGTCTGCCGTAAGGTTCTGTCCGGTAAATGCACCGATCATGTCCACAAGGGCATTAAATGTTTCCGGCTGATCCAGGATCGCAAAGGCGATAAAGAGGCACATACCGGTGGCGTCGATGGCGGCTGTCGCAATTTGAAGGTTTCTGGAAAGTTCCACCTGGCCTTCAGGTTTTAACGGGTCTACGCTGCCCCCTACATTGAGAACGTTTGCGGTGACCGCGTAACCGGCTGTGTGATCGGCACCCATGGTACTGGTGGCATATGTCACACCCATCCCCTGGACGGATCGGGGGTCGTAAGCCGGCAGGGCCTGACCTTTGACCACGGGAACCCTTTCAACACCAAAGACCTTGCCGGTTACAGCAGCGCCGCTTCCGAGGATGCGGCCCAGCGGAGTTCCTTTGCCGACTTCTTTGAGAAGGTTGATGGCGGCCTGAGTATCACCGAAGTTGGCCAGACCTGCTTCCATGGCCACACCTATGGTGGCGCCCATTTCAATGGTATCCAGACCGTAATCATCGTCCATACGGTCGAGTTCGGCGATGGCGTCCATGTCATCGATACCGCAGTTTCCGCCGTGAGCCCAGACCGTTTCATATTCCGGTCTTTTGGTAATATAATTGCCGTCTTTGTCATTGTAGATGCCTGAGCACCGGATGACACAGCCTTTGTGGCAGCCATGGGCAACTATGCCGCCTCGGGCTTTCATAATTTCCGACTGGGTTTCACCGCTGATATTGCCGGCACCGTCAAATCGACCGGTTTTAAAATTATGGGTGGGCAATGCACCGGCCTCATTAATGACATTGGTCAGGATGTTTGTTCCAAAGGCAGGAAGCCCCTCTCCTGTTATCGGGTGTTTTTTAAGCCCCTGGACAAATGCCTTGTTGGCGGTTTTAAATTTTTCCGGGTCTTTGGGTGATCGGGTGGGCATGCCGGTGTCATCCAGAATGATAACTTTGACGCCTTTGGCGCCCATAACCGCACCGACACCCCCGCGACCTGCATGCCGGGTCGGTCTTTGCTCCATGTCAGTAAAGGCAATGGAAGCGGCAGCCATTTTCATCTCGCCGGCCGGTCCAATGGAGATACAGGCAACCTTATCGCCGTATTCTTCTTTAAGTTTGTCAACCAGATCATAGTTGCCCATCATTTTAAGGCTGTTGTCAGGGGTAATTTCTACACCGTCTTTGTTGATGACTACTTTGTAAAGAGTGTCGTCGCTGGGTTTACCTTCGAGAACAATAGCGGCATATCCGAGACGGGCAAGAACTTGAGCACCCTGGCCGCCGACATTGGCTTCCTTGATACCGCCGGTGAGCGGACTTTTGCAGCCCACCGAAGCCCGTCCGGACTGAGCAGCGTGACTTCCACTCAAAAGTCCAGGGGCAATAACCAGTTTATTTCCTTTTCCCAGAGGATGGCATAACGGCGGTACCTCCTTGCTGATAATTGCCGATGTCATGCCGCGGCCACCCAAACCGGCATAGTCGCCCAACGGTCCTTCATTGGTTTTTGGTCCGTTTTCGTCTCCCATGTTGATTCTTAGAATTTTGTCCATGGACACCTCCCTTATTTCTGTGATGATATTAAACCGTTATACGATGATTCGAAAGATTTTTTAAGCTGGATTTAATTTTAACAGATATGAGTTTATCGAAGGAATCTGGAATGTCAAGAAAAACCATATCCCGGAATTATTAGCAGACGGATCGGTTTAACGTTTCGTTAGGTTTAAAACATTGTTGTAGGTTCCGAACTTGTTGGGGCAAATTCGGTTATTTCGGGGGTCTTCTTTCCATAGGCCATCCACCAGAAACTTATATTCATATTGTCCGGGAGGAAGGATCACGGCCTTTGTCCATTCTCCATTATCATCTTTTTTCATGGGATGTTTTTTTGGATTCCAATTGTTAAAATCTCCCATCAGGATAACCTTTTTTGCATCCGATGATTCGAATGAAAACGTTATTTTTCGCCGTTTGATTTTCTTTTTTAGTTCGACTTTTGCCATCGGATGCCTCCTTGAAAAATATTCATTTCAAAACTGAAATAAATCAGAATTGAATAGTTCAATATCAGGTTGTCATTCTTTCTGTCTATAGATGGGAGACTTCATTTTAATGGGCCAAATCCCCAAAGAGCGGGAGTTTATCCCGAACAATCGGGAGAAAGTTTGGCGATTTCGAAAGTCGGCTTTTTAGCCATACCTTTGAATCCTCCACTTACGCTCAAAAAAAGGCTCATACCAGCCATCTTTTCATATTGGCGTATGAACTTTTAAAATCCCTTTTCCCGATAAAGTTCATAATGAATTTTGACAGGTTACGAAAAGCCTATCATAAAACCAGTGTGTTAAATAATTTCAGGATTTTAAGCGAAAAAACACACAGTTTATCGTTTTGTCAGTGATAAATTCTATATGGGGATTTGGGTCAGGAATTTTTATCAGGAGTTGATTATGTTTTTTTATTGTTTACAATGGCCAGGTATTTCTATTGCGAGATTTTGATTTTCAACATCCTTGTTTTATTCAAAAGGCCCGATAAGGGCCTTTTAAGGTTCGTATCCTTCCATTATTGTTAAGATTGTCTATAAAAATCTATTTTACCCGCTTTGTGAGCCATATTGGAATTTTGCTCTCTGTATCGTGAGTAAAAGGTTTTACTATATTATTAATATCCGTTAATCATATCCCTCAGCTTGGAGGAACATTTAAACGTAACGACCTTTCTTTCTGAAAGCATCATGTCATCACCGGTGGCAGGGTTTCTGCCTCTGCGCTCCTTCTTTTCCTTTACACAGAATTTTCCAAATCCACTGATCAAAACATCATCGCCGGATTCTAAAGTGCTCTTGATGATATCTAACAGTGTTTCCATGATTTCAATGGATTTTTTCTTTGTGAATCCGTCTTTGTTACTGATTTCTTCGATGATTTGGGCTTTTGTTAGTGTCATGGTCCATTACTCCTTTCTGCCTACAATATCCAGGATAAAATAACGGTACCCAGAATGAGTGTAATAATTCCAAAAAACCTAAACGTTTGATCAGATAACGAGTTTAAATACCAGTCAACAGTTTTATCATACAAGTTTTGAGGGTTCCAAAATATAAACCCGCCTTTAAGGACAGCCAAGATTCCTATTAATCTTATGAACCACGAGTGACGGCTCTCCGATGCAGCAATGATAAGAAAAACACCGAAAATGGCCGGTAATGCCGATAAGATTCTGCGATCAAGATTCGTAACCAAGCTTTTTATCATGCTTTTCGATTCGCGGGTGTAAATGATAAGCCCTGCGCCGAAAGAGATCCAGATCAAGCTAAATGCATAAAGAAACCATTTCATAATAGATAACCTGTCAGATTAAATAAAAAATTAATAAAAAGAAGTCAATAGAGAATAATATCGTAAGCTGTTAATAGATTCAGTATTTCATCGGATCTGGGTCTAAAACATTTAAAAATAGAGGCCAAATATTCTCAGGTTCGATACTTTTTGTCAAGAGTTGATCTGCTCCGGCATATCATTTAGCTTCAACGTTTAAACAACCGGCGAGTGCCGCCAACTTTTAGATACGCTGTAATTTGTTCCAGCCGCAATTAGGATAAGTTCCCACTTTATAGGAGTTTCCCCTATTAAAATGAAGCCTCCCCTCTATAGACAATGCAAATCGAAATTTGATAAGAATTAAAGTGTAAAAATTTAAGCTTTGATATATTTTCTAATTAACACATCAAGTGACTCAAATTAATCCGGAGGCTTTGGTGCTAAATCTTGATGACCAAGACGTAGTGGGATTAAAGCGGCATGTTGTGCATTAACTCGAAAAACCCGATTGATTTATCTCCCACTTGAGCTTGAGAAATAACGTATTGCAGGAGATTCATGGCTTATGGAAAAAAGAACCGCTAAACGTCATAGATGCGAAGCATCCATCGCATGGGGTTGTTTTAACAAAAAAAAGATGTTCAATGCTAAAATTCTCAACTACAGCAAGGATGGCATGTATTTCGAGTCCGATGTTTTTTTCAAAGAGGGAGCCAATATTTATTTCCAAATGAATGACTGCCTATTTTATGCTTCTGATCCCGAACTTTGCGAGGGGTTGCGGACCATGTCCCTTGCTGAAGTCAAATGGTGGAAAGATATTGGCGGTGCAGAGGACAATCACTTCGGAGTCGGTGTTAGGTATGTAGAGCACTATTAAAACCCTAACCCGGAAAAGCCGGAACCAAATTGAAAATTGACGATTGAAGATTTGTAGTATCGCCCTGCCCAGTTAAATCAACGTTTTTGATTTTATTTAACCGGGGTCCGCTCTGTCTTTTCATTAATAAAATTGGAAGAATTCCTTGAATCTTCAATCTTCAATCTTCAATCGTTTGTAACAGCAAAATTATACCGTTTAGATTTTTTTGCCACAAAAAACACAAAATTCACAATTAAGGAACTAATACGTCTGATTTTCAATATTGATTACTTTTATGCTGTTTGAATGTGCCGATTCCATTTCACCATAGCGGAACTCTTGCAAGGAGACTCGGTTGGGAGATAAAGATGGCCAATATCCTTATTATCGATGATCAGGCATGGATAAAGGACCTCTGCAGGGAAGGGCTGGCCGGTGAGAAGCATAACGTCTCAACAACGGACAATATCGAAGCTGTTACGGAAGATATTTTATCATTTAAGCCCAATATTGTTTTGCTGAATCAATACTTAAAGCATGGATTTTTGGTGTGGGATGTATTAAAAGAAATAAAAGTTCGTGATCCGAATCTCCCGGTGCTTATCGTTACCATTCACGACACCTACCTGGATTGTCCCCAACTTTCTATGGCTGATGGATACGTGGTCAACAGCCATTCAGCAGCCGAAGAACTCAGACAAAAAATTTCTAATCTGTTGGGTCCTCGGTCTGAGGTTATGGATGGGCTGCAAATTTCTTCATCTATATAGTGTCCGAACGAAAACTGTCTTTTTCGCCAATATCTGTGTCAGACTCAGATTTTAATCCTCGAAATACTATCAGTATTCCTGTGGTTAAAATTTTCGTCTTCCTTGATCTTAACGAAAAATCCTAGTTTTCGTTCGGACACTATTTAAATCTTCAGTATTTTCATAACGACGCCTTTTCCTTTGACACCCAATTTTCATTGACCTATATTAGTAACTTAAGTTTCGCACCCTTCATTATCAGCATCGCCAATACAGCGTAGCAGGTCGGGAAAAATTTTTAAGGTAAGAGGCTTTGCACCAAATACGAAATACTCTCGTAAAAAGTTATTTTTTTGACTTTTTGCCAAGATCATAAAAAGAGAAGCCCCATGAAGAATTTAAATAGAGTTATTCAAAATTCTGCACCAGGGACCCGCATTCTGATGTTTCGGGGCGACACCCGTTCATTTACCCTCTCTCTTTCCCACCCTCAAAAAGGAAGCGCCTGGCTTCGGACGAACATTGGGCATGCAAAAACAACCAGAAGAGAGATCATCACGGAGGTCGAAAATAACCGGCCGTCGCTGGGCAGGGAGTGGTTCGATCTACCGATGAAGCGCATTGACGACCAAAACTTTAAAATTACAGTTCCGCTTTGCGAAGTCGGACATTTTGAGGGAAAATGTTTCTTTTTACCCAAAGGGGAGACACGACCGGTATGGCCGGAAGGGCCGAATGTCGTCATCAATGTCGAGCCGGCAGACACCTGCTGCTCCAACATCATTTACAATGCGTTTGTCCGACAGTTCGGCCCAAACAAAAGCGGTGATTTTTTTCAGGATGCAGATGAAAATTTGATCCAAGGTCTGGATAAAAACGGATATACTGTTATTCCGCCTTCAGGAACCTTTCGTGATTTGATAAAAGAGTTGGATTTCATTATCGGTGAGCTGGGGTGCAGGGCCATCCAATTGCTTCCGATCCATCCCACGCCCACCACCTATGCCCGGATGGGACGCTTTGGCAGCCCGTATGCGGCCCTTAGTTTTACAGCCGTTGATTCGGCATTGGCCGAATTCGATTCACGGGCCACACCCCTTGAGCAATTCATCGAGCTGGTGGATGCAATCCATGAGCGTCAGGCCTCGATTTTTATCGACATCGCCATCAATCACACCGGTTGGGCCGCTGGTCTCCATGAAACCCACCCGCAGTGGCTGGTCCGGGACTCTGACGGTAAAATCGAAGTTCCGGGCGCCTGGGGGGTTGTGTGGGCGGACCTTACACGGCTCGATTATACTAAAAAGGATCTGTGGGAATATATGGCAGATGTTTTTATTATCTGGTGTCGCCGGGGTGTGGACGGGTTTCGTTGCGATGCAGGATACATGATACCGGTTTCTGCATGGCGGTATATTGTGGCAAGGGTCAGGGAGCAGTATCCGAACACCATTTTTATTTTAGAAGGACTTGGCGGAAAAATTTCAGTGTCCCGTGACATTTTGAACATGGCCAATTTCAACTGGGCCTATTCTGAGCTTTTTCAGAACTATGATCGCAACCAGATCGAAGCGTATCTGCCGGGAGCCAACGAGATATCTGCCAGTGACGGAATTGCCGTTCATTTTGCCGAGACCCACGACAACCTGCGTCTGGCTGAACGGTCCAAAAAATTTGCCCGTATGCGCACCGCCCTGTGCGCCCTTTGCAGTTCCCAAGGCGGTTTCGGATTTGCCAATGGTGTGGAATGGTATGCCACCGAAAAAATCAATGTCCATGGAGCACCATCATTAAACTGGAGTGCAAAGACGAACCAGGTAAAACACATCCGACGTCTCAACACTATCCTCAAGCTGCATCCGGCTTTTCATGATCGAACAGAACTGAAAATGGCTCAAAAAGGGGGGGGGAATCATTTGGCACTTGTAAGGCATCATCTGCCATCGGGGAAAAAGCTCCTTGTTTTGGTAAATCTGGACGATAAGAAAGAGACTCTGGGGGCCTGGGATCCCCAAAAGACAGGCATGTCAGAATTGTCTTTGACGGACCTGATCTCCGGAGAGATGGTGACCATTACCGAATCTCATGAGCAGTTTTCCCACCTCCTGGATCCCGGCGAGGTCCTTTGTCTTACCGATGACCCTCTTGACATGAATCCTATCCTCGAAGCAGAATCTCAGGTTTTGCTTTATCCGGAGCGGATAAAAAAACAGCGGCTTCGCGCCAAGGCCCTGGACATCTTTCGATTCTACAAAGGTGTTCAGGATTTGGATACCCTTGATCCGGATGAAATGGCTCAAAAGTTTACGGAAAATCCCGTTGAGTTTTGTCGCAGCCTTAACCCTTTCAGTGACGAATCAAGAATCATCACATGGCAGTGGCCCAGGGACATCCGGCGAGAGGTCATGATTCCGCCGGATCATTTTTTGATGGTCCGTGCAGATACTTCTTTTCGTGCCCGGATTATGGATAAGGACCGGTGCCTTGCCCAGGAGGAGAGTTTGCCGTGCTCGGATGGGTCGTTTTTTGCCCTCTTTTCCCCTATGCATCCTACAACTCATCCTTCTTGCACTCTGAAGATATCGGTTTACACGCCAGGAGAAACCCAACATGTTGATGGGCCACTTTTTTTCCTTCCCAGGGCGAAAGATGCAACTGTAAAAGGGATTTTTGACCGGGCGGATCTTTCAGACCGCTCTCTCCTTATGCTTGGAACCAACGGCCGGGGCGGTATGCTCAGGGCCTTTGTTTCCTGGGGTGAGCTTTCAAGCCGGTACGATGCCTTATTGGCGGCAAACATAGACTCCGAAATTCCCGAAGATCGCTGGATCATGTTCACTCGCTGCCGGGCATGGCTGGTGTTTCAGGAATATTCACAAGAGATTTGCGATGATTGTTTTGTTTCCTTTTATTCTAATTCGGGTTCAAAAGGGATATGGCGATTTCAGGTACCCACAGGGCAGGGGCAACATGTATTTTTGTCCGTTTATGTGGAGATGATATCCGGAGAGAATTGTTTGCGAATGATTTTTAACCGCGAACCGGCCAAAGGCCGAAATGGGCGACTGCCTGACCACGAACCGGTTCGCCTCATCTTAAGGCCTGATATTGAAAATCGGAACTTTCATGATACCATCAAAGCCTACCATGGGCCTGAACACACTTGGCAGGATGCTGTTGATTCAAAGCCGGATGGCTTCAATTTTTCCCCGGATCAGAAACATCAATTGAATCTGAGGATTTCTGACGGTGACTTTGTGTGGGAGCCCGAGTGGCAATATATGGTTCACAGACCCAAAGAGGCTGAGAGAGGTCTTGACCCGGATTCGGATCTCTTTAGTCCCGGTTATTTTCAGACGTTCCTGACCGGCGATGGATCTGTAACATTGAATGCACGAGTTGGGGAGGGAAAAACACCTGATCCCGAGATCATCATGCCATCGATAAAAGACAGTGAGTCGTTTAACTTTGAAAAAAACAAATTATTAGCACCGGTGGATGTGCTGGAAAAAGCGATGGATCACTATACGGTGAATCGAGGTGCATTGCATACGGTTATTGCCGGATATCCATGGTTCCTCGATTGGGGGCGAGATGCCCTGATCTTTGTTCGAGGGTTGATAGCAGCAGGGAAAACCGATGAGGCTCGGGATATAATAAAACTGTTTGGCCAATATGAAACCGACGGAACGATCCCCAACATGATTCAGGGGGAAAATGCCAGAAACAGGGACACTTCCGACGCTCCTCTTTGGTATTGTGTTGCTTGTGATGAGTTTTTAAAGTTTGAGGGGAGCGATGCTTTCCTTGATATGCAATGTGGCAATCGAACCATCCGCCAGACTCTCTTTTCCATCGGCCATGCTTACATGACCGGCACATCCAACGGCATTCGGATGGATCCTGAATCGGGTCTCATTTTCAGCCCGGCCCATTTTACCTGGATGGACACCAACTTCCCAGCGGGCACGCCACGTGAAGGTTACCCTATCGAAATACAGGCGCTGTGGTATGCGACGCTCTCTTTTTTGGCCCGCATCGATCCTTCGGGGGATAATGGCGATTGGGAACGTAGCGCCATTCAGGTTCAGTCATCGATTCTTGAGCTTTATATCCTCAAAAATGAAGCGCATCTGGCCGATTGTCTCCATGCCGGTCCAGGAGTGCCGGCCAGTCAGGCGGAGCCCGACGATGCATTGAGACCGAATCAGCTTCTTGCCGTCACCCTTGGCGCTATATCCGACGTGGATGTTTGCCGAAAGGTCGTCGCAGCATGTGAGGAACTTTTGATACCCGGTGCCATACGGAGTCTTGCCGACCGTCCTGTTCGACGTCCTCTAATTATAGAGCATCATGGAAAAACATTGAATGATCCAGGTTATCCCTACCAGGGAGAATATGCTGGAGATGAAGATACAAAGCGGAAGCCGGCCTATCATAACGGTACGGCCTGGACATGGATGTTTCCCAGTTATTGTGAAGCGTGGATAAAAGCCTATGGTAAAAAAGGTAAAAAGGCAGCATTTGACTGGCTGGCAAGCAGTGCCGGACTCGTTTCCAAAGGTTGCATCGGTCATGTGCCGGAAATTCTGGACGGAGATTTTCCACATCAACCACGGGGCTGCGATGCCCAGGCCTGGGGTGCCAGCGAGATCGTTCGGGTGTGGAAGCTGATTGAATCTTTGAATTGACTATTTAAAAATGGTTTAGTAGTTAAGTGGTTGAGTGAATAATAAATAACTCAAGGTTCGCACCCCAATATCGCTAAAAAGATTTTGAAGCAGCGGGCCGAAATAATGTATTAAAATGTCAAATAATGGGTGACCCCGTGAAATGGTCCTGACGGAATTTCACGGGGCCCCGATAGTGGGATCTGCGCTTCGACACGTAAATGACCAACAACAAGGATAGATGGATATGAGTCATATACAAACTTTTCAGGTTTTCCCTGCTGTTCCTGAACCGCTTTCTTTTCTCCAGATTTTGGCACGCAATCTCTGGTGGTGCTGGCGGTTGGACGCCATTGAGCTGTTTCGTCGGATTAATCCCAGACTCTGGGAAGAGTCCGGGCGAAATCCCATTGTTTTTTCAACCTTAATTCCCCAAAAACAACTGGAAAAACTATCAAAAGACAAAAGCTTTCTGGCCCATCAGCAACGGGTGAAAGAGCGTTTTGTCGCTGAGATTTTAACCCCTGTGGATCATAGCGAAACACCATACGGACAAAATGGAACCATTGCGTATTTTTCCATGGAATATGGAATTCATGAGAGTGTACCTATCTCTGCCGGTGGTCTTGGTATACTTGCAGGTGATCACCTGAAGGCGGCGTCCGATTTTGCCCTTCCGTTGATCGGGGTGGGGATTCTATATAGTAAGGGCTATTTTCATCAGTTCCTTGATCCGGATGGATGGCAGCAGGAGGAGTATCCGGAGACCGATATCTATCATCTGCCCCTGAAGCGGGCGAAAGATCGTTCAGGGAAAGATGTCACCGTATCTGTGGAGGGGCCGTCCGGCGAAATCAGAGCCGCTGTATGGAAAATAATGGTTGGGCGTGTTCCGCTGTATCTGCTCGATACCAATTTGCCGGAGAATCCTCCGCATATTAGAGATATCACATCACGTCTGTATGCCGGGGATGCAAAGATAAGGCTGGCCCAGGAAGTGCTTCTGGGAATCGGGGGGATGCGCTGCCTTGAAGCCATGGGAATTTATCCCTTGGTGTGCCACTTGAATGAAGGGCATTGTGCTTTTGCCACCCTGGAACGACTTTCCCAAACGATGTCGAAATATAACGTCGATCTGAAGACAGCCGAAGAGATTGTTTCCAGAACAACGATCTTGACCACCCATACGCCTGTGGCTGCCGGACATGACGAGTTCCCGGTGGATAGTGTAAAACCGTATCTGGGTTCTTTGGCGGACCGGTTGGGGGTGAGCGTTGACGAGGTTATATCGTGGGGGCAAGCGGTGAAATCCGGTTCAGATGCCCCCCTTTCCATGTTTGTGCTGGGTTTGCGAATGGCCCAATACAAAAACGGCGTCAGCGAGTTGCACGGAAAGGTGGCTCGGCGGATGTGGTCTCATGTCTGGGAAGGAATCCCTGAAGACGAGATACCCATCACCCATGTTACCAACGGTATACATATTCCATCCTGGATTTCCATAGAGAATGTCATGCTGTTTGAAAGATATCTGGGACCTGAGTGGCATCTGCACATGTCGAGTCCGGAAATAACCCATCGGATTGATGACATTTATGATGAAGAGCTGTGGCGTGCTCACGAAATGAGCCGGAGCCGCCTCATTCGAACCAGTAGAGCACTGATGGTAAAACAATACAGCCGACGAAATGCTCCCAGATCAATGATGAGGGATGCTGAATCGGTTCTGGATCAGGACATATTGACCATTGTGTTCGCTCGTCGGTTTGCAACGTATAAGCGCGCCTATCTTCTGCTAAGAGATCCTGAGCGACTAGAGGCCATGATTACATCGGAGGACCAGCCGGTCCAGTTCATTTTTGCGGGAAAAGCCCATCCCAGAGACAATGAGGGCAAAGATCTGATCAAGCGCATTATTGAATTTGCACGCAGAACTAAGGTGCGTCCCAGAATAGCTTTTCTTGAAGATTATGACATCAATATTGCCAGGCATTTGGTTCAGGGTGCGGATGTGTGGCTGAACACACCCAGACGTCCCTTTGAAGCATGCGGCACTTCCGGAATGAAAGCAGCTGCCAACGGCGGTCTCAATGTGAGTATCCTCGATGGATGGTGGTGTGAAGGATATACAGAAGAAACAGGATGGCGTATCGGAAACGGTGAAGAGTTCACAGATCCGGCATATCAAGATTCGGTGGAAAGCCAGGCCCTATATAATGTTCTGGAGAATGAGGTCATCCCCTGTTTCTATGACAGAAAAAACGGAGATATTCCGGTCCGGTGGTTAAAAATGATGAAGGCGTCGATGGGGATGGCGATGCAGCATTTTTGCACCCATGTCATGATTTCTAAATATGAAGCGCTTTTCTATGCACCGGCCGCGAGGCGTCTGGAATTTCTGACTTCGGATAGTGCCAAAGAGGCTGTAGTTTTTTCAAAACAATATCAACGACTCGGCACCTTGTGGAGTAACATAAATATCGAGACTCCTGTTCGGGAAACAGAAGGTCCGTATCGGGTGGGAGATAATTTTACCGTAACGGCGGTGGTGAATCTGGGGGAACTTCGCCCGGACGAGGTCAACATAGAACTCTATTATGGACCCCTGAAAACAGTGGATATGATATCTGAAAGTCATTATGATGAAATGACAGTTAAAGAAGATCAAGGAAATGGTGCGTATCTGTACACCTGCAATATCACCTGTGCTGCTTCAGGCCGATACGGATTTACTGTCAGGGCCGTTCCCCGTGGAGATGATCGAATAAAGTTCGCACCTGGACGCATTACATGGGCGTGATGGATCGATTGAAATGACAGTAGTACCTCAGTTGAGGTACTATGCTACTCGTATGAAAACATATCAATAGGGATAGTAAAATGGCAAATCCACGGATACTCATCGTTACCCCTGAGGTCACCTATCTGCCTGACCGAATGAAAAGCATGGCCAACTATCTTACGGCCAAGGCCGGGGGTCTGGCCGATGTATCTGCTGCCCTGATCAAGGCTCTATTTGATCAGGGTGCTGATGTTCATGTGGCGCTTCCTGATTACCGCTCTATATTCAGGGACCGTCTTGCACCTTTTCTTAAAAAGGAATTAAATGCCATCCACCGGATTATGCCGGATGATAGGGTGCATCTGGCTGAAGATAGGGCCTTTTTTTATC
>CAXMTB010000041.1:0-21099 GCA_964195835.1 uncultured Nitrospinaceae bacterium | reverse complement strand
AGCATACCTGAAGCTCCTTTGAAATCGATTTGTTTCAAAGGACTAAACTATTACGTCTTTACATACAAAACCCCCGTCTGCTCGAATAATTATATTTTTTAATACCGAATTTCCTTTAAGATTTTTGGCATCGTTGTTGCATAAAACTGAGATGTTAAATTATTCAATAGGAGGCGAGATTCATGGGTACAGACAACATCATTTTTTTGGAAAATCTGGAATGGTTCGATGATACCGGCAAAGAACTGGTTCATCGGCTTCCTCAAAAAGGTTCCGGTGAAATTAAATACGGCGCCCAGCTTACGGTAAGAGAAAGCCAGGCAGCGGTCTTTTTTTATAAAGGCAAGGCTCTGGATGCATTTGGGCCGGGAAGACACACCCTCAAAACAGCCAATATTCCTATTTTAACAAAAATTCTCAGCCTGCCATGGGGACTTTCCAGTCCTCTGAGGGCGGAAGTCTATTTCATAAATTTAAAGGTATTCACCAACCTAAAATGGGGAACCCGTGACCCCGTGGCCTTTAAAGATTCCGAATTGGGTTTGATTCGCCTTAGGGCTTTTGGCGTTTTCAACCTTCAGGTGATGCAACCGGTACTGTTTATCAACAATCTTGTGGGTACCCAAGGTATATATACAACCCGGGAAATTGAAGAATATTTAAATCGGGTCATCGTATCCAGGTTCAACGATTACATGGGAGAGACCATCGATTCGATCCTGAACCTTCCGGCAAGATATAACGAGCTGTCCGAAAATATGGTAAAGCGTGTCGAAAAAGATTTCAGCAACTTCGGTATCGGTATTACCCACTTGTATATCAACGCCATTACCCCCCCACCGGAAGTTCAACAGGCCATCGACGATCGGAGCCGAATGGGTGTTTTCAAGGATATGAACAAACTGATGCAGATGAAAGCAGCCATGGCCATGGAAAAAGCTTCGGAAGCAGAGGGCGGTGCAGGCACTGGAATGGGTATGGGGCTTGGATTGATGATGCCGGCCATGTTTTCGCAGTACTTCGCCGCTAAACAGCCCCAAGCCATACAAACAGATACTCCGCAAGCGTCTTTGTGTCCGGATTGCAACAATTCTATTCCCATAGATGCGAAATTCTGCCCGTTTTGCGGACATCAACAGCTCGTTTTTAAGCAGTGTGTAAAATGCGGCAAAAATCTAACGCCCAGTGCAAAGTTCTGTTCCCGATGCGGTCAGCCGGCAGAAGAAAAACCAGAGCCAAAACGTTGTTCAAAATGCGGCAGCGAAAATGTCGCCGAGTCCATGTATTGTAACCAGTGTGGTGAGCAGCTATAAGCTGAGATATTTAATCTAACATTGAAATCCCCCGCAATGTTCAATGACCAAAACCTTTAAGCTGGAAACAGGAATGAGGAAACAGGAATGAGGAAAGAGGAAAGAGGAAAGAGGATAAGGGAAACCACGGATGAACACGAATTAAAATAATAATATTTATGTTCATTTGCGTTCATTTGCTCTTATCTATTTTCTAATTCCTAATTCCTAATTCCTAATTCCTATTTTCTAAAATGAACTTTCAACAAAACAAATTCCTTCGGGGATAAAACCAAAGCCTGATCTTCTGCGTCAGGAGTTTTTACATACATAAATGCCCGACATACTAATCGAACATCAATGCCCACAGTGCGGGGCGCCGGCTATATTGAAAGAAACAGATCGTCTTTTTAGCTGCGAGTTTTGCCGGGTAAATTCATATTTGCTTCAAGACGGTTTTTTCCGTTATATGCTCCCCAACGCTGCTCCTAAAACGAAGGATCTGGTGTTTTTCCCATACTGGCGGTTTAAAGGAATGCTTTTTTCGTGTGTGGATTCCGGTATTGAACACAAGTTTATAGATGTCAGTCATCAGGCTGTTGAATCCCGCTATTTTCCAAACTCTTTAGGACTTCGCAGCCAGGCTCTTAAACTCAATTTTGTTACACCGGAAATCAGCGGTTATTTTCTTAAGCCGACATTTTCTTTTAAAAAAGCGATGGATATTTTCCAGCACCGTTTCAGCAAATCTCTGCCGAATCCGGTTTTTCAGCAGTCACATGTGGGTGACACGGTAAGTCTTATTTATTCTCCTTTTTATAAAGAAGAAAAAATATACGATGCTGTTTTGAACAAAGCGATTACGACAGTACCTCAAGATGATTTTGAAACAGCATCGCTTCCCGGCGGGCGTCCCAACTGGCGCACTCAATTCATTCCAACGCTTTGTCCGGGTTGCGGGTGGGATCTAAAAGGGCGGCGTGATGCTCTGGTTTTAAATTGCAAGAACTGTAACTCCGTCTGGAGGCCTACAAAAAACGGATTCAGGCAAATTAAATTCTCGATCATGCAGACAACAGATGAGAACGTTATCTATCTCCCATTCTGGCGGATAAAGGCCGATGTTAACGGGATTACACTCAATTCATATGCGGATTTGGTCAGGATTGCCAATCTACCGAAAGCGATTCAGAAAAACTGGGAGGATAAAGAATTTCGATTCTGGTGCCCGGCCTTTAAAGTTAGGCCTCGGGTTTTCATACGGCTTGGACGAAGTATCACGCTTTCACAGCCCATGGAAAAAATGCAGAGAGAGCTCCCGGATGCCCGTATATATCCGGTAACATTACCCATGAAAGGGGCAGCTGAAAGTCTTATTGTCAATCTGGCCAGTTTTATGAAACCCCAGGAAGACCTGTTTCCATTGCTGAAGGATATTACAATAAAGCCAGTAAGTTATCTTTTAGTTTTTATACCTTTCGTTGAACACCATCATGAGTTCATCCAGCCGGAACTTTATTTGACCCTTAACAAAAACCAGTTATCACTTGCTACGAATCTGTGATCCTAATTTTGACCGGCATACTCCCTGCAAGCCCACTCTTTTAGGGCGGGAAAACTTCACTTTTTACGAGTCATAATTAATACCGCTGATCATTTCAACTCAAACTCATAACCTTCCAAGGTTAATTTTTGAACCATTTCTTCAACGTGTTCGGGACCTCGCGTTTCAAGCTCCAGATCGACATGTGT
This sequence comes from uncultured Nitrospinaceae bacterium, assembly GCA_964195835.1. Taxonomy (GTDB): domain Bacteria; phylum Desulfobacterota; class Desulfobacteria; order Desulfobacterales; family UBA11574; genus UBA11574. Next base: position 18,055 of record CAXMTB010000041.1, on the reverse strand, counting down.
AACGTAAATGGGTAAATTTCTTACATTGCGGTCATGATAGATATGGAGAACATTTGCTTTAAGAGCAGATATTATGATGAGCAGTTGTGACAGGGAACCGGGGGTGTCGGACAGGCGCACCCTGATGCGCATTATTCTTCCATTTTTCAACAAACCCTGAGTCAGGATGCGTCCCAACAAAGAACTGTCTACATTGCCGCCGCTGATTAACAGAACGACTCTGTTTCTTCGGGGAACCTTTACCGAACCATTTAACAGGGCTGCAAGAGAAACCGCTCCTGAGCCTTCGGCCAAGATCTTTTTCCGTTCCAGAAGCAACAGAATTGCCGCCGCGATCTGGTCTTCTTCCACCAAAACCACATCATCAACAAACTTACGGATCATATCGAAGTTCAGCGCTCCCACCTGCTTGACGCTAATGCCGTCCGCTATAGAATATTCTGAAGAAACTTTTGTGATTTCCCCCCTGTGATACGATTCATAGGCCGATGGGCAGGCGCTGGATTGGACGCCGATGATATTAATGGTTGGTTTAATGGATTTTACGATTGACGCTATACCCGAAATAATCCCGCCGCCGCCGATGGGTACGATGATCATATCGATTTCTTTTAGATCTTCCAGGAGTTCAAGGGCAATGGTCCCTTGTCCTGTCATGATATCCGGATCATCGAAGGGATGAATGAAGGTTTTTCCTTCCAGGGCCATCTCTTCAGCTTTTTTTAGAGATTCTCCCAAGCTCTTTCCTTCAATAACTATCTCACCGCCATATCCGCGCGTCGCTTCTTGTTTGCTGATGGAAGCCCATTCAGGCATTACGATGGTTGCAGGAATACGAGCCTGTCTGGCGGCCAGGGCCACTCCTTGTGCATGATTTCCCGCAGATGCCGCCACCACGCCGCCGGGGCCTATTCTATCCTTGTTGGTCAATATATAATGCGTTGCACCCCTGATTTTGAAGGATCCTGTTTTTTGAAGATTCTCCAGTTTTAAATAAATTTCTCCACCGAACATTTGACTCAAAGAGGGTGAGTGGATCAGAGGCGTCCGGATTATTTTTCCCTTCAGCATTTTGGCGGCGTGTTGAACCTTCTCAACGGATATCATTTGTCAATCCTTTCTTGATGAATCTGTAAAAAGTGTTTAATAATTGTATACCGTATAGTTGGATGGATGCAATGCATCATTTAAAAACTTAAATCTGCCATTGCCGATTTCATCGCAGCTATTTTAAAAACATCATTTTCATGATTTTTCATGCAGTTTTTAGGTAAAAGGGTTTTGGTGATGAACATCAATTTTTGGCTTGAAGAATGGTTCCATCAGGGTGTGGATCTTTTTTACGAAAAAATGCCGCAATCTTTCCCCGATACGGAGAAACTTAAACAGTGTAAAATTGTTTCACATCGGGGTGAGCATGACAATAAAATGGTTTATGAAAATACAATTCCTGCATTTGACCGGGTCAATGAAGCCGGTGTGTGGGGTATAGAGTTTGACATTCGATGGACCAGGGATTTGCAGCCGGTTGTTTTTCATGACCGGGACCTTCAGAGAGTGTTTAAATCTGGTATAAAAATAAATAAGGTTACATTGACCGAGCTAAAAATGCATTGTAAATCGATCCCCACACTTTCCGAAGTCATTCAAAAGTATGGCAAAAAAATGCATCTCATGGTTGAAATAAAGAAAGAAGCATATCTGGATCCGGAGTATCAAAACAATGTGTTGAGAGACATTTTTCAGCAACTGACACCTCAAGTCGACTTTCATTTCATTGCCCTAGAGCCGGAGATGTTCAAGTTTATAAACTTTTTTCCTTTATCAACGTTTGTTCCGAGTGCCAGGCTCAATGTGAAACAATTGAGTGATCTGGCGCTGATGAGGAGCTACGGAGGGATCGCAGGGCATTATCTGTTGATAAGCGACAGTCTATTGAAAAAACACCATACACAGAATCAGTGTATCGGAACAGGGTATATTCGTTCTAAAAACTGTTTATTCAGAGAGCTTAACAGGGGTGTAGAATGGATTTTCTCAAATCATGCCGTTAAACTTCAGGGCATATGTAATACACTGTTGGAACCAAAGCTTTAAAATTTGTAATATCTTATCCTTTTTAAAACATCACCGCTTCAGGTATCATTAAAATCGATTTGTTTCAAAGGACTAAACTATTACAGCAATTTGAACCTGTTAAGCCTCAAAACGCTCTGCTTCCATTTTACCTTTTTCTTCATCGACAAAAAATAAAAGAATCGCTCCCATGATAAAGAGGAGTAGTATGGATGCGATTCCCCATCTGGAGGCCAGGCGACTGACATGAACAAACTGCTCGGGTGTGGGAGATGGCGGCATTAAAATGTGCTTTGCAATCAGACCGACAAAGCCCATCAAAACCGGTCCCAGGATCGCTGCGAACTTGCCCAGCATATTGTAGAATCCATAGAATTCCGCGATCCGGTTTTTGGGTATCAATCGCGAATAGTAAGATCGACTCAATGCTTGAATTCCGCCCTGTACCATACCGATAATGCCGGCTAAAACGTAAAACTCATGCTTATGGGTCATCATAGTTCCCCACAGGGTTATGACCATATAAATGCCGATGGCAATGTAAATTAATTTTCTTGCGCTCCACATTTGTCCCAGTTTCCCAAATAACAACGCACAAGGAAACCCGACAAATTGTGTAATCAAAAGAGCGATGATTAAATCATTTGAATCAAATCCAATGGACATGCCATAATCGACCGCCATTCGGATAATGGTATCTACCCCGTCTATGTAAAACCAATAAGCGATTAAGAAAAGAAAGACTGTTTTTAAGCGCCGGATCTTTTTGAAGGTTCCGGTGAACTGTTTAAAGCCGTCAACGATAAAGTTAATGCCATTGGATGGGGCAGCCGTTGCTTGAACTTCCGGTACCCACAAAATGGTAAAAATTGTGAAAAAACCCCACCAAACGGCCACTGAAACAAAAGCATACCGGATGGCCATTGCTGCGTCGGGCAACCCGAACTTTTCCGGCATTAATGTCATTAATACGTTTCCCAGAAACAAAAGACCGCCCCCAAGATATCCCATTGAAAATCCCAGACCGGATACATAGTCTATCTCACCTTCATCCGCCACACTCGGTAAAAGCGAATCATAAAATATGTTGGCCCCGGAAAAGCCGATAATCCCCATAACATAAAGAAAAATAGCCCATTCCCAATCCCCTTTTTTAATCAAAAACAAAGAGGCTGTCATTAAAACCCCGAGGTATGCAAAAAAGATAAGAAATTTTTTCCTCACCGAGCCGCTGTCAGCCATGGCGCCTAGGATCGGAGCCATTACGGCCACCACTATGCTGGCGACGGCGTTGCCGAGTCCAAGACGGGCGGTACTCATATTCACATCAACGCTGTAACTCCAATACTGTTTAAAGAAGATCGGAAAAAATCCTGCCATAACGGTTGTTGCAAAGGCGGAATTTGCCCAATCATACATGGCCCATCCCCAAATCGCTTTTTTGTTTTTGTCCATCTGCCGAGTTTTCACCATGATACTTTTTAATTATCAAGTGTGATAAGTGTCATTCATCGCCATATATTTTCTAAAAAGGCGATATAACACTTGCTGTTACAATGTGATCCAACATTTTGGATGCGATACTTGAATAAAGTTGCAGGAAATTAAGGGTGCGAAATGTTTTAAAAAATTAAACTAGAGGGCAGCTATTTTATTTGACTTTTTTTAGTTTTTCCAACAGGCTTCCGGCTTTTTCAATATTCTTTTTTGCCTTGTCATGCTCTGGATTCAGTTTTAAAGTTTTTTCCCATTCTATTATGGCGCTTTCTAATTCTTCATTCAGAAATTGTTTGACCCCTTGAATGTAGTGTGCTTCAGCTTGTTGTTTTATCGCTTTTTTAACAGCAAGTCTGATTTTTTCAGAACAATCGTCGGAAGGGTCTGTTTTATCCAGCACGTGTAATGCTTCGTCATATTTCTTGCGGATGAATAAATCTTTCCCTTGTTGGCAAAGAGAGGTTCTGATAAGTTTTTTAGCTGCTGCATTTGATTGATCATAGCCCAAAATCTTTTCGGCAAGATCTATAGATTCACCATATTTCTTTTCCTTTAAAAGATTTTCAGCTTTTAGCAGCTCATGCTGAATAGCTTCTTGAATGACGCCATTCACGCCTTCATATTCGGGTGTGATTTTTTTGAACGTATCTATCGCTTCAAAATATTTTTCCCGACTGCTTAGCTGTATTCCAATTTGATAAAAGGCTTCATTTTTTAATTTAATGGCTTCTTTGTTTAAAGGATCATTTTTCAGTATTTTTTTGGTTATAACGACAACCTCTTGGAATCGCTTTTTTTCCAACAGATTCTCTGCCGAAATCATGTCTTGACGACGATCGTCGAGGGTTTGATTAAATTCCGTTTCCAGTATGGGAATTTTAAGCATTTTTCCTGGCTCGGGTTCGGTATCGGATTTAAGATTATTAAAATATACGATTAGAAAAACCAATTCAGGGTCTTTGTATACTTTATTGGAAATGATTCTTAGCGAGTCGTTTTTTTGGAAGGTGTAATTTATATATTCTTTGGGAATTAACCTGTTTTTCAGATAATCCAGGGCGTCTTTATGATCAGGGTTGTATCTTAGAACGGTCAGAAACTGCTTGCGAGCCTCTTCGATATTTTTTTGTTTATAAAATATTTTCGCTTTTTTAAAATATTTGTTGGATTTGTTGTCAATGGTTAGTTTCAAATCAGATATTTTTCCGACAATTTCCATGTCATCAGGACTTAATGTGGCGGCAATTTTTAAAAAGAAAAGCGCCAATTGCAATTCATCGTTATTTTTATATGTCTTTGCTTTTTTCAGGTAATAAGAAGAATGAAAAACCGACTTATTTCTCTGTGTTTTTTTAGAAGTCTTTTCAGGAACCTTTTGGCCAACATTTCCGAAGGAATAAAGTGGGTCTGCCCATCCAAAAAATAGAGATAAAATAATGACCATCAAAATTGCATTTATCGACTTTTTCATTTCAATTCGTTCTTCTGAAAGACGGACAAATTATCTTTAAATTTATCCATGTTATAGCTACCATATATTACAGAACGGTAGATTCTATATTTGTCAATAAAAAATGGGTTCGGCTTTCGGTCAACGGTGAACGCTGCCCGGTAGCCGTGTTTTTTTAACAAAGCAATGACAAGATTGTTGGTTTCTCCATAAGGGTATGCCAAAAATTTACAATCTATATTCAGTTTCTTTTTAAGCAGCTTTTTGGGATAACTGATCTCCATTTCAATGGATTCAAAATATTCTTTGAACGACTCATTCTTTTTTGAAACTGTCAGATTCCTGTGGGTCTTCGTTTGGCATTGAATATCAAACCCGATTTTTGAAAGAGTTTCGATTTGTTTCCAGGTCATGGCTTTTCCACCGCCGATAAAATCCGTGTAAATAAAAAATGTTGCGGTAAAATCATATTTTATTAATATGGGAAGAGCGACATCAAAGATAGAACGCCATGCGTCGTCAAATGTTATGACAATCGATTTTTCGGGGAGTTGTTGCTTGTAATCGATAAAATCTAATAATTGATCAATTGAAACAACATGATAGCCGTTATTTTTCAGGTATTTCATCTGGGCTTCAAAGTCATCTTGCCCCACTGCTGTTTCATCAGAGCTTTTTTTGGAAAAATTGTGGTAGACCAATATAGGAACCGTTTGATAACCTTCGGCTTTCAGGCCGCCTTTGTTAAATGGTGATAATGGAATAATCAGTTCTTGGCCGGGGATAAGCGTTGTCATACGGTTAAATTCAGCGATGAGCCAACCTTTATCCGGGTCTTTCAAATAGTAGGCGGCAAGGGAAGAAAATGTGTCTTGCGAGGTTGTCTTTACGATGACAAAATCGTCAGAAACACGGGCCTGGTGGGTATTGTGGAAAAATGATCCATTTATTGCACAGGCCGCAAGGAGTAAAAAAAATAACGGAAAGATATTTATTAAAACAGTTTTTTTTATGTTTGCCGTTTCAGGCATGATGGTCCTCCCGTATGACCAGCAGTCTGAAAGTTTCCACGGGTTCCGATCTACCTTTTATATATTGTGGAGGAAGCGGCTCTACCTCAAGCATCTCTTTTAGAGGGACGTAAGCACTTTTACTTATAATTATTTCACCGGGGTTGGCCAGCCGGTATAGATGTGCAGCCAGGTTTACGCTCTCACCAATAACGGTATATTCCATTCTATTTTGTGATCCGATATTGCCTGACACGACAACACCTGAATTTATTCCGATTCCCACGGACTGAAGGAGATCATTTCCATTTTCGCGTTTTTCAAGAAACGCTTTTTGCATATCACTGGCAGCACTTACGGCTCTTAACACGTGGTTTTCATGATAGACCGGAACGCCAAAAACACCCAAGACCGCATCACCGATAAACTTGTCAACATACCCGCCATGATCCTGGATTACCTGTGTGGCAATTTCAAAGTATTGATTTAGCTTTTCAACGATTTCTTCAGGCTCTTTAACCTCGGAATATGATGAAAATCCTCTGATATCGATGAAAACAATGGTGGCTTCACTTCTATGGCCTTTTAACCAGACACTTTCAGGATTGGCCATGATCATCTCTAGAACTTCGGAACCGACATACTTGCCAAAGGATTTCTGCATAAGTGAGTTTTTCCAGAGTTCTTCACCCATGCGATTAAATGCAGTAGATAAATTCCCGAGTTCATCATTTCTTGCCAGGATGATTTTATGTCGATAATTCCCAAGGCCGATTTCTCTGGTTGCCTGGACGAGATTGGAAATAGGGCGTGAAAAATGGAATCCAAGAAAAACTGCAACACCACTGCCCAAAATGATAATGAAGAAGGTTATCCAGATAATTGTAAGTCGTGCTTTATGGATTAATTTTTCAATGAAATCGATGGAAACCCCAACATGAACTTCACCCAGCTCCTTTTTGTTAAATATTATAGGGCGAGTTAAATTTAAAACATGCCCACCCGATTCTGACAAGTAATTAAAATAAGTAACGTCTTCTTCTTTTCTTACATCGGTTATGTTTGCAAATTTGTCAAAAGCTTTTCCGATTTTGTTTATGTCGGTATGTGCCTTTATCGTCTGATTGTGGTCAACGATAATTGCATAAAGAAGTTCCTCAAGATGAGTGGCATCTTTTATTAATGTGTTAAGTCTTAAAACATTGTCTTCAAGAAGCGGAATAGACGCATTGCCGCTAAAATAGTATAGACTGACTTTGCCGATTTTTAAGGTTTGGTTGTAAAGCATTTCTCTTTGCTGACTCAGAATAAAAAAACTCATTACAAAAATGGTGATGACAATAATAACCATAGTTGCGGCAAAAATCTGTAGCCAGATGGGAATACGTGTTGGAGGAAGAGCTTCAACAAAGCTTTCGCGTTTTTTTTTGACAAGACCTCTGATGTCGTCAGTCAGTGTGTTAACTGAAATTTGATATTCATTGTTGACCGCCTTAACCAGATCTTCTTCTAATGCATAGCCCAGTTCAACAATGATCTGACCCAATCGAACGGCCTTGCCCAGGGTATAGAGTTTATCTTTTTGCACTTTGAGGGCATTCTGGAGTTGTTCTTCGGTAATTATACCCCTTTTCGTTAAAATCGTACCGATGGTCTTGCTGTAATTATCTGTAGATTTACGCAGCAATCGATTGATTCTGGATTGTAAAAAATTCTGAGCGGACAACGGCTTCATAAGTGTAGATTTCGACACCGTAAAAGAATAAAGAATTAACTATTTAGTGTATTTTAACTATTTATAATTATCTAACTACGGATAACATGTCAACAAGTTAGGGGCTTCGCCCCAATTGGAATAATGGAATAATGGAGTAATGGAATGATGGGTTTGAAGGATTTTATACACAATTTAAATAGTTTATTTCCTCTCTTATCCACAACATTCCAGCATTCCAACATTCCATTCTTCCATATTGGTGGCGTGAACAAATTACCATTAAAAGACTTGTGATTTCTAAATGTTATAGAACATCCGTGACGTTAAATTAACCTGATGCTCATATAAGCACTGATCCGTAAAGAACAGGCCAACACAACTTCAATCGTCAAAAATTCATCGGATGACGTCAAAGAACTGACGAATCACAACAAAAACGAATCATATCTCATATTGTCTTATATCGGATTCAATTCCTGAATAGTTTAAAAACAAGTTGTTCAAAAATTTGAGAAAGAAAGAATACAGATAAGTGAAACCGGTTAAACATCTTGGTATCACAATGGAATCCATAATATCTGTTCCACTTCAACAAAATAGTACATTCAGGATTGAAGCCCCCGTATTTCACGGCTTTCACTTATTTTTATTGCCAATTAGGAATGAATGGCACGCATTTTGAAATCCCTGAAATCGGAAAGATGCAATTAGAGTTACTATAATTCATAATCATTCTTAAAAAAAAGCTTAATTGATCAAAAAAGTGAGAGAAAGCAATGGGAAAGAACAAGAAAAATCAGACAAAAAAAATGTTCGGGCAGGCAAAGATGTCGTCGCTTCCAAGGCGGAAAGTTTAAATAAGAAGCTGCATAAAATCATAGAGCAAGGGATCACGGAACTAACTCTGGATTTTGTAAATGTAAAATCAATTGACCCTGTGGGCCTAAGCGTTATCGCTGCAACTCACAATACCATGAAAAATGCCGGAGCGAAGCTTTTGCTTAAAAATGTTCCGGATGAAATCAACACCCTTTTCGATGCACTTAGACTGAACAAACATTTTGAAATTGAACAGATGAACCAAAACGCTTAGTCAATGAGCGACTTCTATAAGAATTTATATTTCAGTCAATTATGGCAATTTCTTAACCGGGAGGTTTTACATGAGCATTCAGTTTGATGAAACCATGCATTTATTTATAGATGAATCGTTGGAACATCTGGCGGATATTCAGAATGATTTGCTGGCCATTGAAGCTGATGGCGCCGATATTGACGAAAACCTGGTAAATAAGGTTTACCGTGCCGCTCATTCCATAAAAGGTGGCGCCGGTTTTATGGGGCTCACCAACATCAAAAACCTTACACACGAAATGGAAAATATTTTGGGGAAAATTCGAAGCCGTGAAATGGTTCCCAATGCAGAGATCATCAACATACTTTTACTGGCTTCAGATGCGCTCGTAAATCTTATAAACAATATTACACAGAGCAACGATATCGATATTTCGAATCATATAGAATCACTTTTATCGGTTACAAATGGAGTTCCTGCAAAAAAAGAAGCGGGGGTAGAAAGCGAAACCGAGAAGTTTGATAATTCCTCGCAACCTGATTTTATTTCACTGCCTGACCAAATGGCCGGCTTTGCGATCACCGAAGATAAGATTTCAGAAGGCAGGAAAGGTGGAAAAAATATCTATCTGATTCGATTTGATTTGATTCATGATATTCATGCGAAGAATAAAACACCTTCTGATCTTATCAGCGATATGTGCTCCACCGGAATTGTTCTTGATAAACATATCGATATCGATGCTGTTGGTTTTATCCGGGAAAAAGGACTTCCGGATCAATTCCCATTTAACGTTCTCTTCGCAACCCTTGTAAGCCCTAATGATATCAACTTGCTTTTTGAAATAAATGAAGAACAGATCTTCGAGCTGACTGATGACCTTCAAGTCAAATCCATAGCAGAATATTCTGATTCTGATTCGGATGTGCTAGCGTCTGAACAGCAGTTAAAAGATGAATATATAGGTGATGAAGTTTTGAAGACGAATAGTGAGATCCAGGAAGAAACAGTTGTGGATTGTTCAAATGAAGAGGAGCCGGAAAAAGAGAATATATCTGAAATTAAAGTTGAAGATACAAAAACCTCTAAGGTCGCTTCCGATGCGAGTTTAAGGGTAAATGTAAGTCTTTTGGACACACTCATGAATCTGGCCGGAGAGCTTGTACTGAGCAGAAATCAGCTTCTCCAAGCCATATCTTCCGGTGATCCCAGAGCAGCGGAAACTTCGGGCCAGAGAATAGATTTAATTACATCCGAACTGCAGGAAGCCATAATGCTTACCCGGATGCAGAATATTGGAATTGTATTTAATAAGTTTCCCCGTGTTGTTCGAGACTTGGCGGGCAACTTGGGCAAAAATGTAGAATTGTCTTTAAAGGGCAAAGAAGTTGAGCTGGATAAAACTATTATAGAGGCTATCGGTGACCCTTTAACCCACCTGGTTCGGAATTCCGTGGATCACGGAATTGAACTTCCTGAAGATCGAAACAAGGCTGGAAAAAATATTACGGGAAAAATTATCTTAAATGCCTATCATGAAGCAGGGCAGGTCAATATCGAAATCTCCGACGATGGAAAGGGGCTGGATGGGCAGAAGCTGGCAGAAATTGCGGTGGCAAAGGGACTGGTTACAGAAGATCAGGCAAGAATGATGTCCGATAAAGAAAAAATGAACTTCATCTTTATGCCCGGTTTTTCCACGGCTGAAAAAGTAACGGATGTGTCGGGGCGCGGCGTGGGCATGGATGTGGTCAAAACCAATCTAGACAGACTCGGCGGCTTGATAGATATTGACTCTAAACTTGGAGAGGGGACAACGATCCGAATAAAGCTGCCGTTGACTCTTGCCATTATACCCAGCCAGATCATTGTTGCCGGAGGTGATCGTTATGCCATTCCACAAGTAAATTTGGAAGAGCTTTTAAGAATTCCCGCCAATCAGGTAAAAGACAGAGTAGAAATCGTTGGAGATGCTGAAGTGGTAAGGCTGCGTGGTAAACTTTTACCGTTAATAAAACTTGCCGACGTCATCGGGATTGAATCGACTTATTTTGATTATAAAGATGGAAGCTCAAAAACAGACAGACGTCGAAACATCTCGGATCGAAGATCCAAAAAAAGCCCGTATTTTTACGAGGATTGCACTGATGCGGAAAACTCAAAGCTAAAAACTGATAAAAATGAAGACCTGGACAGGATTTCAGAAGAAGAAAAACGGAACCCAAAAGACAGACGTTACCGTGCGTCAAGTGCGCTGAATATCGTGGTTGTTTCCACAGGTGCAATGAAATACGGACTCGTTGTCGACGAACTGAATGATTCCGAAGAGATTGTTGTCAAACCGCTGGGTCGCCATCTAAAGGTTTGCAAAGAATATGCCGGTGCAACCATTATGGGTGACGGCCGTGTTGCCCTGATTCTCGATGTTGCAAATCTTGCCAATATTTATGGTTTAACTTCGGTTGATCGATCCGATAGAGCGACTGAAGTGGCTATGGAGAACGATGAGGTTGATAGAACCAATAAAGACAGACAATCCATTCTGGTTTTCAGGGGTGCAGATGAAGAACAGTTTGCCATTCCGATTAATCATGTCGAGCGTATTGAAAAAATAAAAATCACAGACATCGAAGAAGTCGGCGGTAAAAAAGTGATGAAATATCGAGGTGGAAGTCTGGCACTCTTTACCATAGATCAAGTTGCACAGGTAAAACCCATGGCTAAAAAAGAGGATCTTTTGGTCATAGTGGTTAACATCGCGGCCAGAGAAATTGGCATTATGGCTGTGGGACCTGTTGATGCCAGAGAAATTTCGGTTGAAGTCGATGACGAAACGTTGAAACAAAAGGGTATTTTGGGGTCTGCCATCATTGGTGATCACACCACTTTGCTTGTGGATGTATATGGTTTGGTGCATGCCTTGAATCCGGAGTGGTTTCCAGACAGAGAAAAAATTGAGACTGCTGAAGGAAAAAGTGCCACAATCCTATATGCAGAGGATTCTAACTTTTTCCGAAATCAGGTCAAGGGTTTTATGGAAGAAGAAGGGTTCAACGTTATCGTGGCCGAAGATGGAATTGTGGCATGGAATCTACTTTTAGAACATTCCGAAGAGGTTACCCTCGTTGTAACGGATATAGAGATGCCGAATCTTGACGGTTACGAACTTTCAGAAAAAATAAGGAAAGACAAGCGATTTGACGATTTACCGATCATCGCCTTGACCACCATGGCCGGTGAAGAAAACATCGCAAGGGGAGAAGCCGTCGGTATCGATGACTATCAAATCAAACTGGACAGAGAAAAGCTGATGCGGAGTGTTCACGATTATCTTCATAGTAAACATTTGAATTGATGGGTCCATGGATCATTCATCAACCGTTCTGTCCATCGATGACAATGATTCTAATAGAAATTTAATCCTTAATATTTAAAATTCATCAAACAGGCTTTAACCATTAGAAGATGTAGGAAAGAGGATCAAACCATGAACATTAATAAAAAGATAATTTTTTTTTCACTGTCTGGGTTGTTGTTGATGGGAATAATCAGCGTGATAATGTCGATTCATTCTTTGGGCAAAAGAGGAGAAGAAGAAATCGCTTCCATAAAGACGATGATGATGACGGAGAAAAAAGAAAAGCTGAAAGATCTTGTAAAGAACACCTACGTCATTATGCAATCCAGCTATAACAAAGCTCATAATTCACAAAAGGTGGCTGAAGCTTACAAAGAAAAACTAAAAAATATCGCGGAAGCACAGTTTAAGGAAGATGCAAAAAAAGGGATCAGTGCATTGCGTTATGGTAATGAAGGAAACGATTATTTTTGGATCAACGACATGCACCCCAAGATGGTCATGCATCCCATCAATTCCGCTTTAAACGGCAAGGATCTGTCTGACTTTAAAGATCCCAACGGCAAATATCTTTTTAATGAGTTTGTAAAGGTATGCCGTGAAAAGGGAGAGGGTTTTGTAGACTATATGTGGCCGAAACCCGGATATGATAAGCCGGTTCCAAAATTGTCGTACGTCAAACTTTTCAAGCCTTGGAACTGGATTGTGGGAACCGGGATTTATCTTGATGATATAAAAGCGGTGGAAATACAAAAAACAAAAGAAATAAAATCAGCCATCGCCAGACAGCGGAATGAGTTAATCGGTGTTATTGTCATTTTATTTGTACTTGGCGCTGGTGTGATTACTTATATATCGCGCAAAATTACAATACCGATCAAACATGCCGGTGAGATGCTCAAAGATATTGCTCAAGGGGAAGGAGATCTGACCAAGCGCCTAAAAGTTGAAACAAAAGATGAAGTTGGTGAAATGGCCGAATGGTTCAACAAATTTATAGATGCAATACAGAAAATTATAAAAGACGTTGCTCAAAACGCAAATCAGGTAAAAGAGGCATCCGGAGAATTATCCAAAATATCACAACAGATGACGTCCGGAGCAGAACAGACATCTGAAAAGGCCAATGTGGTTGCTGCGGCTGGAGAAGAAATGAGTACAAACATGAGTTCCGTTGCTGCAGCTACTGAAGAGGCTGCGACCAACGTGAACATGGTAGCTGCGGCAGCCGAGCAGATGATCGCTACTATCAACGAAATTGCACAAAACTCCGAAAAAGCCAGTAACATCACCGGTGATGCCGTTGTTCAGACCCGGAGTGCTTCGAACAAGGTCGACGAATTGGGCAGTGCCGCCAATGAAATCGGAAAGGTTGTCGAGACCATCACTGAAATATCCGAACAGGTGAACCTGCTGGCGTTAAATGCAACCATTGAGGCGGCCAGAGCCGGCGAGGCAGGCAAAGGTTTTGCCGTTGTGGCTAATGAAATCAAAGATCTTGCCAAACAGACCGCCGAAGCGACTCAAGAGATAAAGGGAAAGATCGGCGCCATACAGGGTTCAACCGATGCAACGGTTACGGAGATCGGCCAAATTTTAAAGGTTATCAATGATGTCAATGATATTGTTTCCACTATTGCCACGGCAGTGGAAGAGCAGTCGATAACCACCAAAGAGATTGCCGAAAATGTTGCACAGGCTTCAAAAGGCATACAGGAGGTCAATGAGAACGTTGCCCAAAGTTCCAGTGTTGCCAGAGATATTGCCAAAGATATCACAGATGTAAACCAGGCGTCAGGAGAAATGTCCGACAGCAGCAGCCAGGTTAACATGAGTGCCGAAGCGTTGGCTAGATTGTCTGAGACATTGAATGAGATGGTAGGAAAGTTTAAGGTATAGTTATTTATTGTCCGTCGATAATAATTGTTAATAATATTAATATGATAAAATCGGACAAAAAAAATAATGACAAACAAGGAGAAAGGGGATGCTTAAAATTAAAACAACCAAAACAAAATTGATGGCAGCTATGATTGCCATGATGATTGTAATTGTAGCAACTTTTACTGTCAAAAACTATCAACAAGAGACTGTTTTGAGCAATATATTCATCAGCCTCGCATTTGTTATAGTATATTCAGTAATTCTTTACTTTCTAGTAGAAAAACTGGTGAACCGGCCGATCAAAAGATCCTATGATACCGTTAGGGAAATGGTGCTCAAAGGAGACTTGACCCAGCGCATTCCAATGCAAAAGGTTGATTGTTCAGTTCAACGAAAATGCAAGCATACGGATTGTCCCGCTTTTGGTAAGAAAACGAGTTGTTGGCAGGAAATCGGTTCCAATGCGCCAGGAGAGATTAAGTGCCGATGTCTCACTTCAGGCGAATTTAAGTCTTGCGTGCAGTGTCCGGTAGCAAAGGGGGTACTTCAAGATGAACTTGATAAAATGGCTGCCTGGATCAATACGTTTGTAACACGGGTGGCAAGCATGATCAATGATATTGCTAAAGACAGCGAAATGTTGAACAATTCTTCTGCCGATCTGTCCAGCCTTTCTGCACAAATGTCCGGAGGTGCTGAAAACATGGCCGGAAAATCGAATACAGTGGCCGCTGCTGCGGAAGAGATGAGTTCCAACATGAATTCTGTAGCTGCAGCCATGGAAGAAGCAGCGACAAATGTAGGCATGGTGGCAACTGCAGCCGAGCAGATGACGTCTACCATTAACGAAATTGCGCAAAATTCAGAAAGAGCCAGCAACATCACCGGTGATGCCGTTGTTCAGACCCGGAGTGCTTCGAACAAGGTCGACGAATTGGGCAGAGCCGCCAATGAAATCGGAAAGGTTGTCGAGACCATCACCGAGATATCCGAACAGGTGAACCTGCTGGCGTTAAATGCTACCATTGAGGCGGCCCGTGCCGGCGAGGCTGGCAGAGGTTTTGCGGTTGTGGCCAATGAAATCAAAGATCTTGCCAAACAAACTGCCGAGGCAACACTGGAAATCAAGGGAAAGATCGGCGCTATTCAGGGTTCAACGGCTGCAACGGTGACCGAAATCGACCAAATTTCAAAGATTATCAATGACGTCAATGAAATTGTTACCACAATTGCAACGGCTGTTGAAGAACAGTCGGTAACCACTAAAGAGATTGCCGGAAATGTTGCCCAGGCATCGCAAGGAATTCAGGAAGTGAATGAAAATGTGGCACAAAGCTCAAGCGTATCCGCTGAAATTGCAAGCGACATTTCCGGTGTCAATCAGTCGGCGGCTGAGATGTCCAACAGCAGTGCCCAGGTGAATCTAAGTGCAGAAGAACTGACCAGAATGGGCGTTAAATTGAATAAAATGGTAGGTAAGTTTAAAGTATAATCATTTGTCATCGATCGATAGTCATAAGCTGCTGGTTGCTGATGGTCAAGAGGTGAACATCACTAAATGAGTGAAGGTTTGTGGCAGATGACAGGGTTCGGAGGACAGAGGAGCGTGGGTTTGAGCGTGGTAATGCTCAACAATGCCCAATGAAAAATAGCGATGGAGGTTTTAAGCAATGTCACGATCAGCACAAACTGATATTCGCAGCGATACCGTGGAATTGGCAACTTTTTATGTAGGAGAAGCCTTATGCGGTATGGATATATTAAAGGTTCAAGAAATCAACAAGCTCATCGAAATGACAAGGGTGCCTCAGGCACCGGAGTATGTTTTGGGAATACTAAATTTAAGAGGCGAAATAATTACCATTGTCGATCTTGGTAAAAAATTGAGTCTAAAATCAACTGAGATGAGCGATAAAACGCGTAATATCATAGTCAATTCAAACGGAGAACACATTGGTTTAATGGTAGAACAAATCAGTGATGTTATTCAGGCGGAGTGGGAAAAGGTTGAGGCACCACCGGCCAATATCGGTGGCGTTCAGGGAAGATATTTCACCGGTGTATTCAAAACCAAAGACCGCTTGATTGGAATATTAGATGTTGATAAAGTATTGGAAGAAGAAAATTAGTTATTTAACAAAGAATAATTCTTAGGAACAGGAACTTCTCCGGACAGGTACATGGCAATGTGCAGTTAGTCATTGACCTGTGACCAATGAAAGAGGATAGTCGGTGATTAATGATAGACCTCTAAAAGTATTAATAGTAGACGATACCATCGTTTATCGGAAAATAGTAAGCGATGTCTTTTCTGACATGCCAGATGTTGAAGTCGTGGGATCCGCTCATAACGGAAAGGCGGCGATAACAAAAATTACTTCTCTAAAACCCGACCTTTTGACGTTAGACATCGAAATGCCGGAGATGAATGGTCTTGAAGTCCTTGAGTATATAAAGGAGAAAGGGCTTGATGTGGGTGCCATCATGCTCAGTACGCTGACCCGTGAAGGCGGTGAGATGACCATGAAAGCTCTGGATTTGGGAGCGTTTGATTTTATTCTCAAGCCTCAGGAAGGGAACATGGCTGAGAATACGGAAACCTTGAAAAAGACCATTGGTCCAATATTGAAGGCATTTACCCGTCGAAATGAAATAAAACATCTACTCAAAGGGAAAATAGGTTCAAAAACATCCAGCAAAGAAGATAAACATTTGCCGAAATCGGATCAGATTGTTCGGCGTATGAATGCAGTCACGGGCAGGCTGCGACAAAAATCCGAAATTGTAGCCATTGGCATCTCCACGGGAGGACCCAAGGCTTTGGCTCAAATGATGCCGTCTTTACCTTCTAATTTAGGCGCTCCAATTTTAATCGTTCAGCACATGCCGCCGATGTTTACCATGTCTCTGGCCAAGAGCTTGGACACCAAATGTTCTTTTGAGGTTAGAGAAGCAAAAGACGGAGAACCTGTTCTGTCGAATGTCGCATTTATTGCGCCCGGTGGCAAACAGATGAAAATTATAGCCGGAGCCGACGGCAAAAGCCGAGTGCTTAGAATTACCGATGATCCACCTGAAAACAACTGCAAACCATCTGTGGATTATCTTTTTAGATCCATTGCACATCATTATGTGGGCCGTGCAACCGGGGTCATCATGACCGGAATGGGGTCAGATGGTTTTTTGGGCCTGGAACTGATGAAAAAGAGTGGATCCACCATCATTGCACAGAACGGTGAGACGAGTGTTGTTTATGGCATGCCTAAAGGACCCATAGATGCAGGCATTGTAGATATTATCGCTCCACTGGACATGATAGCCAGTGAAATCTGCCTTACGGTAAAACAGACAATGATGAAGAATAGCGTGTAACATCATTTGATAAGTGAAGAACTCGAGTGAAAAACGAACCAGGCCATAAAACTGACGACTGTTGACTCATGATAAAAGTAACGACAGATGATATAAAAGCAATATCAAAATATATTTTAGACATTTCTGGAATCGATCTGGACGAGAGTAAAGCGTACCTCATTGAAACAAGACTTGGCCGCCTGATCAAAGAATACGAATGTTCTTCTTATAGAGAATTATGCAGTAAAGCCAAGACAAATTCTAATAAAACCATAGAAAATAAGATCATCGATGCTATCTCAACGAATGAGACGCTTTTCTTTCGCGATACAGGACCGTTTGAAGTACTTCAACACAAGATTTTGCCCGATTTGATCGACACGAGAACAGAAAAAGCTTCCGGGCTCCTTCCCATACCGATCCGTATTTGGAGCGCGGCCTGTTCCACAGGACAGGAGACTTACAGTATTGCCATCGTGTTAAAAGAGCTTTTGCCGGATTTAAAGAAATATAATGTCAAGTTGCTTGGCACAGACATTTCCGATTCTGCCATAGGGCAGGCCAGCTATGGCACCTATAATAAATTTGAAATTGAACGCGGGCTCTCAAAGGAAAAATTACAGAAATATTTTAT
>CAXMTB010000040.1:0-21212 GCA_964195835.1 uncultured Nitrospinaceae bacterium | reverse complement strand
AATTGGTGAAATCAATCCCCTTTCCGGAAGGTTTGCAAAAAATGGCATTGAAATCCATCAAGGGATTGAGGTTGCCGTGGCCGAAGCCAACGCAGCCGGGGGTATTGGCGGAATGCAGATACAGATTGTTTCACGAGATGACCAGAGCCGGCCCGATGTGGCCATCTCCAGAGCTGAAGAATTGTGCTCCTGGCAAAAAGTGGCGGCCATTACCGGCGGTTATGTTGATTCATTGGTGGGGCCCATAGCCGCCGTCACCCAAAAATACAAGATTCCCTATGTCGCCAGTGCCAGTCTCCAAAAAGAATTGACACAGAACAAAAACCCTTACCTGTTCAGGGTTTCAAGACTTCAGGGGTTTGTTGAACCCCTGTGCGGTGTCCTTACCGAAAAGATTAAGCCTCAACGTTTGGCCATTCTGTATGCCGCTACACCCGGTTCAACCGAACTGGCCAGGGATCTGGAGAGCTGCCTTAAAAAACGGGGACTAATGGTCCGGCTGGTTGAAAAATTCCGTCCCGGCACACCTGATTTTACACCGCTGATTGCCAAGCTGGCCGGCATGAAAATCGATGTGATCGTTTCCGGCGGCTTTACACCGGACCACATCCTTTTCGTGAGACAGCTTAAAGAGAATAGAATGACTCCCAAGGCGTATATCGGCCCTTTCGGTATTGCGTATGAAAGTTTTATTCATGCTTTGGGAAAAGACGCCGACTATCTTTACAGCACTTGTGCCTGGCATCCGGGAATTACCGTACCGGGTACGGAGGAAGCCTCTGCGTCTTTTGTAAATAATTTTCAAAAGATGTTCAGCCAACCCCCGAATACCACCAATATGCACGGTTACACATCCGCCAAGGTCCTTATTGCGGCGATGCAAAATGTTCTGAATAACGGTCAAACCCTAAACGGCGAAAATATTCGGAAATCCCTGACAAAACTAGATTTAGTGCTGCCCATGGAGCATCTTTATTTTGACGCCGATGGTGATCCGGCAAGTTATCGCCACGTGGTCGTTCAGATTCAGAAAGGAAAACTTGTGGTCGTCTATCCGCCGGATCGATCTACCGGACAGTTGATATATCCAATGCCCCCGTGGGAGAAAAGATAAATTACAGGGCTAATCGTATTTTTGAAAAGTATGTGATATCAAGTGATAAGTTATAAGCAATAAAGGCTTAAAGTGCCTAAAGTTTGAAGTGAGCTAAAGTTCAAGGTATTCTGTCAATTTTATATGAATGGATGGAGCGAAGCGACACCTTAACTTTAGGCACTCGTAACTTTAGCTCACTTCAAAACTTCTCTTTAACTCCTAAGCGCATTTAATACATAATAATAAATGTGTAATCATATGACTGCAAATTCGTAAAAATATGTGGACGACCATTTTTGTTTCCGGGATCTCTCTGGGTTCGTTTTATGTGCTCATCGCGCTCGGTTTTGCCCTCATATTCGGGGTAACCCGGAATTTTAACCTTGCCCATGGCGAATTGCTTGTCCTGGCCGGTTACTCAGCTTACTGGTTATGGAAAGCATGGGCGTTTCCCTTTGTTTTGACATTTCCTTTCGCTATTCTGGTGATACTGCTCATTTGTCTGGGGCTGCAACGCCTGTTTTCCCGTCTCCGTGATCCCATAGAGCTCAATTCCATTGTGCTCAGTTTTGGTATTGCCATTTTGATCCAAAACAGCATGCTTTTTTGCTTTTCCGGCAATTACCGGCTCATACGGATTCCGATTTTGAGCCAGGGATTTCGCATTCCCGGTTTTTACGTCAGTTACGGCCAGCTCACCCTGTTTTTTTTATCTTTGATCATTCTTGGAATACTTTACGTGCTGATGTATCGGACCTATCTGGGAAAAGCCCTGAGAGCCACCATTCAGGACAAAGAAGCTGCCGCTCTGGCGGGTATCAATGTGGCCGCCATGGGAACACTCGCTTTCTGTATCGGCGCCGTCCTCATCGGACTGGCCGGTCCTCTTTATGGTTGCATTCACTACCTGTATCCGTCTACCGGTCATGAAGCCACCCTGGTGGCAATTACCATTACCATTTTCGCAGGTGTCGGTCGTCTGGGCGGTATTATTCTTGCCGGCTGGATCCTGGGGCTGGCGGAATCTTTTACTGTTGTCCTTTGTGGTGCCAGCTGGCGTGAAATGGTCAGTGCAGTTTTGCTCCTCACCCTACTGGCTTTCAGGCCACACGGCATTTTGGGTAAAGGAGAAGAATAAAAGAAACAAAAGATATAATGATTCAATCTACATCCACAAAAACGTTTCAATACGATGCTAAAAGGCGTGTTACAGTCGATCGGGCAGGCCTTTTTCTGGGATTCCTGCTATTGCTCACACTGCCGCTGATGGTCCAGTCCAACGGCTATATCCTTCAGGTCTTTACCCATGCCCTGCTTCTGGCCTCTTTGGCACTGGCGTGGAATCTTTTAGGTGTCAGCGGCTCCATTTCCCTGGGCCATGCGGCCTTTTTTGGTGTAGGCGCCTATGGCTCCGCCTTGCTCAGCCTCGAGCAGGGTCTGTCCCCATGGCTTACCATTCCCATAGCCGGCTTATTCGCAACAGGCTTGGGACTGATGGTGGGGCTGATTTGCCTGCGTTTAAGGGGCGCCTATTTTGCTCTTGCAACTCTGGCATTTGTCGAAATTCCCAGAGTGATAACGGGTAACTGGGATGCATTGACCCGGGGATCCCTTGGGCTGGTCGGCATATCCGGACTTCCAACGCTTCGTATGGGAGATTGGCATGTGGATTTTGGGTCCAGCATCACGGCTTCATATTATCTTGTATTTGTGTATTCTTTGGTATTGCTCGGTCTTGTAACGTTTGTGTTTCGATCCAACATGGGACTGGCACTCCAGGCGATTCGCGAGGAGGAAATTGCGGCAGAAGCTGTCGGCATCCATGTAAACAGATATCGATTGTCATCTCTACTGATGAGCGCCTTTTTTACCGGCATAAGCGGCGCATGTTATGCACATCTTGTCCGTTATATCGAGCCCGGATTGGTCTATGGACTTCATTTTTCAGCTATCCCCATGATCTTTGCCATTTGCGGGGGACGGTTTACGATCCTCGGACCTGCTGTTGCGGCCTTGGTTCTTTATCCTGTGGATCAGTTTATTTTTCATCCTCTTCTTCCGGCGGGTCACGAGTTTCTTTACGGCGCCGTGTTGATTTTAACGGTGCTTTTTATGCCCAACGGATTCTGGTGGAGGTTGCGGAACGCATAGTGATACTATTACAATTAAAATCATTAAATAAGACGTTTAACAATTTTTGCGCCCTGAGCAATATTGATTTTTCTGTTAGCGAAGGAGAGATCGTGGGCTTGGTGGGTCCCAATGGTGCCGGCAAAACAACGCTGTTTAATTTGATCTGTGGCCGATACAGACCCAGCAGCGGCAATATTTTGTTTAAAGGCATTGATATCACAGATCTTAAACCGCATGCGATCTGTCGTCTGGGCATCAGCAGAACGTTTCAATCCTCCAGACCGTTCCCTCGGATGAGTACACTGGACAATGTCTTGGTGGGGCATATTTTTGGTAAAGGATTTTCTCTTCATACCCGCCCTGAAGATAGAGAGATGGCGCGTGAGCTTTTGGAGATTGTCGGCATCGCACATAAAGCCGAAACGCTGGCCGATCAGCTAACGCTCAGTGAACAACGACGCCTCGATTTGGCCCGGGCTCTGGCGACGCGCCCGAAACTACTCCTTTTGGATGAAGTGGCGGCAGGATTCAGTCCGATTTTGGTGAAACAGGCCATCCAACTGATAAACAGGGTACGAGAGCGAGGCGTAAGCCTTCTCATCATTGACCATTTTTTAAATTTGAGTTTAAAGGTTTCCGATCGTCTGCTGGCACTCGATCACGGAGAAAAAATTGCGGAAGGACCGCCCCATATGGTAATGCGAAATCGGGATGTTCTACAGGCATATCTGGGACTGCGACACCAGGATGAAGAAGAAGATTAGGGATCGGGTTTCAGGGGCCTGGGATCAGGAAACGGATAAAGAAAGTTTAGATCAAAAGCTGACCCCTGACCCCTGATCCCTGAAACCTGAAACCTGAGGAAAATTATGGAAATCCAAAAACCCCTTTTAAAAATATGCAACCTAAGTGTTCATTACGGAGACATTCAGGTGCTGAAAAAGATCAATCTATCGGTATGCGCTAATCAAATCATTTCCGTTGTTGGCGTCAACGGTTCGGGAAAGACCACTTTAATGAAGGCCGTCGCGGGTATTCTCCGGCCCATCAAAGGGGTGATCCATTATCAACATGAGGAGATACAAACGCTTCCGGTATACGATATGGTCCGCCGTGGTCTGGTTTATGTGCCCGAAGGAATGAATGTCTTCCCTTTCATGAGCGTGTTGGAGAATCTGGATATTGGTGCATACGTGGCCAGAGAAAAAAAACAGGACCGACTTTCCTTTGTTTTTGAAATCTTTCCCGTACTTGCCGAGAAACGGCGACAAATGGCCGGAACTTTGAGTGGCGGCCAGAAAAGAATGCTGACGATTGCTCGCGGTCTGATGAGCGATCCCCGCCTTATTCTTCTGGACGATCCATTTCTGGGACTGGCGCCAAGGGATGTGAATCGGCTGTGCAATACCTTTAGACAGATCCACAGTCACGGTGTAACGCTGTTTTTGGCCGGTCAGCATGTTCGCCGAATCCTGAGGGTGGCGACCAAGTCGTTTCTATTAGAAGAAGGTAAAATAACACTTTCCGGCAGCGGAGAACAGCTTATGGGGCATCCGCACTTGCGTGAAACCCTTTTCGGGATTGTCGCGGAATCCGGAGTTGAAATCCCGTGACAACTAAATCTGCAATCCCGAACTTCAAAAGATTCTATGGAATCAAGTGACAGAAACCTAAATGTTTATTGACTTAATACATAACTTCAGAATATTATTCACTTAATGATCTGTTTTTAGCATTTTTAATTCTAATATTGGAGGTTAAACTATGACCGAGGAACTCAAACCAGGTATCACCCATGAAATGGAACGAGAAACCACCGAAGACATGTCGGCCCAGAAAGTCTATCCCCATGTACCGAACGTTTATGCCACAAGGGCCATGGTCGGGCATATTGAAGAGGTTTGTGCGGATCTGGTTCTCCCCTATCTCGGAGAGGGAGAGCAAACCGTCGGAACCGGTATGAAATTTAAACACATGGCTGCTACGCCTTTGGGGATGAAGGTTCGCTACAGTGCCAAGTTAGCGGAAGTGGATGGTCCCAAACTGACGTTTGAGGTAGAAGGCTTTGATGAGGTGGACAAGATTGGCGTAGCCACACACCAGCGTTTTATTATCAACGCCGAAAAATTCAACAGCCGGGTAGCAAAAAAGGCAGAGAAAGCAACGTGACCAGAAATCAGGGGTCAGGGCTTGCCCGCCTCTGGAGGGATCGGGGTTCAGCAAAAAAGGCTTAGGGCTCCATTGATTTTTGACATTTAATGAACCTGTTAATTGTCAATCTTAAATCGAAAATATTCAATTACCATCAAGGGAGGTCAACCATGGCAGTACCGGATCCGATACGCCAGCTGGATGCGATTCTTAAACCTAAAAGTGTGGCCGTTATCGGCGCCTCAACCAGCCCGGACAAAATGGGCCATGAAATTCTGAAAAACATCATCGACAGCGGCTTTGAGGGGATCGTTTATCCCATCAACCCCAAGGCTGAAGTTATTCTCGATCTTGCCTGTCACAAGAGCGTCAAGGACATTGCAGATGCACCGGACATGGCTGTTATCATCATTCCGGCTCGATTTGTACCCCAGGCAGTTCAGGAATGCGGTGAAGCCGGTGTGAAGGGCGCGGTGATCATTACCGGTGGCTTCAGTGAGGCCGGTGACGAAGGCGAAAAGCTTCAGAATCAAGTCGTCGAGGTAGCGAAAAAATTCGGCGTTCGTATTATCGGGCCCAACTGCCAGGGGGTAAACAATCCCCATCACCCCTTGTGTGCATCCTGGCCGCTGCTGACTTACCAGGGCAAGATTGCGCTCATTTCTCAGAGCGGCACGGTAGGCGCCGCCATGATGGACGGGTTGTCCGAGGATAAACTCGGGACTTCAAGCTTCGTCAGCATGGGCAATCGCGCCGACGTCGATGAAGCTGACCTTATTGCCTATTTCAATCAGGATCCCAACACCGAGGTGATAGCGGCTTATATCGAAGGGATCAAACGTCCCGAACGGTTCATTCAGGCGGTGGAACAACTTCAAAAGCCGCTGGTGGTTCTAAAGTCCGGCCGTACTCCCAAGGGAAAGGTTGCGGCCGAGTCCCACACCAAAGCCTTGGCCGGTGCTGATGCTATTTATGAAGCCCTTTTTGCAAAATATAAAATTTGCAGGGCTTACACGGCGGAAGAGTTTTATGACTACGCCAAGGCCCTGGCTTATCTGAAGCCACCAAAGGGCAATCGTATTCTTTTTATCACCACATCCGGAGGTGCCGCTATTCTGGCAACAGATCAGGCTGAGCAAGAAGGTTTAGACGTTTCTCCTCTGCCCGAAGAGTTGGTGGAGGCCATAACGCCGCTCATTCCGGCCCATGCCATCAAGGCCAATCCCATAGATCTTACCGGAGATGCCACTGCTCAGATGTTCGGTGATGTCATTGAGGTAACCCGAAAGCACTACGACACCCTGGGTGTAATTTTTGGAGATCCGGTAGAAAATGCCTCCAGTGTTGTGACGCCTAATGCCAATGAGCTGATTATTTTTTATGGAGGAGCTGACGTCGAACGTTATGAAAGTGAGCGCATGCACCTTAAAGGAATTCCGGTTTTCCCCACTCCCGAACGAGGAATAAAGGCCCTGGCCCAGGTACTCGAGCGTAAAACGCTGGATGCACCTCAGAAACCGACGCTAACTGTTCCGGCCACCGGCCGGCAACTGCCGCTTCATCAGGCATTTTCACGCATCGCCGCACAAGGCTTGCCCTGTACCCAATTTGCGCTGGCGGATAGCCGGCCCCATGCTGTTCAGATCGCACAGGAACTGGGCTTTCCGGTAGCGCTTAAAATC
The DNA here is from genome assembly GCA_964195835.1 of uncultured Nitrospinaceae bacterium. GTDB lineage: Bacteria > Desulfobacterota > Desulfobacteria > Desulfobacterales > UBA11574 > UBA11574. The sequence continues at coordinate 14,150 of CAXMTB010000040.1, read as the reverse complement.
AGCTCACCTGATATTTTACACAAGAGCGATGTCGGCGGTGTACAGCTCGATCTAAGTTCTGCTGAAGCGGTTGAAAAGGCCTACGACGTGTTGCTGTCGGCGGTGAAACGCAACAATCCCGAAGCCCAGGTGGATGGCGTTTTGGTAAGCAAAATGGCGTCACCCGGACTGGAGGTCATTGTGGGAATGAATCGCGATCCTCAATTCGGTCCGGTAATTCTTTTTGGCCTTGGCGGTATCATGGTGGAGATCTTTCAGGATGTAAGCCTCAGGCTTCTGCCTTTGACAAAAAACGAGGCCGTGTCCATGATACAAGAAATAAAAGGCTACGGGCTCATCTCCGGTTATCGCGGCCGGCCGGCAGTGGATGAACAGGCCCTGGCAGACTGCCTGTTGGCAGTGGCCCGTATATCCGAAAACTATCCCGAAATAGTTGAAATCGATCTTAATCCAGTCTTCGCCTATCCGGACGGGGTACTGGTGGCGGATGCCCGAATAATCGTAACGGAGGGAAGCTAGAAAGAGATTTTTACCACACCAATGGAAAAAACGATAACGCATCAGACGTATTACTCCATTACTACTGTTACTGTACGGATGAGAAAGAAATTTAATGACGACAGAAACTGACCGCCTTGTTCAGCGGCTTAAAAACAAGTATCCGATGTTGCAAAACTTTACCGATCGAACCTTTGGCGTGGAGATCGAATTTTTCGGCCTGAACTATGTGATAACACCATTGGACAATAGTATCATCAAGCCCTACTGCATTTCATCCCGCGGCAAAGACGGACGCCACATTACAGATCTTTACAAGGATTACAACCTGTCTCTTGGTGCCAGCCAGAGCACATGGCACTTTGAGCAAGACACGTCCGTCAGAGGCAAAGGTCACACCAGATCTGGTGCTGAACTGATCAGCCCGATTTTAAGCGGCATGGAAGGACTGCTGCAAGTCTTCAACGCTTTCCGATTTCTAAAAGCTATTGAAGGAATTGATATCGATACAAGTTGCGGAATGCATGTTCATCACGGTGTTGACCCGGCAGCTTACAACTGTAAAGAACTCCAGCAGCTTGTACACATCGTTAACCACTATGAAGATCTTTTTTACCTGCTTATCCCGGGAGATCGAAAAAACGCCGAAACCTGTCGCCCCATGGAAATTGACGTGAAAGCCTTCCTGGATGTTTGCGACGGCGATTTGGGCGGTAGCAATTGCCGAATCAAAGATCTCTGGTATTCGCTTCAAAACCGTTACGATATAAAGAGTGGTGTGAATTCACGCTATGACAAGACCCGCTACCACGGTCTCAATCTGCACTCTTACTGGTATCGCTCCACCGTTGAATTTCGCTATCACTCGGCCCTGCTGGAAAAATCAGATGAGGCCATCCAATGGATCATCTTTACCCAGTTCCTTATTGAGTTGAGCCAGGATCACGTTCCGGATATCTATTACTATCCTGAAGCGAACAAATGGCTGACAACCATCTATAAGATTTACAAGGAGTTCGGCTATCGGGAGCGTATCAAGCAGGCACCAACTAGCCTAAGTCAGTCAGTAAAACATATAAAATTGTTTAACTAATAAATATCAAAATAATTGATGTAACAAATCGAATTCATCTTCCCAAAATATCCAATGTCGCTTACCAAAGACTTTTTACGAGTTTATTATTATTAAATCGGCATATTATTTTGATAAAGTTGCGATCAGAACTTATAAGAACTGGAGGCGACCATGTGTGACATATTGGCCATCTCAGCAGGCTATAACTATACACCTCAGAAATATCTGCCCATCTTCGCAGAAAAGAGCAGTGAAAATATGAACGGATGGGGTATCGGTTTTTTTCGCGAGGATAAGGCTTTGGTGGAAAAATCCGCGGAGCAGGTGTTTAGCCATCAACAAGTTCATGAAAGCTTCCAGAGACTCGCCCGGGTCATCGACAGCCGGATCATCATTGCGCATGTGAATTGCCCCAAAAGCGGCGGGCACCATAGTGCTCAACTCCATCCCTTCAAGCTTTCCTTTCTGGATCACGACTGGTTGTTTGCCCAGGTAGGAGTTGTTGAAAACATTAACGCATATCAAACCACTGGAACACCTCGGTTTGAAGTCGATGTCTATACGGCCAGAATTTTCGAATATTTAAGAGATCAACTGGTATTACTGCACCGCAAGAACCCGTATATCAGTGTATACATTGCTCTGCGCATCGCTATCCAAGCGCTCATAGATGACTATCCCGGGAATTACACCTTTTTTCTTGCCAATGAATCGTTTCTCTTTGCCTTTTGTAACTTTCGACAGCTGATGGTTCTCAAGGAGTCCGAAAGTATGGGAGATATTTTGCTGGTTACTTCCGTCAAAGAAGGGCTGAGTCGCACCGATTGGCATCCCATAACACCGGATCCACAATCCCAAGGTGAGCTTTTGGTGATTGCCGGTCCGGATGTGTTGTACGCTGGTGAAGTTTAATTCTGGTTACTGCTTTCTCGTTACTGGATACCGGTTGCTACGCTGGTTGAAGTGAAGCGAAAATCCCGATTCACAGGGGATACTGGATGTGCAACCTAAATCCGCAATCGTAGATCTAAAATCCAAAATACTATAAATGTGTGACCTCTTTGCTTTGTCTGCCAAAAAAGATTATTCGGCTCCGGAATTCCTGCCGATTTTTGCAGTTCGAGCCAAAAAGAACATGGATGGCTGGGGCATTGGTTTTTTTCGTAAACAACATGCCCTGGTTGAAAAGTCGGCTGAAAAGATTTTCCACTCAGGTCAATTGCACGACAGCTTTCAAAGGTTGGCCCGTGTCGTAAAGAGCAGAATTATCATTTGCCATCTCCGTTTTCGGACCAGCGGGCTCATAGACGAGTGCCATGCCCATCCCTTTGTTCTAAAATTCGGTGGACATGATTGGATTTTTGCACATAACGGCAAGGCACCGGCCATTGAATCTTACAGAAGCAGCGGCATTGCCATTGAAGATGCCATAAGCGACTCGGCCAGAGCATTTGAATACCTCAGGGACCGTATGGAAGAGCATCAGAGGCATAATTCAAAGCCTGAGGAGCTTTTCAATACCCTGTCAAACGGTATTTCGCAAATGATCGACCAGTATCCGGGTGATTACAATTTTTTACTGTCCAACGGCCATCTTCTATTTGCCTTCACCAACCATCGCCAGTTTATGTTTATGAAAGGAAGCGAGAAACTAAAAAGTGCCTTCCTGCTCACCACCCTGGCACGCGGATTAACCAAAGAAAAGTGGTTGCGGGTGGCAAAGGCCACCAATCGCCGGGGACTGCTTCTGGCAATTTCAGGCAATGATGTTATTATACATCAATCAATTTGACAAAAAAACCGACCTATAGCAGTTCCTAAAAATATGTTCCGATTGAATTGCTTACGGTCACAATTTCAGTAAGCCGCAGGATGATTCCGTTTCCATCGGGAAGCTGTCTGAGCAAATTAGAGCGTATCAAATAGTGACATGCAGAGTTTTTCATCAACATATAAAAATCAGTTACAAGAACTGTTTTTAAATAAATCCGATCTGGTTATCGACTTTCCAAAATGGCTCCTTTCCGACCAGTCCATTGAAAACTACCGGTCCATTTCAAAACTGGCCTTGGTTGAAATCGCCGGCCGTGACAGCATCGCCGCCGCAGTGAAAAGCATACAGGAATACGGTTTCACTGATTTATTGCCCACTTATGTATATACCGGAACAGAATACGGCCCATGGGACATCGTAAACCAGGCGCTTTTTAGACTAAAGAGCCGTTTGCCCCATGTTCGGGTTCATCCTTTGATTGTTCTGGGTTCCCCGGCTTTTTGGAAAGCCCTCAACGGTGCCTTTATCAGTGAACTGTTGTCTATATACGGTTTTTATACCCCCTGTATTGGTTGCCACGTGTATTTGCATGCGGTTCGTATTCCTTTGGCGCTTTTACTCAGCAACATTCCCATTATATCCGGTGAGCGTGAACGTCATAACGGTTCCGTAAAGATAAACCAGATCCCCGAGGCTCTGGATTTGTATAAGAACCTGACCGAAACATTCAGAATTCAACTGCTCTTACCGCTTCGCAAAATCAGCCACGGCCAAGAGATGGAAGCAATTTTGCAGATGGACTGGCATGAGGGTAAAGAGCAACTGTACTGCTGTCTTTCGGGCAACTATCGCTCCGTTGATGGTTCGGTTGAGACGAATAAAACACAGGTTGTGCGCTATCTCAATGAATTTGCCATACCGTGTACCGAAAAAATCATCCGGGAATATATATCCGGACAAACTCCGAATCATTTAAAAATCGCAAAACAAATCATACAAAATTTGAAACCTGTCGGGAGTACTCAATGAAACCAAAAGTTGCGCTGTGCAATTTTTTCGATGATATAAAACAACTCAAAGCATTTGCTCTTGATAATGATTTTTCAGGCGTAGACTGGTCGTTTAATATGGAAGAGCTTCCGTCAAGCCCTTTGGAAGAGACCCGGTGGGTCGAGCATCTATCCGCCTTGAACCCCCTTGAGGTGCGTTACCACTGTCCGTTTATGAAAGTCGATCTCGGTCACGAGGATTCCTCTAAAGTATTATCGGCCCTTAACCTTTTCCAGCTCGTTATTCGGCTGGTCTCCAAAACCAACGGCAAATTCTTGACCTTGCATGTGGGACTCGGCCATAATACGACGCGCATACTTTCATGGGAAAGAACCATCACCAATTTACGCAGCCTGGTTCAGTACGGCGCTGATCGCGGCGTGAAAGTCTGTCTGGAAAACCTGGCCTGGGGGTGGACCAGCAAACCTAATCTTTTTGAAAAATTGGTTCGTCGAACCGGCGCAGGGGTGACCTTTGACATCGGCCATGCACAAGCCTGCGAATCTGTCAGCAACCAATACTTTTCCCCTGAAGATTTTGTCTCCCCCCATCCGGATCGGGTCCACAATGCACATATCTACCACACCGAAATTTCCGGGTTGGGACATGTGCCGCCGGATGGAATCGAAGACATCAAAGAACGTCTGGACACATTGCGCCAAATCGGCTGTCTCTGGTGGGTCATCGAAATAAGAGAAGCCCAAAAGTTGCTGTGGACAAAACAGATTATAGACGACTATATTGAGAAAGCATTTCCGGTAAAAGTTTCCGACTTGTTAATTACCAATAAGTAAATTAGATACTCGACATGACCCTTGCCAATGGAAATGTTGCCGAAGGTTTCTCACAAGTGCCTAAAGTTTGAAGTGGTCTAAAGTGCCTGAAGTTAAGGTAGCGCTAACGCGCTGTCATTAAAATATAATTGGCAATAAATTCCTTGATTTTAGCTCATTTTAGGCACTTATAACTTTTTCTGTTTTGAAATCAAAAAAGGTGTTGAATGAAGGTTATCCTGGTCCTTTTGGATGGGTTGGGCGATCGATCTTACAACGTCCTGAATTATCGAACACCCCTTGAAGCCGCAAATACCCCTAACCTTGACCGCCTGGCCGAATTGGGCGGAAATGGCTTGTTTCACCCCTCAAGCCCTGGTCTCTGCTTTCCCAGTGAGACAGCTCACTTTCTGCTTTTTGGCTACGATTTGAAAAATTTTCCCGGCCGGGGACTATTTGAAGCTGTGGGTGAAGGGGTGTCTTTTGATAACGACGACGTGCTGGTTTTAGCACACATTTCCGGTGTCATATGGGAAAACAACCGACCTGTTCTGACATTGGGTCGGGATAAGATCAAAGGAACATTTGAAGACATCGGCCGTCTGTATTCTTTCATCAGCAGCTATGAATCCGAAGGTGTCAGTATCCGGCTTCAGCAAACCCGGCGCAATGATGCCATCCTGGTTTTAAACGGCCACGTTTCCCCGTACGTATCCGACTCGGATCCGATTGTTCTCGGAAAGCCCATCAGCAAAATTGTTCCATTGTCTGAAAATCCGGAGCCGGAAAAGAGCAGACAGACCGCCAAGGCACTTAACAATTACCTTACTTTCTGTTATCACCAACTTAAAAATACAGTGACTAAAAATCTATCCCATGCGCTTAAACCTCCGGCTGAATATTTTTTGGTCACTCAGCGCAGCGGTCGCCGTATCGACCTGCCACCTTTTCAGCAACGCTGGGGCCTCAATGGACTGATGATCGCTTCGGCCTCCGTCTACGGCGGCCTGGCCCATGAACTGGGGATCGATTATCGATCGGTTCAGGACTCCGATGATCCGGGTTCGGACTTAAAAGATCGGATCCGTATGGCCCTGTCCGATACAACGCACGATTTTATTCACGTGCACACCAAAGTTCCTGATGAAGCCGCCCACACCGGAGACCCGCTTTACAAAAAGGATCAAATTTCCCGGCTCGACCGGGGGTTGAAAGAACTATTAAATGTTGTCGAAAAGGAAGAAGATCTGCTGGTGATCATCACAGCGGATCATTCAACTCCGAGCATATCGCCCATGATTCACTCCAGCGAACCTGCACCTGTCATAATGGCGGGTCCATGTGTTCGAAGGGATGATGTGAGGAATTTTTCTGAAACCCATGCTGCATGCGGGTGCCTGGGAATGCTTCGCGGCGCTGAGCTGATGTTGATGATTCTTAATTTTTCGAATCGAGGGAATTTGTACGGGCATCAATTGGGACCCATCAAAAGAGAGTATCTGCCGTCCGACGATGATCCATTTGAACTTATTTAAACCTAAACTGAGCGTTTCAGGTATCTGCATCTTATGGTAGAGCGAAGATGATTTGTAACCAGTAATTATATAATAGCTAACAACAGCTTTCGGTCTTAAGTTTCATGTGTTTATCCCATTGGTCGAGGAGGTTCTGCCTGTTTTCCATCACAAAAACATTTCCGCGTTTTTCCGCCAAAATCTCTATCCATTTACGGAGCCTTTCCACCTGTTTTGGTGTGCCATCAACGGTATCAATACCAAGGAGAGTCATAACCTCTTCTAAGCTTAAATGAGTCATAAGTGTATCCTTTTAAAATATGCTTTTGCTATTTTTATGCTCCTAAACTTATCCATATTTCGGTGCAGAGACTGAAATCGAACATTATATAATTATGACAGACCTCCATTATTATATCTACTACCAAGAATATTAAAGAAGTTAAAGCAAGTATCTTAAGGCTCGAGGCTTCTGCGTCTATCTGTAAATCATATAATGCCTAACTTCTTGAGTTGTTTTAGGTCCCATTAAACATTCCATGAGAAGAAAAGCTACATCAAGTATTGCTACTGCTTCAAGATCCTCAAATCCTTGGGCCAAAAATAGTAAAACTTTAATCGTATCGTCCTGCATGGCCATTCATACCCTTATTATTGATTAAAAAATCTCAACTCAAATCTTGTTCAATAAGATCATTCCACCAAAACCAATGCATAGTAGTTCCACCTTCCGAAAGTTTCTTTTCTGGTGTCAATTTCAAAACCGTTATTTCTTGCTGTTTTGAAGACATCTATACCACAAGCTTCCATCATCGGTCTCACCCCTACTTTTTTCTCTTCTGATCCCTGAGTCCCACACTGGGCCTCTGTCTCGCCAGAAGGTCAAGCTGCGGGATAATACTGTCACTGGAGGCAAATCAGGCGTTTTTAGCATCGCCTGGGTATCATGAACGGTACCCGGAAAGATGTTTTGAACGGCCTGTACGAAGTAGGAGAGAAACAGGTGAAGATTGTTGTCATATTCATATAGCGACACCCATGCGCTGGGGAGTTCGCATAACTCCAGCCAACAGCTCACCAGCGTGCTCCTGCCGTAACCGGCCGGTGCCGAGATCAGGGTAAATGGCCTGTAACGATTTTTGTTGAGCCGTTCCAGCAGGCGTGTCCGGTGTATATGATCGCTGGATATTGGTGGGCGGTGAAGTTTCGTGCGTAGTATTGATATATCGGCAGAGTTAATTTCCATGATATTACCTACCGCATATTTATTATGGTTGATTTCTTTTGGGTATCACATTAGCTTAGAGGGTTGATATTTCGCAGCGAAACAAGATACTGCCGCTTTATCTGCCCAGTTGCTGCCGCATGCTTCAGTGACGGCTCAGAATATTTTTCCGAGATAGAGATAAAAACTGTAATGGCTGTTCTCGGCAACGCCATAGGCGATATAGAGCGGACCAATAAAGGTGTCAAGCCCGATAAAAAGGCTGCCGGCTCCAATCAGATTTCCGAATTCAATATCATCCGTGTCCTGCCAGGTGTTGCCCGCCTCCAGGGAACCACCCAGGTAAATGGGCAGTAAGTTGGAGTCCCCTATGCGCCTCATGTAGATCAATTTCAGGAGGCCGAGTTGCTGGCCGCTTAATTCGTCCACCTGGTAGCCAGAGAGCTTGAACAGTCCCCCCAGCCGGAACAGGTTCTGGATCGGTGCATCATTGTCGGGCGTGGTAAAAAAGGTGGCGCCGGCCAGCAGGGTATTGCGGTTCCAGGAATATGCGAATCCTCCATTAAACAGGATCTGGTCAAAATCTGTGTCAGCGCCGAGATCTGTATCGGACCAGAGGTATTCCAGGCGCCCGAAATACCCTGCACGGGGAAAATTTAAATCATCCAGCTTGTCAACGGTCAGTCGACCATAGAGTTCACCGCTGTTGAAATTATCCCCAGGCAGTGTTGGTTCCCCAATGCGGACTTCCACATCACCGGCGTAGCGCTTGTAGCCCAGGCGTGCCTCTCCCCATGCCCCGAATTCCCTGCCTCCGCTAATGTCGATGCCGTAACGGCTGACCCAGTATGCCGCGAGAATATCACCGTCAGGCGAAAAGGCATAATAGTTTCCATTGGCATAAAAGAGGCGGGGGTTAATGAAGTATCGGGATTCAACATCTAGGGGCTGGTAGATTTCCGTGGCGATTAAGGGATTTTCTCCAATCTGCGCCGCGGTGCGCCATTCGCCGTTCAACCGGTTGATCGCGGTGCGCGTGTAAGCACCACCGAAATCATACGAACTATCTCCCTTGAAATTACTGCCGAGCAAAAGGCCAAACTGCAGGTAGTTTGGTCCCCAGGAGCGTTCCCTGACATGGATAAGGAGGCCGATGTCATGATCAAGGGCCTGCACATCCAGGGGTTCACCCGTCTTCACATGCAGCCTTGCCATGATGACCGCATCCGATACCCGTGACCGGTTGTCCAGCTTGACAAAGTCGATAACCGGAGGAGTTGTCTTCCTTACAGGCAGGGCGCGGACCAGATCTGCATAATTGGCCTCTGGGATGGCAAGTCCGACAAGCTGTTCGCGATGCTGCTCGGCGGCAGCCCTGCCCTTGGGAACAGCTTGCTCCGATGCTTCAAAATCAGCTGAGGAGATACCCCCGAGGTCCGGCAAAATGAGGATGTCCTTGCCGGAAAGCGATGCAATCTGCTCCTCCGTGTTGCGCCTGGTGAGGATACCGGTGAGCTGCGAGGTGATGCTCAATGCCGAAGTCAATTCTTCCCTCTTCTTTAGGGGAGTGCTGATGTCAACAGCAATAATAATTTCAGCGCCCATGTCCCGCGCCACATCGACTGGCAGGTTGTTACTGACGCCGCCGTCGACCAGCAGGCGGCCGTCCATCTCCACCGGTGCGAATATACTTGGAACTGACATGCTGGCTCGCATGGATTTTGCAAGGTCCCCAGAGCTGAGCACCACCGCATCACCGGTGGTAATATCTGTTGCCACGGCACGAAAGGGTATATTGAGCTTATCAAAGTCCTTGATATCGATTACCGGCAGAGTCAGTTCCTTGAAGATCAGATCGATTTTCTGGCCCTGCAGAAACCCGGTCGGCAGCTTGATCTTTCCGTCATCGCCGATACCGGGCTTACGCTTGATAAGATAGAGGTCATCGTCGCGTTTACGGCGGAATGAACGGTCCTCGCGGGGAATATTGTCGTTGAATGCATCTTCCCAGTCAATCTCGGCCAGGGCCTCTTTAATCTCCGCGGTGCTCATGCCGGAAGCATACAAACCTCCGACTATGGAGCCCATGCTGGTGCCGGTGATGCAGTCTATGGGAACATGCATTTCTTCAAGAACCTCGAGCACCCCAATATGGGCGACGCCGCGCGCCCCGCCGCCGCTCAGAACCAGACCGATTTTCGGCCGTCCTGCCGGATGAATATCCTGGTTTCCTGCGCTTTTCTCAGCACAGGTACCATCGGCGGCAGAAAAAATCAGGAATGCAAAAAAGAGTATGGCTGTCTGCGAAAATGTTTTCATAGTGGAAATCCTCCCATCTGCAGGGCGCAATCCCCTGTGCACCTTTACAGCCCGTCGGTTACCGCAAAGCCTATGCCGATGGTGCTTTGACTGAACCCACTTGCCGTCAACCGCCGGGCGATTCAGCTTGGTGCGGAGGATATGCAGGTTGAGGGTTTCGTCTGTCATGCGCTTTCCTTCATAACCTGCCCCCTGGCCAGTCACTGGCTATCAAAAAATTTATTTCAGGTTCTCACACAGCACTATTGATCAGTCTGAACATTCTTTCCATAACATGTAACTCATTTTGTGTAAAGATTCCAGAGCTATTCAGTTCGGGTCTAAATTCATAGCTTAAGGAATATAGATGGCGTCCAGACTACAATATATGGTGTTCTTGGCTATTTACGGATTGGATTGTGGATTTGTATGGCAAACCTATACTTATTTATGGGTTTGTTTTGTTTACATTATGTGCCTGCAATCGAAATCAGACGGCTGTATTTTTTCTTTTATATGTCAGGCTCCAGAAAGTTCTATCATCTGATATTCTGATATGAGGTTAAGCAGGCATGCCTGGTGATACCTTGGTGATACCTTGCAACTATCTATTTTCACTTATATTAAGACACTATAATGATATCTCAAAAATGATCCCTCACTTAATTCCAGACATCTCTCTTACCAGTATCAACACAATCAATAAAAAAACTGAGTTGCAGATGTCATATTTTTCTAATATCAATTCAAGTAAATCCTATTTTTGACAATTGTCAAATCATCTCCGTCCATCAAAACATTAACTGTATTGATTTAAAATATGTCAAGGAAAAATTGCCCACATGTAATGTTTATCTCATATCAAGCGACATAATAATAAAAGCCGATTGAGGACCATTTGAGTGTTTGGTAACTCAAACTGAGTAGCTGATTGAGTTTCCCTAAAGAAACGCCACTCAGCGATACTTTAGGTGTTAAAAGCGAAGGCACCCCGACCTTGTAAAAATGATGGAGGTATCAACGATGCAGTTTAACAATTTTCTGGCAGATATTTATTTTGGGCATTTGAACAAAGATATATTTCATGGATTCAAAGATTCTAAGGACGATGATCACACACGTAATTTTATTGAACAATGCCGAAGAAATCACCATCACCCGTTCTTCGGAAGGAAACGTGCGCGTCGTCGCCGAGTACCGTGAATCCGAACTGCCTTCTCCGGGATCGGAAGTGGGGGGAAAGATTGTGGATGCGCTTAGAGAAATTACCCATATCGAAGAAGACAAAGGGAAAACACCGCTTTCCTTGGGTATTCGAAACGACAGTGTAGACCTTAAAATAAAGTTCAAAGCGAAAAAGGGCAAAGAAAAGATTACCATCAAGTTTCCAGGATAACCGGAAGACATACCTTTGCCCATCTTATTGCCGGATAATGAGGGATCGTTGTTCCAACGATCCCTTTGTTTAAAACTTCAAGCAGGTAAAGAATCTCCAATGTTGATATTTCATATTGACAACTACGACAATGTGATATATCATTGTCCCAATTAAACTTCAGTTTTTACAGATATGAATTCTTTATCCAGAAAAATAATCGTCGCCCTTTTTGCCGTGATGTTAGTCATAAATTTGAATATACTCAAGGCAGATGCTGATGACCATTGCGAGGGAGAATCGTGCTTGAGCTGCAACGGTATGATGATTGCAGCCGGTAAATCGACACCCATATTTGCGTTTGCTGATCATATGTGCCATGCATCATTTGGAAATACTCCGTGTAACCTGAATAAAAATCCGAGTCCAAATGCACTAACCTTCATCGTATCGTCCATAAACATAGATCAACAGAAAACTGGCGGCGCTTTTACTTTTGCCATTTTCGAGACTTCCTTATTACAGAATGTCAGTGAAAACGGCAGGAGAGACCAGTTTCAGATTACGACCAATACCATTCCCATATACCTTCAAAACCTTTCTTTGCTCTGTTAGCCTTCTAAGATAGGACCCTTCAACCACAATCATATATACCTTGGATTTTAGATTTTAAGAAGTGGTTTAGATTGTTTTTCCTGTTCAACCTTAGGACGGACAATCTATGTTCGCAGCTCTGCTCAAAAAGAATGTGGGCACATATTACTCAACCGGCAACTCGGTGTGGGTATTAAGTATACAGTTGTTGGTTCCTGCTGTAAGGAACTTCGTCTAAGATAAAAGGATATGTGTTTGAAAATCAATAAAATAGATCAAAATTTGTTTCTTTTCGCCATTTGGCACAACTATTGCTCCTATACTAAAACGAAAGAAAAACATTATTAAATATGGAGATATCAACATGATAAAATTATTGAAAATCTTTATCACGGGAATTTCGTTTGTGGCTATCATAGGATTCGGTAATATTTTTATCGGGGGACCAGATCGTGCGAACGCCTGTGGCGTTGGCGCCAAAGGTGGTGAAAGCTATGTGCCGCAACGGCGCGGTTCAACAGGTAATCTGGCCCGGAAAACCTTTATAACCAAAGAGCAAGCCTTTGAAATGGTGTCCCGGCACATAAAAAGATTGAATCCAAGCCTGAAAATTGGACAGCTTAACGATGCCGGCAGACTTTTTGAAGCTGAAATCGTTACAAAAGACAATGAAGTTGTCCAGCTGATAGGAGTGGATAAAGAAACCGGCAGACTTTTATTCATCGATTAAGCAACTGCCGTTACCTTTTCAAGGCGTTACATCGACCGGCAATAACAAGCTGCGACGGGTATGCAAAAGAGCACCCGTCACTAAAATCTGTTTTTTGCCATGACAAAGAAGTCGCGTCACCGAATTTGCAAAACAAGATTTTACAACGTTAGCAAATTGAATAAAATTTTCACAGCAGAGGGAATTTATGCGTGCTGACAATAAATATTTGGATTTTCTTTTTCTATTACTATTAGCTATAATTATTGTTGGTTTGCCTTACGGTATACGGACCTATGATCGTCAGGTGTGGCAAAAAAAAATAGAATCTGGTACCAAAGAATTTACCCTAACCGGTCACACTAAAAGAGGATGGTTGCTGGGTGAAGTTCATGCCCTGGATGTTCTTTCCCTCAGGCAACCTCATATTCCTGTTGAAAAACCGGTGATAGAGGTTCATAAAGGGGATCGGGTCGTATTAAAACTTAAAAGCAGCGACGTGATTCACGGCTTCAGTCTTAAAGATGCCGGTATTATTATCACCGACGGTATCCATCCGGGGAAAGTTGTTCTGGTTTCTTTTATAGCGGATAAGGTCGGCACATTCACCTTTTCATGCAATGCCATATGCGGCAAAAACCATGAAAACATGCAGGGTATACTGATGGTCAGAGCCTAAACAAGGGCGAGCTTATGTTTAAGAAAAAAATGAGTTTATTGATCGGCTTCTTTTTGATCCTGGGAGTTTTCGCTGTTATTTCTTTTGAAAAACCCGGTTCTGCTCTGGCACGGCTGAGATCAACCCGGGATCGAACCATCCGGGGTCGTGTTATATCTGAATATGGCCCGGTTGAAAATACCAGGGTTAGAGTTGCCGGAACAGAAACGTTTGTCCTCACCGACAGACAGGGAATTTTCGAACTCTCCACAAAAAGTCTGGCAGGGGAAAAGTTTTGGGTAACCGCCGGCAAAGAAGGATGGTTCAATAACGCACAGGTCGCACCTCCTTCCGGTCCTATGAACGACATCTTTTTATATCCGATTTACCTAACCGACCGTCCGGACTATCGTTTTATTTCACCGGTCACCTGTTCCCGATGCCACGTCAAACTCACTCGATACTGGGATAAGTCCAAAATGGCCCATACCACATCCAATCCAAAGGTTCTTGATATGTATTATGGAAGAGATGCCCTCCAGAACAAAAATGTCGCTCCAGGATACCGCCTCGATAATCCGGACAGCGAAGGCAACTGCGTTGTCTG
>CAXMTB010000039.1:0-21399 GCA_964195835.1 uncultured Nitrospinaceae bacterium | reverse complement strand
ACATATCACCACTAACCTCTTTTCCGCTTTTTGACCATATCACAAATTTCGGATGTTTAAATATAGATAGAAGAATCGAGACAACTATCGTTTGGTGATACGGTATTATGTTATCACAAAAAAATCAGGTGCTTGATAGTGTGACGTTATTGCAGGTATCTACACCGCTCAAGGTCAAGGATTCGTATCGTATTATTGAATTTAAGGAGACATAAAAGTTTTACAATATTGAACATAGTTAAAACTTTTATGAGTTGTAAATGAGGATTGTAGCTTTCAAACAAAATCGCAAGTATTGGTATTATGGTTTGGGTATTCGATTTCGATCCGAAGTGACAAACACTAGCGAGATGGCTTGGGTTAGGGTTCAAGGAATCGTGCATTATTAGTTAACACTGGGGATGAACAGCAGAGAAATTCCTGAATAAATTTAGACAACAACCCGTCAAGATGTGATATTTATATAAACGATGAGATTCTGGCGGATGGATTTGATTTAAAGGTGGCTTAGGATATCATACTGCCCTGTTTCTGGTTGCGGCAGGCTGATTATCCGGTCATTTTTCTCCTAAAAGCGAATGACTTATATCCTGGAAAAGGTCAAGGTTGGCTACCAATGAAAGATTTCTAGGTTGAAGTAATAACAATGACCTGCCCCTACTTTTTGTACCACAGATTCAGAGAATAGATAGACATTTCGACTCATTTATTCATGTGACAGCGCAGAGTGACACTAACTGCTCATATTTTTGATTCGTTATAAACAATCCGTTTTGATGTGCCTGTTGTCGCAGGTTTAGACGACGATCACCGGGTAAACGAGTGTGCTCCTGTGTCAATATTGCTTTGATAAGATCTTCCAGTCTATAATTAAACTGATTACATGACAAAGGGTTCGGCGCTAAGGCAATCAAAAGTTGGCCCACGCCTGGTGGTTCGCCTTCGGCGGTAAAGAAAGAACTGGCTTCAAAGCCGAAATGAGCTGCACTCAGGCATGCTGAAAGGATTTCCACCATCAGTACCAAAACGGCGCCTTTAGCGTCGCCCATGGGCAACATGGTACCGGACAGGGCTGCATCTGGATCTGTGGTTGGCTTTCCGAAGGAATCTAACGCCCACCCTTCAGGGATGGAGTCTCCTTTTTGTTTGGCAATCATTATCTTGCCTCTGGCGACTTTACTTAGAGACATGTCAATTACCATAGGATCTTTGCCCGAACGCGGCACTGCAAATGCTATTGGATTTGTACCAAATATACCCTTTTTACCCCCCCAGGGTGCGATCGCCTTGGGAGTGTTGGCAAACAGCAGCCCAACTAGACCTTGCCGAGCCAGGGCTTCCACATGATAACCCGCTGCACCGCAATGGTGTGAATGAGTGACCGCTGCTACGGCTATGCCTGCTTTCGGAGTGAGTTCGCACAATTTTTCTATTGCCAGAGCCATCGCCGGATAAGCAAAGCCGTGGTGTGCGTCAACACGAATGGCGGCCAATGCCACATGAGTTACTGCTGGTTCGGCATGTCCATCGACCTTTCCGCTTGCCGCCTGACCGCAGTACGACGGTAGTCTCGCCAAACCGTGTCCCGTTAAACCGTCGACCTCCGCAGCCACCAAAGCCTTCGCGACCATCAGTGCGTTGGCTTCGCTGGTATTGTGGGCACATAAAGCGTTAGTTGCCAGTTGACGCAACTGTTCCAGAGAAAGCTGTATAGTACTCATATCGATGCCTATTTTGAGTATTTTCTAGATCTCTTTCTTCAGGATATAATTTCCAGGCGATAGCACGGGATACCATAGCGCATCAGTCCACAGGAATCACTATTTGCTTCGAATATCTTCACCTGAGACCCTCTTTTGGCCAGGTGAAAGTACAGGAAAGCACGGCGGGTTCGGAAATGACCACCGCCCAGGTAAAGTCGGCAGCTAATCAACCTCCTCCAATGGGGGGCATAATGTAAATTACATTCCCTTCTTCGAGCTTCTGATCTAATGTCGCCAGTCGTCCGTTCACACCTAATATACCAATCTCTTCAAGCGGGATTCCGAGTTGATGAATCAGATCTTTGGCATCTGATCCATCCGGCAATTCAACGTTTTGAATCCGGTTTTTACGCAACGTAACGAACAATTTGACCTGCACCTGCATAACTGCTCTTCTTTAAGAGACTTTTAGCCGGGAATGAGAACAACCAATTGGTGGCGGCACTTTGCTCCTTGTCCAAATCGTCGAAAGCCTTGAGCCCTTCGGAAATCGGGCGGGCTTAAATACAGTCCGGACTGCCCAGCAGCCCGTTTCCAATAACCTTGGCCGCAGGGAGCACATCCGGAAGAATAATAAAGATGTACTGACCTTTCTTGAAATGGATAATAAATCAGTCTTCATTATTTTTAATTAGCCACTCGAGATTTAAATCAACCAGTTTACCCCGGGTGGGTTTGCCGTTTTTATCCCATCCCGATAGTTCATAATAAAGGTCAATGGCGTCCTGGAATTCTTTGGGATCAATATGCTGTCCCTTTAAAGGCCCATTGGGCATCTCTTCATGCCAGCGACGGATCACACGGTCTTCCTTGGGACCGAATCCTTCGCGGTTATTGAATATGCGGGACATGACATTGGATCTTTCGGAAACGCGCATGATCTCAAATAAACTGGTTTCCCACCCGGTAATGGCCTTTATGGCCTCAACTAGACGGGTAAAGGTCATGGCATGAATGGGCACAGAACAGAAATTGCAGATGCCATAGCAGTTATTTATGCCCCAGGCTTTTTGTCCCAGTGAAAAATACCTGACCTTAGCAGCATCCGTATCCAGGGGTTGAATGGGCTCAAGAATACCCAGCGGCAACAGATTGGTTATAACAGCAGAAAACGCCGTATCATGAGGGGTCTCAACATGGTCAGCGGTTGCGGCCAAGGCATACCCCATCGCCATTCCGGTCTTGCCCCGACCATCGTGGACCGGCAATTCACTTCCCTTGATATGAAACGCAAATTTTTCAGCACCTCGACCGATGGTCTCCGCTGCCTTTCTCACCCCCTGAGACAGGATTTTTCCGATGCCTTTCTGGCTTACGATCTCCTCAATCAGCCACAGCATGGCATCGGCATCGCCAAAATAGAGCGTTCTGCCCCCTGTATCTTCTGTGGTGAGAATTCCTTCTTCAAAACACTCCATAGCAAAGGCAATCACGCAGCCTGTTGAAATCGTATCCAAACCCATAAGATTGCACAGCTGATTGCCCTTGGCTATAGCCGGTAGGTTATCATTTTCAATCAAGGATCCAAGACAGCCCAAAGTCTCATATTCAGGTCCGCCAAATCTTGGATCGAGCGGATACTTTTCGTCTTCCAGAGCCACCCGACGCTTGCATTTGACCGCACAGGCATAGCAGGTGCCGGATGAGTGGAAAATCGTTGTATGGTAGGCTTCCGCGTTAATCTTGTCAGCTCCCTCAAATACGCCGTCCCGAAAATTATGGGTGGGAAGAATACCGGCATCGTTTAACCCTTTGACCAAGCCGGGGGTCCCCACTTTGGTCAGGCCTACATTGGGCGGGTGAACCTTAAAGCGCTCATTGTGCCATTTTCGGATCTCTTTGACCTTATCCGGATCGGCAAATTCTAGTTTTTTCTTTCCCCGTGCCACAACCGCTTTGAGGTTTTTCGACCCCATTACGGCCCCCATTCCAGTACGCCCGTTGTAATGCTCCAGACCGTTCTGTACACAGGCAAAGGGAATTAACCGCTCGCCCGCAGGCCCAATTGACGCCACCCGGATCCGTTTATCGCCTAGTTCTTTACGGAGATCTTCAAGGGTTTCCCAGTTATCCTTTCCCCAGATATTTGCGGCATCGCGGATTTCCACCTCACCGCCATGGACCCATAGATACACCGGTTTTTCAGCGCGGCCGCAAAACACAATCGCGTCAAATCCTGCGAATTTAAGTTCTGGGCCAAAATATCCTCCGGCCTCGGCTTCGCCAAAGCCGCCGGTTAAAGGGGACTTGGCTGCCACGGTAAACCGGCTAAATCCGGACAGGGGCGCGCCGGTTACAACACTGCAGGCGAACACCAGAACGTTTTCTTCGGAGAGCGGATCAATGCCCGGTTTGATGTCCCTTAACAGATAGTATGATGCCAGTGAAGACCCGCCTACATAGGTGCGATACCAGGTTTCGCTGGGCTCCTCGATCTTCCAGGTCGAGGAGCTTAAATTAACATGCAAAATTTTTCCATTGTATCCGTAGGGCATTATTAAACCTCCTTGAGTTTTAAGGACTGTATATGTTTAGCAGATATACCTTTCTCTTATCGATTCAGGTCATGTACAAGCAATCCTGCACAAGATAAAAACCTTATTATCAACGGCTACACATCGTGGACATAGAAATTGGTGGTGGTGTTGGCGGCTTCCACCAATTTATCGAATTTGGCCAGAGATCCGATCAGTTCCTTTTTGATGTCGTCCCAGACTGGCAATTGAGCACCGGCCTTTTTAACCCATTGGGCCTTTTCTTCAGCCGTGGGGACATAAAATTCGACACCCGCTTTTTTCATTTCAGCCATGGCGTAGGCCCGTGCCGCCGGGATTTTGGCATGGTTCTGCCGCATGGTAAGTTCACTGGCAAACTCGAAACCTTCCTGAACATCTGAAGGAAGGCTCTTAAACCATTTGAGATTGCAGGAATAAACTTGGGCATCGGGAACCGCAGCGTTAAAGGTGATGCTAGAAAGTATGTCCTTAAAGCCAAAAACCAGGAGTGCTTCTACGGAGGGATCCAGAGCATCGGCGTACCCCGTCTTAATGGCATTTGCTGCTTCAATCCACTCTACCGGGATGGGATTGGCGCCCAGCAGCCGGTAAACTCTTTGCAAAATTTTTGAATTAGGAACCCGAAACTTGATACCCTTCATCTGTTCCGGCGTCTTGATCGGACCTTTAACACCTTTACGCACGGCTACCGTACGAGGATCGATGCTGGGATACCACAGGGCTTTGAATCCTCTGGCTTCAACCTTTGGATTGATTTCATTCTTCCAGGCATCTGACGTCACCAGGTTGACAAATTTCTGATTCTCGCCGCACCAATAAGGAATGTTGATCACATCAGCCGCCGGCGCAAATGGCGCAAAATTGGATATGGAATGCTGCGCAACCTGGATGGTACCAGCTAACACTTTTTTTGCCAGCGCGCTGCCGGCACCCAGCTGTCCGCCCGGTGCAAGCTGCACATATATCTTTCCATTGGTTATGTTTTGAATATTTTCTTTAAAATCAAGCTGCATGATGGGGTAACTTCTTGAAACACCGAGAACATAAGACGTAGCAACAATCATAGTATAACTGGCCGTTTTTTTGCGTTCCTGTTCTTCACCGGCCACCCGGGCGGAAGCTTCCCGGGAACCCAAGGCACAACTTGCCAGGGCAACGATGGCTGTAGTAACACCAAATTTGGCGCTTAGCTCCATAAAGCGCCGGCGCTCTTCTGATTGCAGCCCCTTGTGTTCAATATCCTTATACATTGGTATTCCTCCTTATTGATCATCATAGTTAATCCCGGCCACCTGCATTAGAATGCAAGGCTGGAAACGCAAATCTTTCGGGACTGACGATGTGTCTTATATTATAATTCTACCGGAAATACGGCCAATTCTCTAAAACAAATCTTAGGTAACCCAACCGTATCAAAACGCCCTAAAGTAACCAGAGTGACAGCGCCGGTATCAGCATGAGAATGATGACTATCAGCAGCATGGTAAAAACAAAATAGACGGCGTAACGCGATATGGAAAGCACCGGCGTTCCGGTGACCCCCGATACAACAAATAGATTCAGTCCCAGCGGCGGTGTAATGAAGCCGATGCCGAGTGAGGTAATCATTATAATACAGAAATGAATCTCGTTCATACCAATCTCTAACGCGAGGGGCAAAAGAATCGGTGCAAGAATGACGATATTGGGAGTGGTCTCCATGACACAGCCGGCGAGCATAAAAATCAGCACCATGATCAGCATGATGAGGTACCTGTTTTCAGTCAGCGACATCATTGTGTGGACAAAATACTGGGGTACTTCAAGGGATGCCAGGGTCTGTGCAAGAGGAAGCGACATGGCTATAATGGGCACAATGACTCCGTTTACCTTGGCCGAGGTTTCCAGCATTTTGGGAACGTCTTTCAGTGTAATGGTTTTCTGAGCAAAGCCGATGATCAACGTCACTACAACAGCCACTGCCGCCGATTCGGTGGGTGTAAATATTCCGGAATAGATCCCGCCCAGAATAATAAACGGAATCATGAGCGCATAACGGCCATCATACACGGTTTTAAGCCAGTGCTTTAAACTGAACCCAGCCCTGGAATCCTCATAACCCCGTACCCGGTTGACTATGAAATTGGTGGCCATGACAGACAGCAGAATCATCACCCCAGGCACAGCGGCTGCGAGAAACAGGGTTGCGGCTGAAATACCGAGAACCAATCCGATAATAATGTATGAAATAGAGGGTGGAATGAGAATACCGGTGCAGGCGCCGGCAGCCACCAGGGCACAGGCATAGGGTTTGGGATAGCCCTTTTCCACCAGCCGGTCGATGGTGATACGGCCGATAGCTGCCGCATCCGCAGCGTCGGAACCGGAAATGCAGGCAAAAAAACCGCACCCGAGAACCGTGGAAGTTCCGAGGCCTGCCCGCTGCCATCCCATGGTTGCTTCTGCCACGTCCAGAAGTTTATGGGAAAGCCCTGTGCGCACCAGAACGTCCCCTGTAAGAATAAACAGGGGAACTGCAATCAGCGCAAACGAGTCAACGCCGTCAAAGAGTGCTTCACCCAGAAGCGATGGCGGCAGCACTTCGGTTAGCAAAAGCATGACAAGGGAGCCAAGACCGACCACGACCCATATCCGAACACCCAGTATAATGAATACAATCATTCCGATAAGGGGAATATAAAAACCCCAACCAAGCGTCAATTCTGTTGTTTGCATAAGATGTTGGTACATTGTCACTACTCCTAATCAAAAAGTTTACTGCCTTCGAAAACTGGCCGGCCGGCGCGTAAATCCGAAATGTCCCGTTTCATGGATTGAAATAGGCGAAAGATCATCATGGCAAATCCCAACGGCACGGCGAAAAGGAACCAGGCCTGACTGATTCTCAGACCATGGGTTACTGATCCGAAATGGATGGAATTGATCACCGGTTCCATGGACCAATACACTGCGAGAACTGCGAGAATCAACGTGACGATATCACCAAATATGAAAACGATTGTACGCCAGCGGTTGGAAAGAAGCGGCAGGATGACATCGATGCGAATATGCGCCCGTTCGCGTATGGCATACGATGCTCCGATCCAGGCAATATAGATAAATGCATAGCGGGCGATTTCTTCAGCCCAGATAGAAGAATAGGAAAGGAAAAAACGGCGGAAGACCTCCATAAAAACGGTCAGCACGATCATGGTGTATAGAGGAAGCGTCAACCAGCGCTCACCTTCCTGGTCAATTTTTCGTAGTATTTGTTTGGCTGTCATGAGAGCACCTCAACGAATAAATTAGCTTTATAGAGAATATTCAAGTTGATGTTCCGCAATCTTCTAGCTTGTCCTTTTGGAAAACCATACCGGAAGTTGGGGAAAAGCCCTCCAAAGAAGTTTTCTAAAAGATGATGGACATTAAAGCCGATGCCGCCGTGAGCGGCATCGGCTTTCACATTCATACAGATTAAACATCGTGGACATAGAAATTGGTGGTGGTGTTGGCCGCTTCCACCAATTTATCGAATTTGGCCTGAGATCCGATCAGTTCCTTTTTGATGTCGTCCCAGGCAGGCAATTGAGCACCGGCTTTTTTGACCCATTGGGCCTTTTCCTCAGCCGTGGGGACATAAAATTCGACACCCGCTTTTTTCATTTCAGCCATGGCGTAGGCCCGTGCCGCCGGGACTTTGGCATGGTTCTGCCTCATGGTAAGTTCACTGGCAAACTCGACACCTTCCTGAACATCTGAAGGAAGGCTCTTAAACCATTTGAGATTGCAGGAATAAACTTGGGCATCGGGAACCGCACCGTTAAAGGTGACGCTAGAAAGTATTTCCTTAAAACCAAAAACCAGTAGTGCTTCTACGCTGGGATCAAGGGCATCGGCAACCCCTTGTTTAATGGCAGAAGCGGTTTCACCCCAGGCCACGGGCGTTGGGTTGGCGCCAAGTAACTGGTAGAATTTTACAAGGATTTTAGATCCGGGAACCCGGAACTTGATCCCCCGCATCTGATCCGGCGTCTTGATCGGGCCCTTAACGCCTCTACGCACGGCGACCGTACGGGGATCGATGGTAACATACCACAGTGCTTTGAATCCCCTGGCTTCAATCTTTGGATCGATTTCATTCTTCCAGGCGTCTGACGTCACCAGGTTGACAAATTTCTGATTCTCGCCGCACCAATAAGGAATGTTGATCACATCAGCCGCCGGGGCAAATGGCGCAAAATTGGATATGGAGTGCTGCGCAACCTGGATGGTACCCGTTTGCACTTTTTGTGCCAGCGCGCTGCCGGCACCCAGCTGTCCACCCGGTGCAAGTTTTACATAGATTTTACCATTGGTGCAGTTCTGAACATTTTCTTTCATGTCCAACTGCATAATAGGATAGGTCCTTGAAGCGCCGAGGATGTATCCCGTGGCAAGGTTCATGGTATGCTTGGCAGCCTTTTTGCGTTCTGTTTCCTCACTGCTGACTTTGGCTGCAATGGCTTCGCGAGAGCCAATGACTCCCGTCGTTATGGCAATGGCTGCAGCAGTAAAACCAAATTTGGCTGTCAGCTCCATAAACCGTCTGCGATCCTCAGATTTTAGACTATCATTTTTTTTGTTTTCAGTCATAATTACCCTCCTTCTTGCTGTTGGTTAGTTTCTTGTTTACTATTCTCGGCAGTCTCACGATGCAGGGCGGCGGCAATAAAAAATATCGAAGCGACCAAAAGGAGCAGGAACTCGCCGATGTCCCCCAGATGGAATACTTTCCAACCCCAAAGAATCGATGCCTTTCCGATCAGGATATTGAGAAGGTAAAGGCCGGATGAGATTCCGAAAATTAATAATGCCAGACGCTCACCTGGAGAATACTTGCTTGCTTTTTTTTCTTTTTTCATTGGCTCAGTCCTCTCTATGGTCCACTGATTGTAATTTCGTATCGCTTACGTACTTAGTTTCCGGGTTCAGCGACTGCCTCTGAGTCCATCCTAATTTTTCCACATAGGACACGGTTATTTAATTACTTTATAAATGGCGTTACAATCTTCCTTGCCAAGGCCCTCTGCACTTGCCTGTTTGAGATAATCCAGCGCCACCTTCATGGTTTTGGAATCGTTTCCCCAGGCTTGCGCCATTTCACAGCCTAAGCGAACGTCTTTTAAAGCAAGATCAAGCCCGAAGCGGCTGGCAAAATCGCCTTCGGCGATCCACGGCCCCCGAACGTCCATCTGGAAGCTCTTGGCACCGGTATCATCCAGCAATTCCACCAGGAATTTGGGTTCGATCCCGGCTTTTTCGCCGATGCGGATGCCTTCGGCCAACACGGCCAGGTTGGTCATGCCGATGAGGTTGCTGATCAGTTTCAACGCCGTAGCTGCTTCAACCTCTCCCATGTAGTAAACTGGAGAACCGACAATATTCAGCACCTCCTTCATCTTTTCATAGACTTCTTTTTTCCCGCCGACAAAAATCGGCTCTTCGGCTTTTTCTGCCTGAGCTGGGGTTTTTCCTAAGGGACATTCCAAGAAATTGATCCCTTTCGCTTCAGCGGCATCCGATAGTTTACGAGCTGTTTGCGGATCTATTGTACTCACATCGATATAGGCAGATCCCGGTTTCATTGCATTCAACAGCCCGTCTTCACCCAACATTACTTCTTCTATGTGTTTTGGCAGCGGCAAACTGGTAAAGACAACATCTGCACCAGCCAGTTCCTTCACATCTTTTGCCGCTTTACCGGACGTGCCTGCTTCCAGGGTCCTTTGAATGGCCTCCAGACTCAAGTCAAAGACAAGAACCTCTTTGCCTGCGCGAATCAAATTGCGGGCCAGACCGCCGCCCATGGCCCCTACACCAATAAATCCAAATAACATAACATTTTCTCCTTTGGTAAAGGGTGATACAGCCGGCATCACCCCTTGGATTTGAATTAAGCACTCTCGTACAGCTTGGTCAGAACGAATTCCTCATGACCGAGAACTTCCTGGGCCGTCAATCGGCCGTTACAGGTCCGAATCAGCATATCGATAAGATTATCGCCAGACTGGTCCAATGTCATTTCCCCCCGGAGAATGGCGGAGCAGTCGTAGTCGATGTGCTCGGACATATCACCGGCGGTGCGCGGATTGGCGGTGAGCTTGATCACCGGTTCAATTGGATTGCCGATAATGTTACCCTGCCCCGTGGGGAAAAGATGCGCGACAAATCCGCCGGCAGCCCAGAGTGTAACGGCCTCGGCCGCGGCCGAAGAAGTGTCCATGTACCAGAGCCCCGGCCCAGTGGGGGTTTCGGCCTTGTCCAGCACACCCACATAATCGATTTTTTTGCCGATCTTTTGCAGGTTGCCGAAAGCCTTCTCTTCGATGGTGGTGAGACCGCCGGCAATGTTGCCTTTGGTGGGCTGGCTGCCGGAAAGATCGTCGGTCTTGTTGCGATCGATCATTTCCTGGTATTTGTTGAATATCGCCATGAATTGCTCCGCCACTTCGGCAGTGGCCGCACGCTCTTTGCAGACCATTTCGGCTCCAGTAATCTCGCTGGTCTCCCCGAAGCTGCAGGTACCGCCCATTTCAACCAATTTATCCAGGGCATTACCCACAGTGGGGTTGGAAGCCAGGCCGCTGGTGGTGTCGCTTTCGCCGCACTTGACGCTGACCCAGATCTCACTCAGATCGCATTCTTCACGTTTGAGTTCGCTGGCCCAATGCATGTATTCCTTGGCTTTCCAGCTGGCCGTTTCCACAATCTTGATTTCACCGTGGCGTTCGATGCTGAAACCAGTCACGGGCTTGCCGGTTTTGGCGATACCCTCGACAATTCGGTTGGTCCACTCGGGTTCGATACCGATCACAACGACGGCCGCCACATTAGGATTAGCGCCCGTCCCGATCAATGTGCGGAAAAACAATTCCAGGTCCTCACCGAATTGGAGGCGTCCATAGGCATGGGGGATGGCTTTGCAACCCTTCACGTTGAAGGCCACCTTCTCACAGGCAGAGTTGCTTAAGTCGTCCAGCGGCAGAATCACCACATGATTGCGGATGCCAACCCGCCCGTTTTCTCGACGATATGCAAAAACTTTCTGATTACTCATGCTTACCACCTCCTTGTTTTCAGATTTTGAATGTGAACATGCTCACCGGCTTTGATGTCGGCAACCACTTTACCGATGTCATGGCCGTATTTGATCACCGGTTCTTCCACTTTTAAATCCGTAAGAGCGATTTTGTGTCCCAGAGGAATTTCTTGAAGTACTTTCATCTCGATTTTCTCCTGGGTGTCCATGAACAGCCCCTGTGCTGTTTCGCCTGCCTTAATGTCGACGGTGGCAACGCCAACATTATCGGCCTTTTCATGAGCCAAAAATTGAATCATTTTCTACACTCCTTCCTTTTTCTTTTTTATAAGTTATAGATTCTATGGTTACAGATTCTGTTCAAAACCTGTATCCTCAATAATCTCTCATATGATCTATTTATGGTAAAAATAGGACGTATTTGCGTTGGGGATAACTCCGATCCGTGGCCGTCCCTCAAATCCGTCCACCCATTCTTTAATGATCGCCGTGGGGTCCGCAGCCCGCAAGTGACATTTTTTCAACACTCCCGCATCCAAATCAGAAAAGACCGCCACGTCATAGTTGGTCAGGGTCCGCCCGAAAAGATAGGCTTTGTGGGCGCCCATTTTGAAACCAATTTTTTTAAAGTCACTAAGCACTTCTTCGGGGGTAGTAAACTGTGAAACATAGTCAAAATAGATATCATCCCCTACCCCTTTCGGCGTGGCAGCCATAAGCAGAATATGCCCCCCCTTTTTTACCGCCTGGGAAGCAAGGTTGAGCCCTTTCTGGGCTTGGTACAGACAAATGTCTTTGGGATGTCCCCCGCAAGAGGCGATTATAATGTCAAATTTTTCTTCTATGGCCACGCCATAAACAGCGGCACAGGTTTTAGCCCCTTCTTTGAGAACTTCCACTGGGTTGCCGGCCAGCAATCGGACGATGTTTTTATCGGCATCCAGGACAACATTTACAGCTAAATCAAGTCCGATCATCTCGCCGGCCTCATTAAGGTCCTCTCGGACTGGATTTCCCTCCAGATGGCCGACCTGAGCGTTTTCATCAAACATGAGGCTGTGGTTATGTTCGATGGTTTCAGGCGCTGCACAGCCGACGGCCACCCCTTTGGCCCCGCCCGTGAATCCGACGAACTGATGCGGATCGATCTGGCCAACAACCATCTTAACATCCGCTTTAGCGTATTGGGCATTGATGCGGATAGGTGTTTTCCGGGTCGTGAAGCCGAAGTCGACCATTTCGTCCTGTTTGGCGTCGTGGGCAACTACCCTGCATCCGCGCGCAATCTCCAGTGTTACAACGCGATCCAGCCCCGCCTGGTCCATCGGTGGATGCAATCCACCGCCGACAACAATCGTTATTGAGGACGTCTTAAGGACCGGCAACACTTCAGATACTTGATCTAAAAGAATCGGTAGGATTTTTCCTAAAGGCACCGGTCGAGTTTCGTCAGGAACGGCAATGGCCAGCGTTTTGGGCCTGATACGGCGAAGCATATCAACGAAAGACTCACCGCCAAGAGGGTTTGTTAGTGATCGTTTTAATGCTTCCTCAATGGATTCGAGCGCGGGCAAACTAGCCGGGCGGAGAATATCCACATCCGTTTTCTCTGGTATGTAAATCGTCCTTGTTCCTTCACCGTATTTAAGTTCAACGTCCATACCGGATCTTCTACCTTTACCTTCATTGATACACATCTTTACAGCAAATTATATGCCAAGCGATTGATAACGTGTAACCTGCTGATTTTTAAAAGATAGAAAAAAAGCCATTCCCAAAATACCTGCGATTGGTGCCTAATATTGGGCCCAGTGACGAATATTGGGCTTGATTTTTAGTGAACAAATGATATGTTAAAGCGTAATCTGATCATCGCGGTGTGCGAAGATAAAAACAAGTGGATGAGATATGCATTGGGATACAGCTACACGTTATCGAATACTTTTAGAAATCAACAATGCCGTGGTCACCCAAACCAGCCGCGAAGGACTATTTAAAGTCCTGGCGGATGAACTCCGAAAGCATTTCTCTTGCGACCGCCTGAGCATCAACCTCTATGACGTCGACTCTCAGTCGTTAAGTTATTTTGCGGCTGCCTACGGAATTGATCCTGAAGGTATTTCCAGTAAAGATAGCCGACCGTTAGACAAGGGTGCCATCAGTCGGATGGCTATCCAATCACGCCAGCCGGTGATCATTGATGACTTAAGCAGCTACACCGACCTTTCTTCTATCGGATCGATGGTAAAAGCCGGTCTAATTGCGACAATGGCATTTCCGTTAATCATTCGAAACCGGACACTAGGCTCCATCCACTTTTCCTTCAAGAAAACACCAGACTACATATCGGAATTGACAGAGGTGCTCATCGACGTCTCGAAGCAGGTGGCCATTGCCGTAGACAACATGCTGGCCTACACTCACCTCAAAAAGATCAATGTCGATCTCGAGCGCGAGAAGCGTTACCTTCTGGCCAGTACGGATGAGTACAAACAAGAAAACTTTTTTTTCGCTGCACCGGCCATGAATGAAGTCATAAACTTGGTTGAACGGTCGGCAGATTCCGACGCCTCTATTCTGATCACCGGTGAGACGGGTACAGGTAAAGATTATCTGGCCCATTGCATTCACAATTTGAGTTTTCGTAAAGATCGTCTGTTTGTCAAGGTCAACTGTCCTGCCTTAGCGTCCTCACTTTTTGAAAGCGAGCTTTTCGGCCATGCCAAGGGCGCATTTACCGGTGCGGAATATAAAAGAGTCGGACGTTTTGAATTGGCCAACGGCGGGACGATTTTTTTAGACGAAATAGGGGAGCTTCCCATCAGTCTACAGGCCAAGCTGCTGCATGTACTCCAGGACAAACAATTCGAGCGGGTCGGCGACAGCCAGTCGGTAAAAGTCGATTTCCGTGTGATTGCCGCCTCCAATAAAAACCTCGAGGAAAGTATCCATATCGGTCAGTTCCGGGAAGACCTCTATTACAGGCTGAATATTGTTAATATCCATGTGCCGCCGTTGCGGCAACGACATGAGGACATCCCACTGTTAATGGAAAAACTCACACGGCTTCAAGCCAAAAAGACCAATCGCCCAGAGCCGGTCTATACGGATCGCGCATTGGCGAAGCTGGGGGCTTATCAGTGGCCGGGCAACATTCGGGAATTGAAAAACCTTGTCAAACGGATGATGATTCTTCGGCCCGGTGAAAAAATTACAGGAACAGACATTGACATGATTCTTAGCAGTTCCACACCCAATCATCAAACTCGCCATATAGATATAACCCCACTGGCCGAGGCCGAACGTCAACATATTATCCAGGCATTGATTAATACACGGGGTATCGTTGGTGGAGCCAAAGGCGCTGCTCGACTTTTGGACCTTCCGCGTTCCACACTCCAATACCGGCTAAAAAAATTTGGTATCAACCCTGGAGATTATGTTAAAAATTAAAAGAAGTCATTCCTGCCGCTCATTTGATCGAATTTCATTTCCGCTATAACAAGCATTCCAACACAATCTCGGTTTTGAAAATACTGACCAATCCTATCGTACTCATAGCTCTTGGTGGCCGTTGGGTTGCCCTTTTTATATACTCAAGAATATTTACCAAGTCGCTGTTTTCTCGGCTTAAGTAACGAATCTCGTATGTTTCGCTAGCCTTTAGGCATAATATCCGACCTGTCATAATCATGAGAATATAAAATCAATGTTATTTTTCAGATGCTTGTTGCAGGGATTTGTCCATTTATTTTTATTTGGCAATATGCAGCCACAGAGTGAAGGTTAAAGCGGAAAACATGGTGGAGGTGGAGATAGCAGAAACTGCAAAATCTGTATCGCCGTCCATTTCTTTTGCCATCATATAGGTTATGGTAGCTGTCGGTGATGCTAGCAGGATAAGGCCGGGCAGATAGTCCTGGGAGGCCAAGCCGACCCAGTGATATAAGGTAAGACCTAAACCGGGAAGTAGAATCAGCTTCATAATGCCTGTAGAAAAAACTCGCAGTATCCGCAACTGCTTCAACTCAAAAGACAAAGAAGCCCCGATGACCAATAAAGCCATGGGGAGTGCAATGCTGCTTAGCATATCTATAAAGCGGTCGATAACAAGCGGCATACGTAATCCTGATATGGAAAACAATATACCAGCTATGGCAGACAGAATTACAGGGTTGCCCAGTATTCTCAAAGGAACATCCAGCTTATTTCCTTTTACTGAAGTATTGTCCGAATTAAACTGAAGAGCAACGACTGCAAGAAAATTCTGCAGTATCATCACAAAAGCGGCAATAATACTTGCACTTACAAACCCTTTGTTACCGAGGAAATAATAGGCCATAGCAAGACCGATATACCCCAGATTTCCATGAAAGGCGGCCTGAATAAAAGTACCGATCTGTCCCCGCTGAATACGATAAATCAAGCCCACACCCCAGGCGACAGCAAAAACAACTAGGACAGATAGCAGGGTAATGGATAGAACCATAACGTCAAACTGAGTTTTCAAGGAAGCTTTAGAGATAAAGTGAAAAATCATAGCAGGTATTGCCATATAATAGACAATACGGTTTGCCGGGCCTAAAAATTCCGGTGGTATAAACCCTATCCAGCGAAGAAACCATCCGAGGATGATTATGATAAATATAGAAATTATTGTAACAATATCCATAACTAAACTATCAACGAAAACCTTTGTCAGGAAGAAAAATCAAAAACACAAATCTGGAACTCCTTGACTTGCGAGCATCTGATTAATAAAGTTTTGAACTGCCAACAAAGTATGGAAATTATCATAATAGCAAACCCAAAGCGAGAAATAGGTTTTTATCTGGCTTCTAACCCATATCTCAAAATAATAAAACTAAAAAGGGGAATTATTCTTTTGAAGCTGAAATTATCAACAAAATCAAAAATGGTTCGATTAGAAAAAAGCTTCCTGACATTTTTTTTACCAGCACCTCTATTAAATATTTTGAAAACCTTGCAAAATTATTCGAAGTCAGCGGTCAGTATATCGAAAATACAGCGCTTGAAGAAAGTATCGTTCTCGAGCGTTATGCCCGAAACATGAAAATGTTTTCTCCCAAGGAACAAGCCCTGCTTAGATCACGTGTAAGCATTTTGGGCCTTGGAGGACTGGGGGGATCGTGCCTTAATCTTGAATTACCATAAATTGAAGATTTGTAACCAACATCATCACCTCGGTTTTTCTCACTTATATAGGGAAAGCTCTTGGAAAACAAATCAGGCTTTGAAATAGCTATTACGGTAAGAAAGATTAATAGAATTTTCGCTTAAATTTGAACTCGAACTCTGGTGATATCTTGCCAAAAGCACAAGTCCAACAATCTAAATTTCCATTACATATATCCTATTTCTTACAAAATTGCAAAAAAGGCAAACTCTCGAAAAGGATTTGCTCAAATTGAAAAACGATATCACACGTTTTTTTTTGGACAAGATGCGTGTGTATAATAGCAGATACATAAAATTTTATCTTCGAAACGGCACCAAATGCATATGACTGTATTGTCGGCCCTGATTACCTATAATAATATTATTTTTAAAAAATCCTCACTCGGGCAGTCAGGGTTCTATGCCCAAAATCCTCTATTTTCAGCCGATTTGGAGCTAAATGCCGTTTTGACAATACGATCTTCATTTGGTATTCTATTCTCGATTGCCTGAAGCCGGTTGGGACTTGTTGCCGCATCAGTGGCAGGATAACATGGCGTGTCACACAACCTTGGGTGGAACCACCGGATGAAAAGGAACTTGATGCGGTCAAGAAAGCCAAAGAATTAATTGAACGGTTGAAAGCAAAAAGTAAAGTAAAAACTGATGGTTGACAAGATAGGCCACCTTTGTTATCTGGATTTCAATTTTCAGCCGAGAACTGATAGTGATGGAAAAATATTACAGGGAAAGATTTGAAGCGCAGCGACGCATTGCAAAAAATTTATCCTCAAGTCTGGAGGTTAATGAAATCCTGGAGTCCTTGAGAGGGGAAACCAGAAATCTTATTACTTCTGCATTGGAAGTTTGCATCTTACTTCTTGACCCGGATGCACATAAATACACCCGATCTCTTCAATGTGCCCTCCACAACAGACCCGTCAACTGCCTTTCCTGCAAAAAAGACCGCGCGGCAGTTATAAAAGCCCTATCCCGTAAAAAATATGTTATTATCCAGAAAAATGAGGCCATCGTAAGGAGTGATGGCACTGTTATTGACACAGGACCGGAAAGCGCCATGCCCGTGTTTGTTAATGGTGAAATTCTGGCCGTCATTCATGTTGTGTCTGAACCCGGATCCCGTTTTAATAGAAAAGACTTTTACTTTTTGAAGGATATGACAGAAACAGTGGGTAACGCTATCGTCAAGGCCAAAAAGCATTGGGAAATTAGCCAGGAAAAGATCAAGATCAGTCAAACTCTTACCCACCTCTTTCCCTTTGTTCCTCATTCTGTCCGGAATATTGTGGAAAGAAATCCTGAAATGCTTTCCCAGGAAAAACAGAGTAAAGAAGTTACGGTGCTGTTTCTCGACCTCGAGGATTACACCAGGCTCAGCAACAGGTACTCCGCTAAGGAGGTTAACGAACTGGTCGAGCAGGTATTTTCCAGATTCGTTGACCCAATCCAACGGTCTGGTGGCGATATTAATGAGACGGCAGGGGATGGGCTGATGATCATCTTTAAAGATGACCATGCTGAGAACAATGCAAGATCTGCCGTCAGGGCGGCCTTTGAAATTTATGAAATAAACCGGAAATTCAGTCGGCGCTTGGGGAAAAAGTTAGAATTCGTAAAGGTAAACATGGGCATTAATTCAGGGGTTGCCCTGTTGGGGATGAGTCATTTCAAAGGCTCCCTTGAAACACGGATGACCTATACAGCGAGCGGTCCGGTGACCAATTTGGCCGCTAGGTTGGCAGATTATGCCAAAGGTGGCGACATCCTGATTGGAGAAGAGACTAGAAAACTGATTGAAGGCTTATGGCCTGTGTATGACCATGGTCTGACCGCACTAAAAGGAATAGAAGAACCCATAAGGATCTATTCTCTTCTCAACACACCCTCATCTAAAGATCTGGATTGAGATCACCAACCACAATATATAACTTCCGAATAGTTATATATCACATTGTGATATTAATCGATGGGATGAATCGATAGAAAAGGAGGGGGGTGGTTGATTACAGATTTCTTGCCAAAACCACAAGTCCAAGCATCTCAATTTCAATTACATATACCGTATTTCTTACAAAATTGCAAAAAGGGCAAATCCTCGAAAAAAGATTTGCCTCATTGAAAAACGATATCACAGGTTCTGAACCCACCGTTAAGATGTTGGATACATAGCAGCTATCAAAAGGTGGATAATAAAAAAAGGCAGGGCTATTTCTGACCCTGCCTTCATTGCTGGTTATTAATAGTTGATCGAGGCTTAAAGTTTGGCCCGAAAAACTCCCGTTTCTTTAATCTTGACTGGGTACCCTTCGAGTTTTTCTGGAATCTTATCCTCTAATTCTGAGGTCTTTTTGACTACAAACACCTTGATACAGGACTTGCCATCGCAGAGACCTTGACCGGTTCCGACCACGCCGTAAATGGACATCAAATTATCTGTATATTTCTTCAAAACTTCCTCAACCTTCATTTCAGCTATCTTCTTTATCTCAATATTCAAAACAAGGAAAAATTATCAGTATCTCAGAACAGTTTTATTTGCATTTTACTCCTCGACACATTCCAGAGCAGCAATCGTAACCCGTTTCGCATAAAGAGCCTTTCGGTCGACAACCTACACTTGCACATGCCGGGTCAGTAACACAGTCGGGATCATCGCAATCAACAAAGGTATCACCGTCATCATCGGCGCTATTATTGCAGATTTCACTACTGGGTTGAGTAGAATCCGAACAATCCGGGCAGTTCAATCCTTCTTTCTTTGGATTACAATTCCCATCAAGAATTCCTTTAAAGCAATAATTAGCAATACAATAATCCGTACAATCCGGATCAGCGCAGTCTGTTAAACTGTCGGAGTCATCATCAGTGTCGTTATCGCAAACTTCATTTTCTGGTACAGTTGGCTGTGAACCGTCCACGCTCACACCAAACCGATCGAGCACCAAGTCAATTCGATTCGCCAGAGTGTGTGTCGGACTGCCAGCAAATAATAAGCCGACAGGATTGTTATTTTCGTCGTCAGTTACAATCAGAGAGCCAGAGTCACCTCCATCACTGAAAGTGCCAGGAGTTATGACTATCTGATCTACAAACCGCGCCAAATATGCAAATGATATATTTTCACAATTATCGTAGCAGACATTAACAGTGGCGTTGATTTCTGATACTTGACCATGCGTCAGTTTTGTTGTTCTCCCGAATTTCTTCACAGGAAGACCATACAGATCATTCACATTGTCGAATTTACCGTCAGAATTAGAATCACCGAATATTATGGAATTGGGTGTCACATAGCCTTCAAAATAGGCTTCCGAATCCGTCGGGGTCGCATTTCCTACCTCACCGGTTGTGGTGCACGCAACGGCAGCATCTATAGTGTTAGTGCCAATTACTGAAAAGTCAATCGGTTCATAATCGCAAAGCTGTCCGATTACGTCAACAGGGTCACCGTCGGGAGGACGAGGGTCAACACCTCTGTCGAAAGTGCCCGGCTGAATCACCTCGTCACCAATACTTGCATTATTACTATTTGCATAGACATGGTTATTACTTAATGCATATACATTGCCAAACCCATCTATTACGCGGGCACCGAGGGTTCCAGCGGTAATATCGGGATGACCGGTTGAAACACCTATTGGTACCGGTCTGGGGAATCTGTCTCTAGGATCGCTGTACGCAACAAACATACCAGTTACTTTCATCTCCACAGGAATCTCTTCAAGCTTTTGAGGGATGTCGGGTATTCCAGCCCTTACCGTAAAAACCCTTATTTTTGCCTGACCGTTTACTCCAATTCCAGTGCCAACACCCACAACACCGGGAATGCCCATCAATCGCTCCTCGTGCCTTTTTTGTACTTCAATTGCTCTTCTGATGCCCGGATTGTCTATAGTAAATCCGATGGAGGGACCTGCAGCTTACGCTAAACTTGATTTAAGAAATATACCGGCTCCATCCCAGTGAACAATTGAGAGTGCAAATATAATCCCCACGTAAACGAGGATAACCTTAAAGTAACGTCTTGAAAGATACTTCATACGACACCTCCAATTCTGAGTAAGCCTAAAAAAAAATTAAATTTTTACGATACTATCAATCATATTAACTACAGAACAAACG
The DNA here is from genome assembly GCA_964195835.1 of uncultured Nitrospinaceae bacterium. Classification (GTDB taxonomy): domain Bacteria; phylum Desulfobacterota; class Desulfobacteria; order Desulfobacterales; family UBA11574; genus UBA11574. The sequence continues at coordinate 742 of CAXMTB010000039.1, read as the reverse complement.
AATCCATTAATAATGGATGCAAATTTCATGCAAATCCAAATAGTTGCACATTTTATTGCAATAATGTCAAGAATAATAATTAGTTAAATTCATTAGATCGGTGAAAAACTTTTTCTAATTCCCATAACAAAATTAGGAAATTGTGCAACCAATTACACAAAAAATATTACATTATTTGCATAGCATCTTTAAATAATCCAATTAGTTGTGTGCCACATTGTGGGATTGTTGAATGGGTAGCTTAACTCAAGATATCTTGCCAAAACCACAGGTTCAAGCATTTCAATTTCCATTACATATATCGTATTTTTTATTTTTCATATATCGGCGTTTAAAATTTCTGCTAAATTAGATTTGATAATTGGTTTTTGATAAATCCCGTCGAAGCCCGCATCTTCTAATTCATTAATGTCAAAATTATAAACCCAGCCGGACAAAGCATATATCTTTAAATCAGGTTTTAAGATTTTCATCCTACGGCAAAAATCTAAGCCATTTAACCAGGGCATCCTCAGATCTGTAATTATCAATGAAAAGTGTTCTTCATATCTCAAGATATGTTCGGCCTCTTCTGCACTGTCAGTCGTAACAACTATATGACCAAGTTTCCCCAACAATTTTCTCATTAATTTCAGATGGGTTAAATCATCATCAACAACAAGGATTTTTTTAGTGCTCATATCAACAATTCACAAAGGGATTTCAATGAATACATACAAACTCTGAGGAGTTTCTACATCAC
>CAXMTB010000038.1:0-21524 GCA_964195835.1 uncultured Nitrospinaceae bacterium | reverse complement strand
ATCTTTGAATGTACCGTAAATGGCATACTGCTTGAACCTGCCGACATCATGGAAAAGAGCCATGGTTTCTGTCAGCACCATTTCCTCATCCGACAGGCCCAGGGCTTTCCCCAGCAAAATCATATTTTCGCACACGCGTTCCGTGTGTTTTTCTTTAAGGCGGATGGTGCTGTTATTGGTCGGATTTTCCGTATAAAAACCGGCAACATAATCCGCAAACCACTTCTTTAAGTGTTCCAGGTTTTTTGGGTTCATTAATACTTTCCCTATAAGCCATCTCAAAAGTTGAAACTTAAGTTCAATAACATGATATGTCAAGCTTCACACACATGCTATTTCAGGGTAAACGCATTTGATTTCGGTGCAGCGAAGCGACAGCGAGTATCCCTTTCCACCTTGACTTCGTAGTGTTATTTATCTAAACTTACATATATCTATCTCGGTAAAAAACTATATAAACCAATCAATTTGAAATCCACGATCATATGAGCATTCAAATGTATGGATGGTGTGGTAAAATTGCCAGAATACATCTCACCGACCCATCATGGCGCGTTGAGGTTCCCGATTTAAACGTCTTAAAAACATTTATCGGTGGAAGAGGTCTGGCAGGATATTATATCAGAAAGAAAATAACCCTTGATTGGAATCATCCGGATATGCCGCTTCTCTTGTTTGCCGGGCCTCTTGTTAATACGCGCTCCCCAACAAGTGGCAGAATGACCATAATGTCCCGATCACCTCTGACCGGGGCTGTCGGCGATTCTTCTGTGGGTGGATCTTTTGGTTTCCAGCTAAAAAAAGCCGGATTCGACGGCATTATCATAACGGGAAAGTCCGACAGACTTTGCGGCATTGAAATCAAAGATAACAACATCCATATTTCCGATGCTTCTCACCTTAAAAGCCGGGAAACCGGTGATGTTCATTCGCTTCTAAAAGGCAGAGGTTCCACAGCCGTTATAGGACCGGCAGCAGAAAATGGGGTTCTTTTCTCAAGTACGATAATCGATGGACATTTTGCGGCAGGCAGAAGCGGCATCGGACTGACGTTTGCTTCCAAAAACCTGAAATATATTACCATACGAGGTACCGGAAAAACGAAAGTTTTCAACCCCAAAGATTTAAAATCTGCCAGAGAAGACGTATTCAGACTAACAGCTGCTTCTCCGATTCTTTTGGGAAAATTCGGAATCTCGCGATTTGGCACCGGCGCTCTGTATGATCTGATGGATGCAAGGCGAATGATGCCTACCGATAATTTTCGAAAAACCCAATTTGATCAAGCTTTCAAACTGAATGCACATGCGTTTAAAAAGAAGTTCAAACCAAAAAATACCGGATGTCGTGGATGCCACATTCTATGTAAAAAAATAACAAGAAATCAGACAAGCATACCCGAATTTGAAACCATGTCTCATTTCAGTGCACTTTTGGGCAATACAGACATCGGCACTGTCGTCAAAGCCAACAGGATCTGCAATGAAATGGGGATGGATACCATTTCAGCTGCATCCACCCTGGCATGCTTTTCAGAAATTTCAAAAAAGAAATTGTCGCCCAATGAAGTTGTTTCTCTGCTGATGGACATTGGAAAAAAGAAAGGTGTCGGCGTTGAACTCGGCCAAGGTGCAGCAAAATATGCCGGCAACTGCGGCCGATCTGATCTCGCCATGGTGGTCAAAGGTCAGGAGCTTCCGGCGTATGATCCAAGAGGGGCTTATGGGATGGCCCTTGCGTATGCCACATCTTCCAGGGGGGGATGCCACTTGAGGGCATACCCCATCAGTCACGAGATTTTAAGAAAACCTGTAGCTACAGATCGTTTTTCATTTAACGGAAAAGCCCGAATGATTAAAATAGGTGAAGATTTAAATGCCGTTGCAGATTCTCTTACCGCATGCAAATTCACATTCTTTGCAGCGTCCCTTGAAGAGTATGCCAAAATTTATACTGCAGTTACAGGGATCAAGACCTCCGGCCAGGATCTCTTTGAGGTGGGTGAACGGATCTGTTACAATGAACGAATGATGAATGCCGCCAACGGCTTTACTGAAAAGGACGACGATCTTCCGGTCCGCTTTTTTACCATGCCGGGTTATACAGACGACGGCATCGATATTAAGCCGATAGACAGAGAAGCATTTTTAACTGCACGTTCCAACTATTATATTGCAAGAAAGTTGAATAAAAATGGCACACCGGTTTCAAAAGTTGCGAAGGAACTAGGACTGGAACCTATTTAAAACGCCAAGGCGGTTTAATAATCTTAAATGCTACAATGAATCAAATTTTTCGCACATACGAAAATAAGCTTATAAAAAGCGGTCTTGTCGGCCCTGACCCACCGCTTCTGGGCTGTCTGGATGCATATCTTGAATGGAACAGAACAGATAGGGAACGTGTTACTCTCGAAGACATTTTTAAGCAGTTGAACATCAACGCCCTTATTTTTTCCCAGCCGGCTGAACCGTATCGCAGCATCATCGATTATCTGGCGGAAACCTCCAATGGAACGATTACGCCAAATGATTGCGAAACCAGAACCTTTCTCCATGATCTGCCGGTTTCGTTCCAGTTTTCATCAAATTCTGTTGCTTCAATCTTGAAAACGCGTAAAAGTGTTATTATTCCCGGACATGGTATTATCACCCACGGAACGGTGGGTCTCGAACAGGCTTACGTCACATTTTCCTCTGTATGTTTTGCCTGTTTTGTAAAATTTTTTTGCGATTTTCTTCTTCATGCAAAGAACGGACATGTTGACACGAAACGCCGACAAGTGTTTGATCAGGTTATAAGAAATCTCGATCCACCGGTCTCGTTTAACGGTTCTTTGATGAAAAGACCGCTAAACTCAATAAAGCGTGTTTACGAAGCGATTCAGGAGGCAGGACGATTGACCGTAGAACATCGTTTGGTCGATTCGCATTTTGGAAACATTTCATTTCGTCATGGCCGAACCCTTTACATCAGCCAGACCGGAAGCAGTCTGGATCAACTAAAAGACGCCATTGATCCTTGTCCTCTTGACGGTTCCTCCTGCGTCCCTATAACCGCTTCCAGCGAACTACCGACACATTTTGAAATTGTGCAGCATAGTGACAACAAAGCTATTCTTCACGGACATCCCAAATTTTCAGTTATTTTGTCCATGGACTGCGACATTCAAGAATGCATGTGCCGTGGAGAGTGTCATCTGGCATGTCCTCATGAACGTTTTGTGTGTGGTATTCCGATTGTCTCCGGAGAAGTCGGTTCAGGACCGCATTCGCTCTGCAACACTGTTCCTGAAGCAATCCGAGGAAATCCGGGAGTCATCGTCTATGGTCATGGTCTGTTTACCACAGGAAAAACGGATTTCAATCAGCCGTTTAAACATCTTATTCAAATTGAAAATAATTGCCGTACAGAATATTTTAACAGAATCCGTTCATTGGAAAACGTTGGGAGTTGTTGAAAAATTATCCACCGCCCACCGCTGGGAAAATTCCGACCCGCTCACCGCCATTTAGGATGGACCCAGGGTCATGCTTAACGCCGTCAATAAAAACAAGTTTTACCTCATCTTCGGGAACACATAACTCTTCAAGCAGTTTTTTCACGGTTATCCCGGGTTTAATTGGATAGCTGTCCGAAGAAACCGGTGTAAATTTTTTCAGGGAAGCAAATAGGTTTATTGTGATATGCACCGCCATTTTATTCGCCAGTGTTTTTTAAATAATATAGATGGAATCTTGATTAACGGTTAAACACGCCCCCCACTCCAACTCAGTTTGGCCTTTAGAACATCAAAATAGCTCTTGTCGGGCATGGTGATCATATTAATGGGATAGGGGCCTTTACGGATAATGATGGTATGTTTTTCATTAATCTCAAGACCGGCCTGGCCGTCGAATGTCAGCATGATATCTGATGACTTTTTTTCAAGTTTGATTTTTATACATGCAGAATCTGGGATGATTAGAGGTCGGTTGGTCAAGGTAAACGGACAGATTGGCGTCATGAGAATACCGGGCACAGCCGGATGGATAACAGGGCCGCCTGCGGCAAGGGAGTAAGCGGTTGAGCCGGTTGGCGTTGCAACAATCAGCCCATCTGCACTGAAAGTGGTCAGATAATGATCGTCGATATATGTTTCTATATAAGCAAGTCTGGCAAGTGCGCCCTTGTTGATGACAATGTCGTTCAACACGGTTTCACAGACAATTTCTTTCTCTTTCCGTGTAACTTTAACCAGAAGACGCATCCTGGATTCGGTAAGAAACTGATTGTTCAGTACAGCCTCGGCAGCAGAAAAAAGATCGTCTCCCGCTGTTTCTGCAAGAAAACCGACTTCTCCGAACTTGACCCCTAAGATGGGTATGTTTTGATCTCCGATCCAGCGAACCGCACTCAAAAAAGTTCCGTCTCCGCCAAGCACGAAAACACAAAACAGATCCGGCGGAGCAAAAGATTTGTCTCTGTCCAAAATTCTGCGTCTTGGCGGCAGATTTTCTTTGCTGACAACATCTATATTTTTAGTCCAGAGCCAATGTTCAAGTTCGTCGGCTTTCCCTTTGGCCTCGGCATCTTCTTTTACGACAATTCCCACCTTCTTCACAATAAAGGGTGTTCCTTTGTTTAAGACGGTTCTGAATCCACATCAGGATGGATTCTTTTAATGGATGGTTTATCAAGCTATTATTTATTACTAATAATACTCAAACAGCAAGAAATTTTTTGAAAATAAACAGTCCAAATTATTTTGAACAAAAATTGCTAATTGACAAAACAGTGTGCATACTGTATTTGAATTACAATTACCGGTAGCCGGATAATCATTACCCCTACATATCAGATGGGTTAATGTGTTGCGATCTGTTCTGCTACCGCACAATGCAACTTTTTCAATTACTTTACTCTTAAATAACTGATTCTTGACCAACGAGTTAGAAAATGAGGACATCCATTTATCTCTCTCCTTTTGTTTAAACAAACTTTAAAACAGAACATGGCTGTCCAATTTTTTCAAGCAAAAGTAGGCTTGATCCGCAAGATCTGTTTAATGCCCGTTCGCCGAAGAAGGCGTGGGCCACATGAGGCGATTTGAAAGGAGATGGTATCAAGAGGAGGTGATGCAAAGACATCAGGATAAAAGGCGTGGTTAACAATTGAGGCTAAAAATTTGAATTCCAAATCTTACCTTATTCACTCTCACAAGAAGGAGGATTATTTATGAAACGGTTTTTAACTCTTTTTATTGTTCTTGTTGCAGCGTTTTGTCTGGTCCTGCCCGCTGTCGCAGCTGATAAAGGTGTCGTAAAACTTAAAAAAGGCGAACCTGTTCACATTGCGTACTGGTTTGTTATTTCCGGCCCGAACACTTCTCTGGGTATGGATACCGTAAGGGGTGTTGAAATCGCTATGGAAGATTTCGGCGGTAAAGTCAAGGGACATCCCATCAAATTGAGCGGCCAGGACACCATGTGTGGCCCCGAAGGCGGTCAGGCGGCAGCTACCAAGATCGCTTCCGACCCCACCGTCGTGGCGGCTATCGGCTCAAATTGTTCCAGTGCGGCCAAACCGGGTGTTCCGATTCTGTGGAACGCTGGCATCCCCACGGTTTCGCCGTCCAACACAGCGCCTTATCTGACTGACCCGGAGCGGCTAGAAGGCTACGGCGGCTATCTGCGGACCTGCCACAACGACACGGTGCAGGGTTCTGTGGCGGCCGAGTTCGTCATGAATGTATTGAAAGTTAAATCAGCGGCCACCATCCATGACGGCAGCGTCTATGCCGAACAGCTGGCCCAGGTATTCGCCAATACCTTCAAGGGGCGGCTAGGCAAAATTACAGCCATGGAAGCCGTCGGACCTGGTGACACAGACATGCGTCCGGTACTGACCTCCATCGCAACCGGCAAACCGGGCCTTATCTATTACCCGATCTTCATTGCCGAAGGCGGCCACATCACCCGGCAGGCCAAAGAGGTTTCCGGCCTGGAAAATACCAAATTGATGGGGGCTGATGGTATTTTCTCCCCTGATTTCTACAAAGCTGCCGGTGAAGCCGCTGTCGGCATGTATCATACCAGCCCGGATTTTTCCGCATTCCCCGCCGTGTACAAGAACTTTTTGAAAAAGCATCAGGAAAAATACGGCAAAAAACCGGAGGCACCGTTCCACGCTTTCGCCTATGACGCCACCATGCTGATTCTAAAAGCGATTGATAAGGTTGCTGTTGCGGGTTCAGACGGCTCCCTGACCATCGACCGTATGAAACTTCGCGACGCTTTGTACGCCACCAAGGGGTACAAGGGAATGACCGGCACCCTGGAATGTGACGAATATGGCGACTGTGCGGATCCGCGTATTGCGGTATACGAGACTAAGATAGAAAACGTTAAGAAGGGTGAAATGCCCACCATACCTATTTGGAAGCCTTATTAAATTGACAGGATAAGAAGCCCGGTTTCATTGCTGAAACCGGGTTTTTTATTAAATTTAAAATAAAACCAAACGACTTGCGTTCTGGCGGATTTGACGATAATAAAAGATTCATTCTACCTGACCGTTGCGCCTGATACATGATGGATTCGGGTGAGATCAGGGGATGGAGGAGGTTATGTTTCAACGCTGGAAGGAAAGTATTACTCCCACCGATATCGTAATGTGGCTGATCGGCGGTTCTTTGCTCCTGATGATCATCTGGGGCTCCGCAGCCACCCTTGCTGCAGGCAAGTACACCGGTCGTCACTGGATCGACTTCATTATTTTTGGTCTGGCCCAGGGCAGCATCTACGCCCTGATCGCTACCGGGTACACCATGGTGTACGGTGTACTGAAAATGATCAACTTTGCCCACGGTGAGGTGTTTATGAGCGGGCCCTACACCGCTTATTATGTGGCAGCAGCCATGTACCGGACCGATTTTTTGGATAAGCACCCGTTTGCCGCTTTGTTGGTTATATTCGTTGTCGCCATGACCATATCCACGATCATCGCCTATTTTCTGGAAAAAATTGCATACCGTCCCTTAAGAGGTGCCCCCCGGCTGATCCCGCTGATTACCGCCATCGGGGCTTCCTTCTTTTTGCAGTACATGTTTCGAGGACTATACGGATCCGGTTTTCAGGCCTATCCAAACATTAAGATGCTTGAGGGCTTCTGGTTTATCTTCGGTATACGTATTTTGAAAATTCAATTTGTGGTGATTCTTGCTGCAATCTTACTCATGGCGGCACTATACGGTTTTATCATGCTGACCAGGGCGGGAAAGGCAATCCGGGCTGTTTCCGAAGACAAAGAAGCCTCATCCCTGATGGGAATTAATGTGGATGGTATGATTTCTACCACCTTTGTTATCGGAGGGATGTCCGCCGGCGCGGCCGGCGTTCTCTATGCCCTGATGTTCAAACAGGTGCACTTTTTTATGGGATTTATTCCCGGAATCAAGGCCTTTACCGCGGCAGTACTGGGCGGTATCGGCAACATCCCCGGAGCCATGTTGGGAGGGATTTTCCTCGGCCTCATCGAGTCGATTGGGCCCAGTCTCTTTCTGGACGGTCTGGGAATCGTTGCCCCATACCAGTTGAAAGACGCCATTGCCTTTACCATGCTGGTGCTGGTTCTCATTTTCAGGCCCACGGGTATTCTGGGTGAACGCCTTGCCGTAAAGAAGGCCTAACCGTGAGGAAAAAAGGAAGCAAATAGGGTTATGACACAAACGCGCTCGTTATGGGAACACGGCATAAAAATCGGCGTTATTGGCGGTGTTATCGCACTGCTCATTGCAATGGTGGGAATGGTGGAGTCGTTTAATCGACGCGATATTATTGCCGAAGTCATGACCATGGGACAAGTCCTGCTGCTGATTGTGGGGATTATGATGGGATATATTGCGGCAAAGCGAACTACCCGCACAGAGTCGGTGATACGTTGTCTCAACGCCGTCATTGGGAGTCTGGTTACCGCAGGATTTTTAGCTCTGCTGGTCATTGTGGGTAGCCTGATTAATTTGCGATCGGTACTGGTAAACGCTTCCCCTATGCTGTATAAATTGTTAACCCTCGGACACAAGGGGGCTGCAGGTATTTGCATTATTCTCTTGATCGGGCTTTTTTGTGGGGTTTTAGCGGCGGTTCTGTATTATTTACCACAGTTGGTACGACGAGTAGTCATTATGTCCCTGGGCATCATGGTCTCCGCCGGGGTGCTGCAGGATCTTTTACGACCGGTCCTTTCTGCCTGGGGACCCATGGCTTTCCTTAGCGAGAGGCTCTTTGCATATAACGGTCTCACTGTCTCTGGCTCGATTGCATTGGTACTACTGATTGCGGTTGTGATGACGATTTGGGGTCTTAAGGGACAGGATGTCAAAACAGGATATGGAACCCTTCCCACTGGCACTCAGCGAGGAATCAAGATCGGCGGCTTTTTCATCCTGGCGGTAGTTTTAATCGCTCTGCCGCATGTCCTCGGCCTCTTTCTCAGTGAAGTGCTCACCATCGTGGGCCTTTATGTTTTATTGGGGCTGGGGCTCAATATCGTTGTGGGATACGCCGGCATGCTGGATCTCGGGTATGTTGCCTTTTTTGCCATCGGCTCTTATGTGACTGCCATATTAACGTCTCCTGAACTGGGATTTTTTAGCTTCAGTTTCTGGGGGGCGCTTCCTTTTGCCATTATTCTGGGGATTTTTTCCGGTATTCTTCTGGGTATTCCGGTGTTGAAGATGCGGGGGGATTATCTGGCCATCGCCACCCTGGGTTTTGGCGAAATCATTCGGATTCTTGTCCTTTCAGACTGTTTGCGCCCCTGGTTGGGAGGTGCCCAAGGAGCCGGAGGGATTCCCAAAGCCTCCATCCTTGGGTATCGGTTTGCTGGCCCGCAACAGATTTATTACTTAATTTTGGCCGCTTGTATCCTCGTGGTCTTCATTTCACTGCGCCTCAAGAATTCACGGTTGGGGCGCGCTTGGATGGCCATACGCGAGGATGAAGACGTGGCCCAGGCCATGGGTATCAATCTGGTGAGCACCAAGCTGCTGGCCTTTGCCACCGGGGCCGGATTCTCGGCCTTGAGTGGTGCTATTTTTGCCAGCAAGCTCGGTTCGGTGTATCCTCACAGCTTCAGCGTGTTTATCTCCATCTTCGTCATCTGTTTGATCATCGTCGGTGGAATGGGAAGCATTCCCGGAGTTATCGTTGGTGCCGCCGCTCTGGTAGGATTGCCGGAGCTTCTGAGGGAGTTTGCAGAATATCGGATGCTGGTCTATGGGGCCGCCCTGGTAGCGATGATGATTTTAAGACCCGAAGGTCTCTGGCCAGAGGCCAAGCATAAAATTGAGCTTCATGCAGAGGAAAACAATGTGTGAGAGCCTCAACCGTCTATGCCGACTTAAACCGGCAATGAGGAAGATATATGGCTGCGATTCTCACAGCTAATAACATGACGAAACGATTCGGCGGGCTAATGGCTGTGGACACATTGGACGTTGCCATCGAAGAACACAGCATTCACAGTATCATTGGTCCCAACGGTGCCGGCAAAACCACTTTCTTTAATTGTGTTACCGGGTTTTATAAGCCTGAAGTTGGGTCGATCCTATTTGACAACCATTCCTTGGTGGGATTGCTCCCGGACCGGATCGTTCAGATGGGCATCGCTCGGACATATCAGAATATACGCCTTTTTCCCAACTTGACGGCCAAGGAAAACATTTTGGTTGGCATACACAGTCATCTCAAATCGGGATTCTTCGGCATCGTTCTCAATCTGCCGGGGACGCAGCAGGAAGAAAAAGAAGCGTCGGAAGAGGCGAACCGTCTTTTAAAATTTATTAACCTGGACGGTAAGGGCGAAATTTTAGCTAAGAATTTTCCTTACGGCGAACAGCGGCGGTTGGAAATCGCCCGTGCTTTGGCGGCCCGACCTAAACTGCTGCTTTTGGATGAACCCACAGCAGGTATGAATCCAAGCGAAACCCAGGAGATGATGGATTTCATTCAGCACTTGCGCGACGAACTGGGGATAACGATTCTGCTGATCGAGCATCAGATGCGCGTGGTGATGGGGATATCGGAAACCGTGACAGTGTTGGATTATGGTAAAAAGATTGCCGAAGGCACGCCGGATGATGTCCAGAGCGACCCAACGGTTATTGAAGCTTACCTGGGGCGGGGGAGTGCGGCCGAGGTCCATTGATCACCAAACACCGAAGATAAATTTATAGTATAGGAACTTCCTTTTTTGGACACAGATGAACACAGATCGTCAAGATTCTGAAATCAAGAAATATTATTGTCTGCGAAAATCTGCGTCCTATTTAACTTGATTTAAGGTAAACACCATGGCAATGCTCGAAGTCGAAAATGTACACGCTTACTACGGTAAGATCCATGCGCTAAAGGATATTTCCCTTAACGTCGACAAAGGCGAAATTGTCACGCTGATCGGTGCCAACGGGGCGGGCAAAAGCACCATCTTGAAGACAATCAGCGGTTTGTTGAGACCCAGCCAGGGAGCGGTCCGACTGGACGGGGAGGATCTAGCTGCTCTGCTGCCCCACCAAATTGTAACCAAGGGAGTGATTCAGGTTCCCGAAGGCCGGCGGATTTTCGGTCAGCTCACGGTAATGGAGAACCTTGATATGGGGGCTTTCACTTGCCAGGACAAACAACGGAACAAAACGAATTTCGACAGAGTGTTTAGCCTGTTTCCCAGGCTGAAGGAGCGACGCCGACAAGTCGCCGGCACCCTGAGCGGTGGCGAGCAGCAGATGCTGGCCATGGGGCGCGCCCTGATGGCCAATCCGGAAGTGCTTTTACTCGATGAACCTTCCATGGGTCTGGCGCCGGTGCTGGTTGACAATATTTTCGATACGATCCGACAACTGCACGCGGATGGAACGACCATTCTCTTAGTGGAACAGAATGCACGGATGGCGCTGCAGGTGGCGAGCCGGGGGTACGTGATTCAGACCGGCGAGGTGGTACTCAGCGACACGGCGGAAAACCTGCAAAAAAACGAAATGGTACGAAAAGCATACATGGGTGAAAACTAATCTCTATGGTGTAAAACCGATCGTTTTTCAGCTTTTTTATTGTCGCCGGCTATGGTGAATACCTAGCAGGTTTTTTTTTGCCTTTTCAGAAATATTCATGAGTGACGATTCCATAAAAAATTGCGCAATGCAGGTCGGTAAATTCGGCTCTATTTGGGTAAAAGTAAAATGACTTTGGGCAACCATGCTACCTGGATTAATTTCATTTTGATTGCATTCGTCGTATTCTTGTTTGGTTTTGATGTCTGTTTATCGGAAAGCGGTAAAACAGATAACAATTCGCTTGGAACAACAAATGCTCCTAAAAACAAATGGGGCCAATTATTACAAAGGAAGCCTTACCCATATACGATTCCGCTGCTTTCGAAAGATACGATCCTTGACGGCACGTATGCAAAGAAAGCAAAAAAAGAAGGAGAGATCGTTCCTTGTCGACGATGTCCTGACTGGATTCCATATCCAGGGATTTGGAAACTGAATCTGAACAAAGGGACATATAGGATATATAACGAAACTACAGGTTGGAAAAGTATTGGAACTTATATTGTAGCAGATAACCGTATCATTTTTGCTAATGACCCTTGCTGTATAAAAGGTATCGGTGTATACGCTTGGAAAATTGAAGAAAGAAAGCTGATATTTAAAGTTATCGATGATGACTGCGCCATAAAGCTAAGGGCTTTGAACCTGATGGAAGTTCCCTGGAATTCATGCCAGCCCCCTAGCATCGAAGCAGCAATTACCGAACATTGGCCGAAACCGCAGGGCTGTGATTAGAAGCCATTATGGATATCCGTCTTCAAAAACACTACAGGTAAATGACCGATGGATCAGGCCACTCGCGTTATCATCATCGGCGGTGGGGTCATCGGGGCCGCCGCCGCATACTTTCTGCAGAAAAAAGGCTGGGCGGTGACACTCCTCGAAAAGGACCGCTTCGGCTGTGGAGCTTCCCAAGGAAACTGCGGCCTGATTGTACCTATCCATATCTTGCCGCTCAACTCACCCGAAATTTTGATTAAGGGCTTTAAATGGCTATTTAAAAAAGGCGCCCCTCTTTTAATTAAACCCAGGGTTGACCCCGATCTTTTCAAGTGGTTGGGTCGGTTCGCGTACCACTGTCGTCGAAAGAATATCATTGCCTCTGCACTCGGTCGAGGGGCACTGCTCAAGGGTGCCATCGATTTGCACCGGTCCTTGATCCAAGAGGAAGGGCTCGAATGCGACTGGGAAATTCTAGGCGCACTTCATGCTTTCCTCTCTTTCGATGAATTAGAAAGCCACAGAGCAGTGGACGCCTTCACGGCACAGTTCGGTATAAGTGGTAAAATGATGAACCGTGAGGACGCCCTGAACATGGAACCGACGCTTGGAAATGATATTGCCGGTGCCTGGTTTTACAATCAGAGCGCCCAGCTTCGCCCCGAAGCTTTGATGAAAGATTTAAAGCGGATTCTGACAAACCGGAATATCGAAATTGTGGAACAGGCCGAGGTAACGGGCTTTCGGACTAATAACAGCCGGGCAGTCGCGGTGGTTACGAATCTGGGAACATTTGCAGCCGAGCAATTCGTTGTTGCCACAGGTGCTTGGACTCCGTTACTGGGTGAAGCTCTGGGCTGTAGCATTCCCATTCAGCCGGGCAAAGGGTATTCGGTTACAATGAAGCGCCCTTCCGGTGGCCCGTCCATCCCCTGCTTTTTTGAAGAGGCCAAGGTGGTTGCCACTCCATGGCCAAGCGGTTTGCGATTAGGCGGCACCATGGAATTCACCGGATATGATGAAAGCTTGAACCGGCACCGTCTGGAAGCATTGTTACAAGCCTCAAAACGCTATCTGAAACGGATGGATCTCAGCTGCATCGAAGAAGAGTGGTTCGGGTGGCGACCCATGACTCCCGATGGGCTGCCCATCATCGATCGACCATCGCACCTGGACAATGTCATGATTGCGGCAGGTCACAATATGGAGGGTATGTCAATGGCTCCGGGAACAGGAAAACTGGTCGCCGAAATCCTCAGTGGAGATAACCCCCATATCGATCCTCGTCCCTACCGGATCGACAGATTCTCTCCTTTCTAATTTGTTCGGGTGGTGTAATCAAGCCAGGGAGATACCTTTCGTGGCCGCCATTTCTTACCATAGATCCAATTGTCCAGGATCGGAAAAAGCTTTTGGACTACCGGTGATCGAGCCACCAGCCAGCGCACGATAATATGGGAAAAAGTATACGGCCGGCTGAAAGGGCATATGGCCATACATATCGCGCAGTCAGTGCCGATTTTGCTCCAATAGTCAAAGCACAATTCTTCGTCCAGTTTCCATTTTTCCACACCGCTGTAAAGTACCTTTTCATTGCTGGGGATCGAGCGGGACGGACATGCTTCCGCACATTTCTTGCACTTGCTGCAAAATTCTTCAGCACCGATAGAGATCGGTCGGTCTGGAATCAGCTCCATGTCGGTGAGTGTGGCGAAAATCCGTACCCTGGCGCCATACTTGGGTGCGATAAGGTATCCCTGGCGGCCGAGCTCCCCAAGTCCGGCATCAATCGCCAGAGGAACCATCAATGTGTCATAGTGGCGGTTGTGCTGGGCCACTCCACTACAACCCATGTGGGCAAAAAAGCGGGCCAAAACTGTGCTGATATAGGCCCCTTTGGCGTAATCATTAGCGCTTTCCGCAACAGAGGGTGTATGGGGAGCGGAGCTCACATGTTCCCTGTCCATCTCCGTTAGCATGACCACCGCGAACGGTGGAAAATCTTCCAGGGGTTTGCCCCAGTCGTTCCAGTTTTCATAATGAAGCTCTCCTCTGAATGAGTAGACCCACTGGGGATTGAGTTTGCAGATTCCCACCAGGTCGGCCCCGATATGTCTGGCAAAATTTTTTACAAGATCGGTTGCCTTTTCCGGGCTGAGATCAACCTTGGGGATTTGGGGCTGGGCCACTGCGTGGGGACCCAGCAAATTCGGAATATCAAAGCCAGCTTTGGTCATGGCAATGCTCGACGGCTGACAATTGTCGATTTTGCCGAGTTTACCGATAAGGCCCTTGTTTCGGCGCTCAGCATCCGGTTCCTCTTTTTCGGGGTGTTTTTCATAATAACGCCTGAAAATACCTGCCTGTTCCGAACTTCCATTTTTAGTCATACGGGCCCGGGCGAAAACGATATCCCGCTCATCAAACCGTTTCCCTTCATTCAACATATAGCTCGTTGAACCTTTCAGTAATCTGGGGTTTGGTTTCCCGGGAATCAGGCAGATCAATATGAAAAGCCCGCCAAAAAGAAAAAATACGGTAATAGAAAGACGCATGGCAGGCGTCCAGATTATCAAAACGAGTATTACCAGGGCTGCAAAAACGCCGGCACCGCCGAACTTGGTCGCCCGGGGTTCTTTTTCATGAATCGATTCGATGGTGAAGGTTAGTGCCAGTCCCAGCATCACCATATCTGCGAATATCAGCAAATACATAAGTTTCAATTTGAATGTCCTTATATTTAGGGTTCTGCGTTACGCGTAAATAATGTAGGCATTCATAGGTTCAGAGTTCACCCTGTTAAATTTCCCGAAGGAAACCCTATTTACAGGGTGACCCTTATATCATTTATATCAGATTCTTGCCTTAGAAACAATCCAGTCTATCATCATGCTCTATTTAACGCGCTTTAATTGTTTCAGACAGTTTGCCGGTCTAAATGAAATCAACCGGTGCCATTTAAAATGTTCCATAAAGTCAATCCAATCGGCTTTTTGGTTGAGATATTTGAAATTTTTGGTATTAGATAAAGATCAAAGTAGTCTGAAGACCTGATCTTTATAGGAAATGAACATGAACAGCGGAATCATATTTAAAATTAAAAAATACGCCATTCATGACGGGCCGGGTATCCGGACCACGATATTTCTGAAAGGTTGCCCGCTGGATTGTAGGTGGTGCCATAATCCAGAAGGGAAAACGCCTAACCCTCAGGTCATGAAGGCAGATAATTCTCCGGGTGGCAGGAGTGAGGTTGTCGGAAAAAAAATGTCGGTTGATGAGGTCATATTTGAAATTGAAAAGGACATTATCTTCTATGATGAATCACAGGGAGGTGTGACGTTTTCGGGGGGAGAACCGCTATTACAGGCACAATTTTTACTGGCAATGCTAAAGGCATGTCGTGAAAAGGAGATCCATACCGTTGTGGATACCTCGGGTTATGCGCCGGCTGAAATATTTGTCGAGATTTGCAACATGATCGATTTTGTCCTGTTCGATCTCAAACTCATGGATGATGAAATGCATCGTCGCTATACAGGGGTTTCAAATAAAAAGATTCTAATAAATCTAGAAACATTGTCCGGGTTAAACACGCCGCATCACATCCGGTTTCCACTGATACCGGGCGTCACCGATACGGATGAGAATGTCCTTTCGGTGGCGGAATTTGTCCGTGCCCTGGGTTCTGTCAGCCGTATCGATATTCTACCCATGCACCGGATTGCCGAAGGAAAATACAGAAGGCTTGGTATGCAAAGCAAAATGGCCAATAAACAGCCGCCATCCCCGGAAGAGATTACAACCACGAAAAGGCAATTTGAAGATTTCGGTTTTGCCGTAGTCGTTGGGGGATAAACATGAATGAGAGAATCCAGCGTTTAAGAACAAGCAGCCTCGAAACACAACCGATCCTATCAGCTGAACGTGCCGATCTCGTAACGCAATTTTATCAAGGCGGGATTGCACAGAAAGCGTCGATTCCGGTTCAACGAGTACTGACCTTTAAATATTTACTCGAGAACAAATCCATTTACATCGGCAAGGATGAGCTGATTGTAGGAGAAAGAGGTCCATCCCCCAAAGCCACGCCATCTTACCCTGAAGTCTGTATCCATTCAATGGAGGATCTTCACCTGATTGATTCCAGGGAGAAAGTTTCTTTTTCTGTTGATGACGAGACGCGTAACATCTACAAAAACCGGGTGATTCCGTTTTGGCTCGGTAAGTCCATACGCGAAAAAATATTCGCAAATATGTCCCCAGAATGGCTCGATGCCTATGGCGCCGGCGTTTTTACCGAATTTCAGGAACAGCGTTCTCCCGGGCATACCGTTTTGGGGAATAAAATCTATTCCCAGGGGCTCAAGGATATAAAAGCGGAAATCAAGACTACCCTTAAAAACATTGACTACTTCGATGACCCGAAAGCTCTGGATAAACAAGAGCAGTTGCAGGCCATGATCATAGCGGCAGAAGCACTGATCGTTTTTTCCAGAAGGCATGCAGATAAACTGAAAGCACTGGCAGCAAACGAAAAGGATGCCAAACGAAAAACCGAACTGCTTCAGATGGCAGACATCTGTAAACGGGTACCGGCTCAAGCACCGCGAACATTTTGGGAAGCACTGCAGTATTACTGGTTCGTTCACGTAGGGGTGATCACCGAGCTTAATCCTTGGGACTCTTTTAACCCGGGTAGGCTTGATCAACATTTATATCCTTTTTATAAAAAGGATCTGGCGGCCGGCACGTTAACCAAGGAAAGTGCCCGGGAATTACTCTGTGCTTTCTGGATCAAGTTCAACAATCATCCGGCACCTCCCAAAACCGGCGTTACGCTCAAAGAAAGCAACACCTACGTTGATTTTGCCCTGATCAATCTTGGCGGACTCAAGAAGGACAACACCGATGCCGTAAACGAACTGACCTTCTTGATACTGGATGTCATCGAGGAAATGCGTCTGCTGCAGCCGAGTTCCATGGTTCAGTTAAGCAAGAAAAATCCTGACCGCTATATCAAGCGGGCGCTAAAAATTGTCACAACCGGATTCGGTCAGCCGTCCATATTCAATGCTGATACCATTGTTCAGGAACTGGTCCGTCAAGGGAAAACCGTTGAAGATGCGCGAGAGGGGGGGGCCAGCGGCTGTGTGGAAGCCGGTGCCTTTGGCAGGGAGGCCTATTTTTTAACCGGATATTTCAATCTGCCCAAAATTTTAGAGATGACGCTCCATAACGGCATCGATCCGAGAACCGGAAAACAAATCGGTCCGGTAACCGGCAACCCTAGTGGTTTGAAAAATTTTGATGAAATTCTTGATGCGTACAAAAGACAACTTAAGTATTTCATCGACATCAAAATTAAGGGAAACAACATCATCGAACGGATCAATGCCAAATACATGCCTGTGCCGTTTCTTTCTCTATTTATCGATGACTGTGTTGCCAATGCCAAAGACTACAACGCAGGCGGTGCCAGGTACAACACATCTTACATCCAGGGAGTCGGGTTGGGGACCATCACAGATTCCCTTGTCGCCCTCAAATACCACGTATTTGACAATCGGATCATTGCGATGAAAGATTTTCTCGATGCGCTCAATACGGATTTCCAAGGGTATGACGACTTCAGGCAACTGCTTGTAAACAGTACCCCAAAATACGGCAATGATGAAGATTATGCTGACGACGTCATGAAGGAAATTTTTGAAAGCTTTTATGAGGCAGTCAACGGTCGACCCAACACCAGAGGCGGCGTGCACCGGATTAATCTACTACCGACCACTTGTCACGTCTATTTCGGTAGTATGATTGGCGCTCTTCCAGATGGCCGCCGAGCCGGAAAGCCCCTTTCCGAGGGGATTTCACCGGTACAGGGAGCGGACCGTAACGGCCCCACGGCTGTTGTCAAATCTGCGGCCAAGATCGATCATATACGTACGGGCGGCACCCTGCTCAACCAGAAATTCCTTCCACAAGTGCTGGAAGATGAACAAGGCATCACCAAGCTTGCCCATCTGATCCGAGCCTATTTTAAGATGGACGGCCACCACATGCAGTTTAATGTAGTCAACAGTGATGAATTACGCCGGGCGCAAGATTATCCGGACGATTACAGAGACTTGATCGTCCGGGTGGCCGGTTACAGCGATTATTTTGTTGATTTAACGCCGCAGCTGCAGAATGAAATTATAGAGAGAACAACCCACGAAGGGTTTTAAGTTTCCATCCCTGAATGCCGAATAACCCTAACAGATTCTGCTATCAATCTGAGACCTTTGAAAAACGCCCTCTTTTACTCAATCTCGGTGTCAGGCTCGAATTTTAATCCGCGAAATACTCAATGTATTCCTGTGGTTAAAATTCTCACCTTCCTTGACCTTGAGCAAAATTAAACATTTTTCAAAGGTCTCAATCTATTTATAAACGAAGATATTAAGAACCTGATCCCCAACGCTGTGAATGGTTTTGGATTAAATACTTTTCTGTAAATCCTTGAGCATTTTGCTGAGTTTGACAGGATAGGCTTTATGATCCTGAATCGACTTGTATCCGTCATCTAATGAGGCAAAGTTTTCTTTGAACTTTTCCTGAAGCACTTGAAGTTGAGGATGCGGGCGCAATAAATTTCCGTTTTCCATAACCTTTTCCAGCAAGGGTTTCCCTTCAGCAATGATTTCGTCTCTTCGGCCGATGATATCCTCCAAATAACGTCCGTTTTGATCCGACGTTCTAAAGACCTGCTTTTCACCGGCCAGGGTCACTTTGCCCGGGCTCAGCTTCCTCACGTCGCGCCCTTTAAACCGGACCATCTTGTAGACAACATCAACAAAAGGAGCATCTGCGGAAACCCCGACTTTGGTCCCCACTCCAAATGCATCGATGGTGGCACCTTCCGAAATAACCTTGGCGATCTTAAACTCATCAAACCCGCTGCTGGCATAAATCTTTACATCATAAAGCCCGGCATCATCAAATATTTTGCGAACTTCTCGACTGAGGCTAACCATGTCTCCGCTGTCAAGACGAACGCCGATGAGTGTATGACCCCTTTTTTGCATCTCTTTGGCGACGGCAGCGGCATGTCGCGCGCCCTCAACACTATCATAGGTGTCGATGAGAAATATTGAATGATCAGGAAATGTATCTGCATACGCAAAGAAGGCATCAAGTTCGTTGTCAAAGGCCGAAACATAAGAATGGGCCATGGTTCCGGAGATGGGAATACCGTATATTTTTCCGGCCAGGACATTGCTGGTGGCCGCAAATCCGGCAATAAACGTGCTGCGAGCCACCTTGATTCCGGCATCCTGTCCCTGAGTTCTTCGCAAAGAGAAGTCAATCAAGGGACGGCCGGCGGCGGCATGATAACACCGGGCCGCTTTTGACGCGATCATGGTTTGAAACCCGATGGTATTCAACACAAAAGTTTCAATAAGTTGAGCCTCAACGATCGGTGCCGTCACTTCCATGACCGGTTCATTGGCAAAAAAGACCGTGCCTTCAGGCATAGCATTAACCTCACCGGTAAAGCGGAGTTGCCTTAGGTAATTAAGGAATTGTTCCGAAAAACGACCGGTACTTTGTAGGTAGCTTATATCCTGATCAGAAAATTGGAAGGCTGCCAGTTCATCCAACACTTGCTCAAGACCTGCAGCCACAAAGTAATTTCGCGTGGCATAGACGTCTCGGATGTACAGGGAAAATGTGGCAACATCAAACACCTTGTTCGCAAAATAACTGGCTGCCATGGTCAATTCGTAAAGATCCGTAAACAAAGGACCCGCTCGGTGTGATTCTGTCATGAGACATCGGCTCCGTATATCTTTTCCATCCGTTTCAAACTGAATTGGTGCATCTCAGGATCAAAATCGGCAACCCCTTTGACGGGTACAGTAATGTTATAGTCCCGGTTGGCCAGCCCGCCCACGGTATCCATCACACAAATCGACGTGCAGACACCCACCACCTCAACTTCATCCACATCAGCGGATTTGAGAACATTTTCAAGGTCTGTTCCGTAAAAACCGCTGTACCGTTTTTTGGAAATCACCGTTTCACCAGCTTGAGGTGAAAGTTCAGGGATAACCTCACTCCCCCATGTTCCTAAAACGCTATGTTTGGGAAACTTCTCGAACTCTTTGTCATCTTCATCATGCGCATCCTGAAGGTAAATAACGAGATTCTCGCGATTTCGATAACCCATTAATCTTTCTAGAATAAAAGGGATAATCAATCGCGCTGTATCGCCACAATAGAGTGCGCCTTTTTCATCCACAAAATCGTTTAACATATCGACGATGATCAATGCTTTTTTTGGCATTCCCGCCTCCTCTTGAGTGGATGATTTTTATATTAAAATATGAATCTGAAATTTCAAGGAAATTTTGATAAGATTGAACATTCTTGACTATTTGCGTAATTTAAGGTTATTTGTTTAACAATGGCGCCTAGGAAGATGATTTTTTAAATATATTGTGTTCTTCATGAGATATTCGAGTGCCCTATTAGGAAATATAGAACATATGAATTTGAAGAATGAAATTTATCGAACACATTGTCAATTTTTTTTTAAGGCAAATCGAATGTCTCTTCGCACCTTTATTTTTATTCCGTGCTTTTTAATTATCCTACTTCACTCAACTGCATGCATGTCGGAAAAGCTTCCGGTGATTGCCAGCATTTACCCCATTGCCGACATGGTTCAGCAAGTGGGCGGTGATTATGTCGACGTTACCTTTGTTCTGCCGGCAGGTGCAAGCCCCCATACGTTTGAGCCAAAGCCGAGCCTGGTAAAAAAGTTTTCATCAGCACGCATTTTCTTTATGGTCGGCGCCGGGCTGGAATTCTGGGCCGACAAATTCGTCAAGCTGGCTGGATCGGAGTTAATGACGGTGGTTTTATCTCAAGGTGTTGATTTGATAGAAACAACCGAACATGATCATGAAAACCGCCATCATGAAAAGGAAACCATGGTTTCAGAAAACAAACCGATGGTTGCCAACCCCCACATATGGCTCGACCCTGTCATTGCAAAATCCATGGTCAATAAAATTACAGATGCTCTTTGTGAGGTTGATCCGCAGAACGTATCGTATTATAAACAAAGAAGCCTGGATTATTTACAAGCGCTTGACAAACTCCACCAGATGATTCAAGGAACGGTTTCAACCTTTAAAATGAAAAAATACATCGCCTTTCATGCGTCGTGGGATTATTTTGCCAGACGTTATGGCCTTGAATCTTTGGGCGTTATAGAAGCGGCGCCGGGCCGAAATCCGACACCGATACAGATTAAAAATATCGTAGCGATGATTAATAAATATCATATTCGAGCCGTATTCGCCGAACCGCAGCTTAATTATCAGGCAGCGGAAGTCATTGCCAGAGAAGCGGATGTCAAGGTCCTTTTGCTCGATCCCATGGGAAATCCCAAACAAAAATACGGCAACACCTACATGGATCTTATGAAGCACAATCTAAACATATTGAAGGAGGCCATGAAGTGAAAAATAAGGCCATAGATACGAAAAATGATAAAGAACCCATTGTGGAATTAAATGATGTATGGGTGGCATACGATGGCAAATGGATTCTAAAATCCATTTACTTTAACTGCTATCCCGGTGAAATATTCGGTATCGTCGGTCCTAATGGCGGCGGCAAAACCACTTTGCTGAATGTTATTCTTGGACTTGTGAACCCCCAAAAA
>CAXMTB010000037.1:0-21606 GCA_964195835.1 uncultured Nitrospinaceae bacterium | reverse complement strand
TCGATGCTCTGCATCGGGGTTAATAAGGTAAAAATTCATTTTGATACCTCGCAGCTCTGCTGCGGGGTAGTTCATTAGATTTAAAAATGGAATCAGCATATTTGAGGGCTGGATTTTATTATAAATACCAAGTAATTATCAAACCGTGGTCACGATAAATCTAACAGACTTGCATCTTTTGATTGGAATGATATCATAATCGTCTGCCACTTGGGTTTGAAAATATCACAACAATTTGATATATATAAAAAATAGTTTTATGACAAGGTAACTCCTGGTGTTTTGGCCGATTGATATTCGAAAAGCCCAATGAATATTGGTAGGTTATAATAACAATTGCATATGCTTAAAGGAAATCATGCCAATGAAATTGAAACTCACCTATATTATTCTTACAAGTTTTATCTTATCCGGTCTCTTTTTTTGGAATTGTGCAAAGTCTGATAAAACTAAAGCATTGAAAAGCAAACCCGAGTTTTACTTTAAAATGAAATCAGTAGATAAAGGGCGCTTTCTGGTAAAAAAATTAGGATGCAACGATTGTCATACCGCCGGATATTTACAATCAAAAGGGAATATTCCAGAGAACAAATGGTTGACGGGTGATACCATCGGATGGCGCGGACCGCTGGGAACGTCCTCTGGTTCAAATCTTCGGCTTTTAATCGACGCTTTTAAAGAAGAGGAATGGATAAAAATGGCAAAGACATTAAAAAGCAGGCCCCCGATGCCTCATCCCATCCTTAATGCAATGAACAATGAGGATCTTCAGGCCATTTATTGGTTTATTCGATACCTCGGTCCAAGTGGAAAACCTGTTCCATCCTTTGAACCACATGGTTAATGTCCACCCATAAATGACCTTATGGACATGATTTTGAAATAAAGCCCTCAGGTATTGCGTTGGCTATTAGATCCGCCCGGGAAATGGGTTGGGTGCCGGAGAAAAACAGTGGTGAAATGAGAGTCGCGTACAGCAATGGCACATTTAAAAAAAATGAAAACGCATAACAAAACAAATTTGATCGGACGTCAAAAAGCGTCGCTCTCTATGGTTGCTTTTTTAAAGATATATACCATGCAACAGATACGGGGCATTCTTGACTTTTGCTTCATTAAGGTCTTATTATCATAATAGGCTATTTCCTACAATAATAAGGTTTCGATGGTACCGCTTATCATTAGGCTGCCGGCAAGCCAATAGGGAGAGGAGAGACAAGTCATGCGTACGGTTGAACAACTCTTACAAGTTAAAGGCAGCGATATTTGGTCTATTTTGCCCCAGGCAACAGCATACAATGCATTGCAAATAATGGCTGAAAAAAATGTTGGGGCACTGCTTGTCATAGAAAAAGAGAAGCTGGTGGGAATTTTCTCCGAACGTGATTACGCCCGTAAGGTCATCCTGAAAGATAAATCTTCCAAGAATACATCTGTTGGCGAACTCATGACACGGGAGGTATTTTATATCAATGCCAATTCTACTCTCGAAGAAAGTCTGGCATTAATGACGGCCAAACGCATACGTCATTTACCTGTCATGAAAAATAACCAGTTAATCGGTATCGTGACCCTTGGCGATGTGGTCAAACAGATCATCTCCGATCAGAAATTTGCCATACGGGAACTTGAGAAGTACATCACTGGCGGTTAGAATGTATAACACTTAAGCATACCCGAAGGACATGTCTCAATCTGCGATGCATTTGTTTAGAGATTCACAAGTGCCAAAAGGTCTTTTTCCTTTTTCAATGCAATCTTTTCCATTTCTCTGACCTGTGCTGAAAGTTTTGAAACGTACGATGTGTATGTTATGGATTTTAAATATATATAGACAAATCAGACTCAAGCGTCCATCCGGGTTAATTCTTGACATACAGCTTGAACATTTGTAATTGTTTTACAACATGATTTTACCATTAATAAATAAAAACACCCCGACTCCTGAAATACTTAAGAAAAGAGAAGAAAATGGAACTTGATCAAACAATGGAAACATATGGTTTCAAAATATCATCGAGCTGCAGTGGTTTTGAGTGGTATGTCAAAAGAGTCGAGTATAAAGGAAATGATGCCTTTGTCACCATTACCGCCGATGATGAACTTCATTTGCCTGAATCCGTTGACGAACCGGTTATTGTGAGTATTACAGACCACAATTCCGGCAATGAACTTGAAACGCCTCAGCGTTTTGAGTCTCTAAAATCTTATCTGGATACGCTTAATCCTCCGTCCTGAATTTTTTCTGACCGTGAAATGGAATACAGCAATTTGGAAAGCAAAATGTTTCCCTCTCTTTTAACTTTTGCCGCATATAATCTGTTCAAAGCGCTTGATTTGGACATCTTTGCAAAAGCCAATGCCATCTCTTGATCTATGGTGCCTGCCCTGCCCCTATTCTCCTTGACAAGGAACGCCATTCTAATTAAAATATTTTCAACATTTAGATTAAACTAAAAAAAACAGCCTTTTCGGCTAACCATTAAACCGGTGATTGGAAACTTTTGAATGAGCAATGCATCAACAATTGAATATCATGGCGGACCGCCTGTCCAACTGATCGTAAATGAAGAGCGGGCCACCACACTCAAGGAGATTTCCCTGAACCTGCCGGACATTACCTTGAATGACCGACAACTTTGTGATCTCGAACTCCTGGCAACAGGGGTTTTTTCTCCCCTTGACGGCTTTATGACCCGATCTGACTATGAGTCCGTGCTTGACCGCATGCGACTGCAAAGCAACGTTCTTTGGCCCATACCGATATGCCTTGGCATTTCCGACACCAATGCACGAACTCTGGAAGTCGGCCAATCGGTGACGTTAAGAGATCACGAAGGCTTCTTACTGGCCATCATGCACATAGAGGATATGTGGCCGGTGGATCGGGAGAAAGAAGCATCGCTGGTATATGGTACCACAGACATAACGCATCAGGGTGTCAAGTATCTATTGAGTGCTGAGGGTGATTATTACATCGGGGGTAAACTCGAGGTTTTAAGCGTTCCCCTTCACTTTGACTTCAAACAACTTCGTATGACACCGCAGGAAATCCGGCGTGTGTATCAAAAACTAAAATGGAAGAGGATTTTGGGATTCCAGACACGAAACCCCATCCAGCGTCTTCAGTTTGAAATGACGGTGAAAGCCATGCGGCAAGCCAAGGCCAATCTACTCCTTCTTCCGGTTACCGGAATGACAAAACCCGGCGATTTTGACCATTACACGAGAGTCCGATGCTATAGGGCTGTGACCCGACATTACCCGCCGGATTCTTTTGTACTGAACCTGCTGCCTCTTTCCATGCGTTTGGCCGGCCCTAGAGAGGCGCTTTTGCATACCATCATTGCTAAAAATTATGGTTGTACTCATTTTGTTGTCGGACGAGACCATGCCAGTCCAGGAACAGATGCGGCCGGGAAACCATTTTATGAGAGCCGTGCAGCCCAAGAATTGACTGAGGAACACAGCGGAGATATCGGTGTGACCATTATTCCTTTTGAAGAACTCGTCTATTTGCCTTTTGAAGATGAGTATCGTTCTTCAGATCAGATACCCGAGGGAGAGCAGTATATTTCTTTTTCAAGCGCTGATATTCGTGAACGAATCAGAACAGGGCGTAGAATTCCGGAGTGGGCAGCGATTACAGAAGTTGTGGCTGAATTGAAAAAAGCATATCCATCCCCGGATGAACAGGGCTTTACAATATTTTTCACAGGCCTTTCAGGTGCGGGAAAATCGACCATTGCCAAAGTGCTCTATGCGCGTTTTCTGGAAATGGGCGATCGGCCGGTCACTTTGTTAGACGGCGATATTGTACGTCGAAATCTGTCGAGCCAGCTTAGTTTTTCCAAAGAGGACCGAGATATCAATGTGCGGCGCATCGGTTTTGTGGCCGGTGAGATAACCAAGAATCGCGGTATCGCCATATGCGCACCCATTGCACCTTACAATGGCACCAGAACGGAAATCAGGAAAGCCATCGAAAGCTATGGCGGATTTATTGAGGTGCATGTGTCAACCCCGATAAATGTTTGTGAAAAAAGAGATCGAAAGGGGATGTATGCAAAGGCCCGGGCCGGATTGATCAAAGGATTTACCGGGGTTGATGATCCCTACGAGATTCCTGAAACACCGGAGGTGAGAATCGACACTGCCGATCTTACACCCGATGAAGCCGCCCAGGAGATTTTGTTGTTTTTGGGGCAGAAAGGATACATTTGAAAAGTAAATGGTAAATAGTAAACAGTCAATTGCGTGTAGTGGTGAGCGAATCGTGAAAGACAATCAACATTAGAGGTGATATGGAAGAAAAATTATATCAATTAACCGACCATCTGTTAACCGCATTATTGGCTTCAAAAGAGGCCGGTCTGGCCATTCTAGATGTATATAAACAGGATTTTGATGTTTCGTACAAAGAGGACCAGTCACCACTAACCCTTGCGGACCAGCGCTCCCACGACATCATTGTTGATCATTTGACCGATCCGTTCGGGAAAAGCCTTCCGATTCTGAGCGAAGAAGGAAAAGACATCCCCTTTGAAGAAAGGCGCGCATGGGAGTATTTCTGGCTGATCGATCCCTTGGACGGCACCAAGGAATTTATTAAGAGAAATGGAGAATTTACTGTAAATATCGCTTTGATATATCAACATCGGCCGGTTCTTGGTGTCATTTATGCCCCGGTGAATAACGTTTTCTATTTTGCATCTGAAGGTTTTGGTTCTTACAGACTAAAAAACGATAATGCCTTTGAGCTCCTAGATGGCAAGGCTTTTAAAATTGAAAGGGAAAGCGTGTTAAAGGAAATATTAAAGCAATCCGATAGATTACCCTATTATGATACGCCATTAGATACTCACGACTCGCAATTAGTCATCGTGGGCAGTCGTTCTCACCTTTCTAAGGAGTTTGAAGCTTTTGTGAAAACCATGAGGAAGCAGCATGCGAAGGTAGAAGTTATTTCGTCCGGCAGTTCTTTAAAGCTGTGTCTGGTGGCCGAAGGCAGGGCAGATATATATCCCAGACTGGGACCGACTATGGAGTGGGATACTGCTGCCGGTCAAGCCATTGTAGAACAAGCAAATGGCAGTGTATTGAATTATGAGACGGGCGAACCGCTGCAATACAACAAAAAAAATCTTTTAAATTCCTGGTTTATTGTCAAAACCCAACGGAATTCGTGATTTCCGGAAGCTGACACTTACGTTAATTTGTTCATCAGCTGAATCATACAAAAAAGAGGTTACAGTATAAACTATAACCCCCTGATTTCACTGGTAGGCGGTACTGGGATTGAACCAGTGACTTCTACCGTGTGAAGGTAGCACTCTCCCTCTGAGTTAACCGCCCGTTATTATGCCTTATCTACATTTCCCTTTAATTCTTTGCCGACCTTGAAAAAGGGTAATTTTTTAGAAGTGACATGAATCTGAGCGCCGGTTTTTGGGTTTCGTCCCGTGTATGGCTTGTAATGTTTTACCGAAAAACTGCCAAAACCTCTGATTTCAACGCGTTCACCTTTTGCAAGTGTTTCTTTTAATGAATCGAAAAACGTATCGACAACCTTTCCAGCATCTTTTCTACTAAGCGCCACTTTGTCTTTTAGGGCATTAATTAAATCGGATCTGTTCATAACGACTCCTTAATAAGAATAAATCGTTGAGTCATATTAGTTAGCGTTGTTTCAGGTCACTGAAGGATATTCATTATTTATATAGGTATTAAAAAATTTTAAGTCAAGCACTTTTTAACATATTTAAAACAACGTCTTAATCCATATTTTCTGGTGCCACATGGCTGAGTTCAGAAATTTCTTTTGGTGTTGGAAGATCTTCAAGATTTTTTAAATCGAATACTTCAAGAAATTGTTTTGTGGTTGCATAAATATGCGGCCGGCCTGGAATCGCCTTTCTCCCCAGAATCCGCACCAGTTTTCTCTCAAGCAGCATGCGAAGAATCCCTCCGCAATCGACGCCTCGAATATGTTCTATATCACTACGAATTATAGGTTGTTTATAGGCGATAATGGATAGTGTCTCAAGGGCGGGTTTGCTAAGACGCAATGGTTTGGGTTGAATAAGCCGTTTAATCCATTCTCTATATTCCGGACGGGTACGGATCTGGTATCCACCGGCAACTTCGCGTAAAAAGAACCCCCCTTTTCGATTTTCATATTCAGATGACAGTTCGGTAAGTGCGTTTTGAATCTCTTTTTTCTCAGCCAGAGCGAGGATGTCCTTGATACGATCGATTTTAAGCGGTTCCTCGGCCACCAGAAGGAGGCTTTCAATAATGTTTTTTATATCTTCCATTACAAGTAAAAGAGTCTGATAATGCCGGTTTGAGTGTTCTGGACAATATTGATCAATGAGAGCTTGACCATTTCAAGAATTGCAAGAAAAGTAACGACAATCTCACTTTTATCGGTATTTATGGGAAAAAGCTCATTAAACGTCACCGATTCCCGGGTTTCGAAAATTTCTACGATTTGAACGATTCTGTCCCTGACCGAAACAGTATCTGCGGTAATAATATCTACACCGCGATGTTCAGATATCTTTTCAAGTATTGTTTGAAACGCATCGATAAGTTCAAACAGACCGACTTTTATGATTTCGCCGCCTTGATCCTTCGAGTGATTTTCCTGATTCGGATTTCTGACAAAAGTATCTTCTCCCAATAGATTCCTTGCGATCAACTCATTGGCTGCTGACTTCATTTGGAGGTATTCTTCAAGTGGTTTGACAATCTCCAGTCGAGGATCTTCATCGTCAGTTTCTTCTTCATGAACCGGGAGGAGCATTCTAGATTTAATTTTCGTCAAAGTAGATGCCATTAAGATGAAGTCACCGGCAACATCTATGTTTATGGCTTTCATCCACTGAAGGTATTTGAGATACTGTTCTGTTATCAGTGCAATGGAGATATCATAGATGTCCATTTCATGTTTTTTGATTAAATGTACCAAAAGATCCATTGGACCTTCGAAAATGTTATCAATCTGCACTTTATAGAGTTCTTCCTGCATGTCTATCATCTTGTTTTGTCAAGGTTATCAGGGGTAATACTTTATATTTTTATGGCTGCTTTGACTTCTGCCATGGTTTGCCGGGCGACCTTCCGGGCTTTCTCGCATCCATCCACAATGATTTCGTCAACAAGATGTGGCCGTGTTTCATAATATGCTCTCTTTTCACGCATGGGTTCAAGGGCGTTAATCAGATGCCGGGCCATGATCTTTTTGCATTCGACACACCCGATTTCAGCGGTTCGGCATTCTCGGTTTATTCTTTCGACGGTTTGGTTGTCGCTGTAAAGCTTATGAAACTCATAAACATTACATACATCAGGATCGCCGGGGTCGCTTTTTCTGGCGCGTTGGGGATCTGTCAGCATTTTGGCAACTTTGGCGGCAATTTCGTCTGGACTGTCTGACAAGAAAATGGCATTGTTATAACTTTTACTCATTTTACGTCGGTCGATACCGAGTATTTTGGGGGTTTGGGTCAGAATCGATTCAGGTTCCGGAAATACTTCACCGTAAAAATGGTTGAATCTCCTTGCGATTTCGCGCGTGATTTCGACGTGTGGCACCTGATCAACACCAACAGGGACGCCATAGGCCTTATACATAATAATGTCTGCAGCCTGGAGCACCGGATAGCCAAGGAACCCAAAAGTAGAAAGATCCTTGTTGCTGAGTTGAACAATCTGGTCTTTGTAAGTGGGGTTGCGCTCCAGCCATGGAACCGGTGTTATCATGGAAAGGACTAAAAACAGTTCAGCATGTTCCATGATGTGTGATTGGACAAAAAGCGTACTTTTATCCGGCAAAAGACCAGCACTCAGCCAGTCTATTAACATGTTTCGGACATATTCTGAGATATGTCCGGTATCTTCATAATCACTGGTTAGGGCATGCCAGTCGGCGATAAAGAAAAAGCAGTCATACTGTTCTTGCATGTTTACCCAGTTAGCAAGTGCGCCATGCAGATTGCCTAGGTGAAGTGGTCCGGTGGGACGCATTCCGCTTAATATCCTTTTTTTCACTGTCATTTAGAATCTCCTCTGCCGCAGATTTAAGTGTCTATTGAACACTGTAAATTTAACCGGTTATATTGTAAGTGTTTCGTATAACAGACCAGAAACATAGATGATCAACTCGGTTTTCGCTATCTTCCCAGCAAAATATTGAACATCGGGGTCAAAAAAAATGACAGTAATTTATCCAGAAGATTTGTTAGAAGCAAGAAAATAATGATGATCATGCCGAATCGTTCCAAACGGGCAAATTGGATTCTTAATGGCGCAGGCAGACACATGGCAAGTATTTTGCTTCCATCAAGAGGAGGTACGGGGATCAGGTTAAATATAGCAAGGACCAGATTAATCATCACACTGTAAAATAGCATGGAATAGAGGTCCATAATAAAAGGGTTTAAGATGGATGTTTGCCAAAACAATTTATAATAGGTCAGAATTCGAAAGAGAATCCCCGATAAAAACGCGAGTATAAAATTGGCCAAAACTCCAGCCGAGGCAACATAAATTGTACTTTTTCGAACATCCCTAAGATTAGAAAAATTGACCGGCACGGGTTTGGCATAACCAAATATTACCGGTGAACCGGTCAATTTTAACATGAGTGGCAGGAGCAACGATCCAAAGAAATCCAGGTGTTTAATGGGGTTGAGCGTCAATCTCCCCGCTTTTTGTGCAGTATGATCTCCCATTCGTAAAGCGATATATCCGTGCGCAACCTCATGTATGGTAACGGCGAATAACAGCGGAACGATCATCACAACAATCTGATTCAGGTTTATATTACTGAACATAATCTTTTACAAAGGCAAGTTCTTCACTACGAGTTTTAATACGGCCATTTAATTTACCATCAAGGACAGCCTCCAGGATTTCACGGTAGATCGGACCGGGTTCGAGACCGAGTTTTTTCAGATCTTTCCCTTTTATCGACGTCTCGATGTGTCTGAGCTGTGTAAAGTAATTGGAGATGGATCGTTTTAGCGCTTCGTTTTTCGTTGCTGCCATCATATAGAGAATCAGCTCGATATTGAAAACGGAAATTCCCCTGTAAATGGTACTGTTTTTTACGGGAAGATTTCGTTCCATCCTTGAGATGAACCTGTCCGCCTCGAAGCGTTCCTTGCAAAAGATGCTCCTATGTCTCGGCGCGATTTCAAACCGCTTACAGATTTCACTGACGGTCTCTTTGTCGCAGGATCTTAACAGGGCCAGAAAGTAGACAGCCCATTTCATATAGGGTTCTTCAAGAAAAAGCAAATCGTGCCAAGATAGCACCTTTTTAGCCGAATTGAATAATGATATCAGATCATTATTCAATATTATGGAAGGGTGAATAACATGAAGGAGATGATATTCATTCATCCTTGAAATGGCGGATAAAGGATTTTCTTCTTCGAGAATCAGACGCAGTTCGGCAAATACCCTTCTTCCGCTGAGCCGTTTGAAAAAACCCATTTTTACAGCATTTTCGATCAATCTTGAAGTTAGTTTTCCGATTGAAAAGCCGAAACGCTGTTCGAACCTGATGGCACGGAAAACTCGGGTTGGATCTTCTACAAAACTTAAATTGTGCAAAACTCTGATGATTTTTTCTTTAAGATCTTTCTGGGCCGAAAAAAAATCGATTAACAGGCCGAACCTACCGGGGTTAAGCTGGATGGCCAATGTATTTATGGTGAAGTCTCGCCGATAAAGGTCTAGTTTTATTGAACTCATTTCAACTGTAGGAAGCGCTGCCGGGAATTTGTAATATTCCATTCTGGCGGAAGCTACATCGATTTTAAAACCATCCGGGAATATAATTACAGCAGTACCGAATTTTGAGTGGGAATGAATACGGGCGCCTACGATTTTTGCATATTTTTTCGCAAATTCGATACCGTCTCCTTCAATGACGATATCGATGTCTTCATTATTCCGATACAAAAACAGGTCGCGCACGAATCCGCCGACAACATAAGCGTCATAACCGATTTCCTTAGCTTTTTCTCCGATGGTTTTAAGGATATCAATAATTCGCGGTGTAAGACGTTCTTTCATAAACTTGAGAATGTTTCTGGTTCTTGCGTGGAGGTGTTCCTTCAACACATCAGGTGAATCTGAGCCCGTGTGTCTGGATTGCCGCACCAGAATATTGAGCAGATCGGTTCGGGTAATCACACCTGAAATGATATCTTTTTCAACAACAGGAAGGATACGCTGCTTATTTTCGATAATTTTTTCCTGTATTTCGGCTAACTCGGAATCGGATTCAACAGATGCCATTTCGGTTGTCATATACTCCTTTATGGGAATGTGATCTAACCCGTGATACATGGCCTTTTCGATAATCTGTCGGGTTATAAAACCCTGAAGATTTTCTTTGTCATTATTTTTTTGGGTAACCAAAAGTGCATTGATGTTATAACGGGTAAGAAGGTTTCCGGCGTCTCTACAGGAAACGTTTTCATCGACCGTGATAGCCGGCGATGACATAAGATCTTTTGCCCGACTACGAGATTTGATTTTACTGTAAAGGATTTCTATCAGCTCGTTCTCAATCTGTACCAAGGTCTTGCCTTTGATCGTTGCGGCTGCTGCAAATGTATGCCCTCCACCGCCCAGATGAGTGACAATAGCGCCGACATCGACTTCCGGTATTCTGCTTCGGGCGATGATATACATTTTATCTCCCATGCGGGCGATGGCAAATATTGCATCAAGGTTTTCCATTTTAACCATTTTGTGGACCAAAAAGGCGAAATCGGACACATAATTGTCCGTCGATACACTTGTAATTACAATTTCGATACTATCAATATTATAACGGGTTGAGGCTTGAATCATGTCATTTAGAAGTCCCACCTGTTCAGGGCTTATCTCTCTTGAAATCAGGTTAGAAATAACATTTAAATTGGCGCCCTTTGATAGCAAAAAAGCGGCGGCTGTAAAATCTTTTTCTGTTGTGCTTGGAAAAGTGAAAGAGCCTGTGTCTTCATATATGCCGAGACACAAGATCGTTGCTTCATCAGGTGAAATTTCGATCTCCTTTTCTCTTAAGATTTCTGTAAGAATTGTAACCGTGGCGCCGGTTGCACAATGAATCTCGTAATGACCCTTAATGTCGCCACTCATTGGGGGATGGTGATCATAGATATGAATATCAACATCCGGACGCTCCAGTACAGCTGAAAGTTTTCCGATACGACTTGCCTGCCGGGTATCCACCAGGACCAGCTTTTTGACGCTATCCAAATCGATATCTTTAATGTCAGCCATATTAAAAAGATAAACCATTGATTTTATAAAGAAATTTCTTAAATTTTTTTCCTGGGAACCTGGAAAAACCGCCATGGAATCAGGATACAATTTCTGCGCCGCAAGCATTGAGGCCAAAGCATCAAAGTCAGCGTTGATGTGTGTTGTGATGATGGTGAGGCCTTTGGTATGTTTTTTTTGCGTTTGAGTCACGATGAGGCCTTTTTAAGCCTTTATTCTTTCATATTGTGGGTTTGGCGGAAAAGATAGTTTGAACGGCATAAAATTATTATTACAAATAATTTAAAGTTTTTGATAGAAAAGATCGAATATTAAACATATGCCATATGAATGTGTTTATCAAGCGGTATAACACCCAATTTAGCAATAAATTCTGTAAATCTGTTGTTGTATGACCAGGATTATGATACTATTTAACTTATATATTTTGCGTTGTCTCCATTATAAGGAGGAATGATCATGCCGGTTTATTTATGGAAAGGGAAGGATCGACATAATAAGAACAAAAAAGGCGAAATGGACGCACCATCTGAAGATGTTGTCCGTTCGGAACTTACCAGACGAAAAATAACCTCTGCCAAAATTAAAAAGAAGCCAAAGGATCTCTTTGAAAATGTCTCTTTTATGCAGCCTAAAGTAAAGGAGTCCGATATCATAATTTTTTGCCGACAATTTTCGACCATGATCGATGCCGGACTTCCTATCATCCAATGCCTTGATATTCTTTATGCCCAGAATGACAACAAAACGTTTAAAAAGATGCTCAAAGACGTTAAATCGAGTGTTGAGAGCGGACAAACCCTTGCAGAAGCATTAAGAAAGTACCCCAAACAGTTCGATGATCTTTTTGTAAATATGATAGCAGCCGGGGAAGCCGGCGGTATATTGGATATGATTTTGAGAAGGCTGTCAGCCTACCTGGAGAAAGCTGCGAAGCTTAAATCCAAAATAAAAGGCGGTATGACGTATCCCCTGGTAACGATTGTTATCGCCATTGTCGTCGTAGCTATTATCATGGTTTTTGTTATTCCCGTATTTGAGGAAATGTTTTCAGGTATGGGAAGTGCGCTGCCGGTGGCCACCCAGGTTGTCGTTAATTTGAGCAGGGCTATTAAATCCAATATCTTTTATATTATCGGTGCAACAATTATATTCATATACGCAATGCGGCGTTTTTATAGAACCGAAAAAGGAAGAATCTTAATGGATGATCTTTTGCTAAAAGTGCCGTTATTCGGGGATTTGGTTCGGAAAGCCGCTGTTGCCAAATTTACACGAACCACCGGGACAATGCTTTCCAGCGGGGTTGCGATTTTAGATGCGCTTGAAATTGTTGCTAAAACAGCTGGTAACAAAACCATTGAAAAAGCTGTGCTTGATACCCGAACTGCCATTGCAGAGGGGCGAACAATGTCAGATCCGCTTGCTGAAAGCGGGGTCTTTCCGTCAATGGTTTGCCAGATGATTGCTGTCGGCGAATCCACCGGCGCCCTTGATGCAATGTTAACAAAAATTGCTGAATTTTATGAAGAGGAAGTCGATCAGGCAGTGGAGAACCTGACTGCGTTGATAGAGCCGTTTATGATTGTATTTTTGGGTGTGGTTATCGGCGGGTTGGTTGTGGCTATGTATTTGCCTATTTTCAAAATGGCATCGGTGGTGTAAAGTCCCTATTGAACATTATGATCAGTTCTTCAATAACGCCTGAAGAAGATTTATATCATAAGCTCAAATGGCTTATGTTCTTTAGAATCCTTTTTGCTTCATTATTACTGGGTTCAGCGATTTTTGTCCTGCTTAAAGAAAATTCTTTTCCCCCGAACAAATCTTTCATCGTTCTTCATGGTCTTATCGTCATCATATTTCTGCTTTCAATTTACTACGCCTTTATTTTTCGTACTGTAAAAATAGGGCTACTTTTTCCCTATTTTCAAATCGGAATCGATACGTTATTAGTAACATTAATCATTTTTATTACCGGCAGTTTCACAAGTATTTTTTCTTTTCTATATCTGGTTGTCATTATCTATTCGAGCATGATCATTTTTAGAAAGGGGAGTATGATCATGGCTTCTTTTTGCAGTATCCAGTACGGTATTCTGATCAACCTCGAATATTACGGTATCATTGATCCTTATTTTTTAAAAGAGAGCAGTTCAATTGGCAACTATGCCTGGAACCTTGTGTTTTTTAAGGTTGTGATTACCATGGTGGCTTGTTTTGCAGTTGCTTTTTTAAGCGGCTTACTGTCAGAGCAGCTGAGGAGGACAAAAAAAGAGCTTTCAGTCATGGAAGAACGTGTAGAACGTGTGGAAAAGATGGCTTACCTGGGTGAAATGGCGGCCGGCATGACCCATGAAATCAAGAATCCTCTGGCGTCACTGGCGGGGTCCATCCAGATTTTAAGAAAAGAAATTCCCTATGATCCCGAACATGATAAGCTGATGCAGATTGTGCTGCGTGAGACAGACAGGTTAAATGCCCTTGCAAATAATTTTCTTTTGTTCGCAAAACCACCGGTGGGTAAAATCGAGAGAGTAGATCTTGAAAGCGCTTTGGCAGATACCATCAAACTTTTTGAAAAAAATCAAGATACCAGCCGCAGAGTTTCGATTATGAGCGATTTTTCCCCCAATATTTGGGTTGAAATGGACCCTGTTCACCTGCGCCAAGTCATGTGGAATATCATTCTAAATGCAGCCGAGGCTATTGAGGGTGAAGGTCTTATTAAGGTTAAAACATATTCTTTGAAGCATAACTATGCATGTGTCGAAGTTAATGACACGGGTTGTGGAATGACAAAAAAACTCATACAATCAATTTTTGATCCCTTTTTCACAACAAAATCAAGCGGTACCGGGCTTGGACTTTCCATCGTTCACAGAATCCTTGAATCCTATAATACCTGGCTTGAAGTTGAGAGTGAGGTCGGTAAGGGGACGAGATTTACTTGGAAATTAAATCGGATAGATATACCAACTTAATCTTGACACTTATATGCAAATAGGTTACCAGACCAAGTTTAATCGTTCGATAAAGTGTCTTTTTCTATTAGAACTCTGATGTATTGATAATGTTAATTTATAAAAGGCATTGCCAATAAATTATTGGTAAGGTTAACCCATTGGGAACAGATTTGTTTCAGTAAAAATTATCATTATTTGAATTTGAAACCCTTCAGGATCGCCGATCTCACCGCATCCCCCCCGTCAGAGACGGGAATCTTAGATCTGCGTTGAAGCGCATTTGCGATAGTATATAATAGCTTTATGCGCTTTGTTTTGAATCTGCGGCAACTTTAGCAACCGCGCAACTTAGGTAAAAGCATATGGATAAAAAGAGCGCAATCATAGAAAATAGAAAAAAGAAGCTCGAAGACTTAAAAAACAACAATATTAATCTTTTTCCAAACGATTTTGAAGTGTTGCATACTGTTCGAGATATTATGAAGGCCATAGAGAATTCACCAGATTCTCTTACACAGGATGATCCTGTTTTTATTGTTGCCGGCCGCATGATGGCTGTAAACCGGTTTGGAAAAGCCGCCTTTATCAGGTTTAGGGACCGTACGGGACAGCTTCAGGCGTATGTGAGAAAAGACAAAATGGGAAACCAATCTTACAATCTTTTTAAGCAGATGGATATTGGGGATTTTGTTGGTTTGAAAGGTGGAATGTTCAAAACCAAAACAGGTGAGTGGACGCTTCTTGCCAATGAATTGAGGCTTGTCTGTAAATCAACTCGACCCTTGCCGGAAAAATTTCATGGTCTCAAAGATCCTGAAAAACGGTATCGCCGTCGTTATCTTGATTTAATAATGAATTCACATGTACGAGATATTTTTGAAAAACGGAGCAAAATCATTCAGGCCATACGCACATTCTTTTTGGACCGCGATTTTCTTGAGGTGGAGACGCCGATGATGCAGCCTATTCCGGGAGGAGCGGAGGCGACTCCATTTATAACGCACCATAATGCTTTGGGCATAGATTTGTTTTTACGAATAGCTCCTGAATTGTATCTAAAACGTCTGGTTGTTGGCGGATTTGAGAGGGTTTTCGAAATCAACAGAAATTTCAGGAATGAAGGAGTCTCTGCGCGGCACAATCCGGAATTTACCATGCTCGAATTTTATCAGGCCTACGCGACATATGAGCACATGATGGATCTTACCGAAGAAATGTTTCGTTATGTCGCCCTGGACGTCGTCGGTTCGACGACAATATCATATCAAGGAAATGCTATCGATTTGGGTGCGAAGTGGCGTAGAATGTCCCTTGCGTCGGCTTTAGAAGAATACGGAGGTATAAATCCCAGCCTGCTAAATGACCGAGAAGGACTGCTTGAATTGGCTGCGATAAAAAATATTAAAATAACAAAAACCGGACGCAAAGGAAAGATTATAACAAAACTGTTTGATATTCTGGTGGAACCGAAACTTTTGCAGCCTACGTTTATTACCGGATATCCGGTTGAAGTTTCTCCCCTTTCCAGAAGGAGTGAGGCGGATTCCAATCTTACGGATCGATTTGAGCTTTTTATAGCAGGCCATGAGATCGCAAATGGATTTTCGGAACTCAATGATCCTGATGACCAAGAAAAGCGATTTTTGCAACAAACTGCTGACAGGGAAGCCGGTGATAAAGAGGCTCATTATATGGACAAAGATTATATTGAAGCGTTGGAGTATGGAATGCCTCCCACTGCCGGGGAAGGAATAGGGATAGACCGATTGGTCATGCTTCTTGCTGATGCCGCTTCCATCAGAGAAGTTATTCTTTTTCCACACATGAAACCAATTGAAAGCGTTAAGCAGTAATTGGTAATGGGGCATGGATAAAACAACCCATTGCTAAAAACCATAACCTAACCCGGACAAGCCGGAAAAGTTAAAAGTGATCTAAAGTTATTGAGTCGCTGCGCTCCGGCTATTTATATTAAATAAAATCGACAGAATACCTTAACTTTCCCGTTTAATACGGGATAAATAGGCATTTTAGATCACTTTAGGCACTTCACACTCAATGGATTTAGATAATTTTTTGCCATAAAAAACACAAAAATTACATTTAAGAAACTAATAACCTATAACCCATAACCTTATTAATATGTCCTTTGAGTATTTCATAGGTGGCCGTTATCTCAGGGCCAAGCAGAAAGAGACGTTCATTTCATTAATTACCATACTTTCTGTCGCCGGCGTTACTGTCGGCGTCATGGCCCTGATCGTCGTGATTGCCGTCATGGCCGGCTTTGAGTCTGATCTTAAACAGCGCATACTCGGGGTTGAATCACATATTGTACTGATGCGTCACGATGGTTCTTTTTCCGGATATAAAAAGATATCGAAACAAATCAATGAACTCCACGGGGTGGAAGCAGCTACGCCATTTATATATTCTCAGATTATGCTTCGATCATCAACCGGAGTTTCAGGCGCTGTTTTAAGAGGTATTGATCCGGAATCCGCCGACAGTGTCATAAAGATTTTGAATAATTCTGTTTTGCAGAATCTGAAGCAGGTTCAGCGGCAGGGGAACTCAAAAACACTTGTTCCTGGAATCATTCTCGGCAAAGAACTTGCTAGAAATTTGGGCGTTTTAAAGGGCGATGCAGTCTACCTGATATCATCCCGAGGTATGATTTCTCCCATAGGATACCTTCCAGCCATGAAGCGTTTCGAAGTCGTGGGGCTTTTTGAATCAGGTATGTACGAATATGATGGGTCTCTAGCTTATATCAACCTGAAAGACGCGCAAAAGATTTTAAACATGAAAGGCTCTGTCACCGGAATTGAAGTGCGTGTCGATGATATTTATAACGCAAGAAATATAGCAAAAAAGATCGTTTCAAAACTAGGGTTTCCTTATTGGGCCAGAGACTGGATGCAAATGAATCACAATCTCTTTTCTGCACTTAAGCTGGAAAAGACGGTGATGTTTATTATTCTGGCTCTGATCGTGTTAGTGGCAGCCTTTAACATTGCTAGTACGCTGATTATGATGGTTATGGGAAAAACCAAGGATATCGCTATACTAAAGGCTATGGGGGCAATGGACAGCAGCATCAGAAAAATTTTTATCTACAAGGGTATGATCATTGGTGCCGTGGGAACTTCGCTCGGTGTAAGTCTGGGATTTATAATATGCAAATTGTTGGAAAAATATAAATTTATTCAACTGCCGGGGGATGTGTATTACATTTCAACCCTGCCGGTGCGACTTGAAGCGCTGGATGTTTTTATGATAGCGTCTGCAGCAATGGTCATCTGTTTTTTGGCGACACTCTACCCGGCGATCCAGGCATCAAAACTCAATCCAATAGAGGCCATCCGGTATGGTTAACGCTCTGAATCGCGATGAAAAATTTCTTTCAGATCGTTTTTTGTCTGTCAGAGATCTATTCAAAAGTTATGAAAACAGTGGCGCGACTATTGATATTCTAAAGGGTGTAAATATAGATTTGAATGCTGGAGAGACCCTGGCTATTGTTGGTGCCTCTGGAATTGGAAAGTCGACGCTGCTCCATATTTTGGGTGCACTTGATCGTCCTGATAGCGGAACCTATTTTTTTAAAAATGACGACATCTTCCTTCTTAATCAAACGAAACTGGCGAAATTTCGAAATGAAACCGTAGGATTTGTGTTCCAGTTTCATTACTTGCTTCCTGAATTTTCCGCCCTTGAAAATACAATGATGCCGGCATTGATTAAAGGGCTGAGTAAAAATAAAGCCCGGGAAGTTGCAGAGGATATGCTAGTAAGAGTCGGTCTTAAAGACAGATTAAATTTCAGGGCTTCTAAGCTTTCAGGAGGTGAACAGCAGCGGGTTGCCTTGGCTAGAAGTCTGGTGCTCAAACCTGCAATTCTTTTGGCCGACGAGCCTACCGGCAACCTTGATAAGAGAAACAGCGAGTATATTCATGACCTGCTTATGGAGCTAAACGAAGAACTTAACATGACCTTGATCGTTGTAACGCACAATATGGAACTTGCATCCTACATGTCACGCAGTATGACGATTGTGGATGGCCAACTGATTTAATTAAAGGGATGATTCAATAAAAAACGTTCATTGATAGCTTTATAAAATCAACCATCTGAATCAGCTTTAAATCGATTTATTTAGTCCTGAAAAACCTGGTCCTATGGGCCGGGATTCTTTACTAACAGGTAAAATTGATATAAAAAACCTAACGGTCTGGAATAGAGAATTTAGGTATTGAAACATTTCATGTATAGACATCTGAGCCTGGTTATCATTGCATTGCTCTTAATTCCCCTGAATATAGCCCATTCTATAGACAGTGTTAAGGTAGTCGTCTTACCCTTTGAAATTCATGCGAGAAAAGATCTTTCATCTTTGCAGAACGAAATTCTGAATGTTATTAAAACATATATGAAGGAGGAAGGCGCCTTTATTTTGACCCCGGAAGCCGTTCCTGCGGTCACATTATGGAAAACATCTCAAAGTTTCGATGCTATCCGAAATTTTGGAATTAAGAATGGTGCTGACTATATTGTCTGGGGAAGCTTAACTTTGATCGGACAAAAATTCAGTCTGGATGTAAAAATGATAAAATCCTTGGGAGAGGATTCCCCCCAAATTTTTATAAAAGAAGGCCGGGGCTTGGAAAATCTATCCGGAGTTGTGAAACAGCTTGCCCGTGATATCGGAATGAAACTTTTTAAGCGGGAAAAGGTTTCCGGTGTGGTGATTGCCGGCAACAAACGGATAGAGTCCGACGCCATCAAAATGATTATCAAAACAAAACCCGGCGACATCTATCTTTCAAAAAGCCTTTCCGATGATTTGAAAGCTGTATTTGCAATGGGATATTTTGATGACATAAGGATCGAGGCTGAGGACACCCCTGACGGGAAAAAGATCATCTTCAGGGTTGAAGAAAAACCGACCATACGAGTCATTCGTTTTAAAGGCAATAAGGTGTTTAAGGAGGATAAGGTTAAGGAAAATTTAACGATTAAAACCGGCTCGATCCTTAACCCCCTTAAAATCCGTAAAAACATCGGACGGATAGAAGAACTTTACAAAGAAAAAAATTATCAGAATGTAAAAGTGACCTACAATATCCACCAGTTGGAACACAATCAAGCTGACCTGGAATTCGATATCGATGAGGGCGAAAAAGTTTTAATCAAAAGTGTAACATTCGAAGGAAACAACGCGTATACCGACAAGATATTAAAAAAATTGATGAAGACTTCGGAAAAGGGTTTCTTTTCTTTGGTG
Organism: uncultured Nitrospinaceae bacterium; assembly: GCA_964195835.1. Lineage (GTDB taxonomy): Bacteria > Desulfobacterota > Desulfobacteria > Desulfobacterales > UBA11574 > UBA11574. The sequence goes on along the minus strand of CAXMTB010000037.1, from coordinate 2,046 downwards.
ACCTCGTCCGGGGATCTAAAGATGGAGGACGTTGATCAGGATATCTCAAAATTGTCGGGTTTTTATTATAACAATGGATATATACAGGCCAGGATAGGAGAACCACAAATTGAATATAAGGGAAACTGGATCTATATCACCATTAAAATTGATGAAGGCCCACAATTTAAGGTCGGGACCGTAGACATAACAGGTGATCTTGTTTTGCCCAAAGATGGGTTGAAAAAACGTCTTAAAATTACTAAAGAAACATATTATAATCGTGAAGTTGTCCGCAATGATGTACTGGCTCTTATGGATCTTTATTCTGATGAAGGCTTTGCGTATGCTGATATTTCTCCCCGTATCGACAAAGATTTTGATAACTTGAAGGTTAATATTACCTACATTGTTCAAAAGGGCAAACAGGTTTTTTTTGAATATATTATCATTGGAGGAAATACAAAAACAAGAGATAAGGTGATCCGGCGGGAGCTCCGCGTCCACGAACAGGAACTTTATAGTGGTCGAAAATTAAAACGGAGTGTACGCAATCTTTACCGAGTTGATTTTTTTGAGGACATAAAGGTCAATACAGTCAAGGGGAGTGCCGATGACCAGATGGTTTTAAAGATCGATGTCACCGAAAAACCTACCGGCACCATGTCATTTGGTGCCGGATACAGCAGTCAGGAAAGTGTTTTTGGCTCGGCCTCCGTTTCACAGAGGAATTTTTCGGGGCGCGGGCAGATACTCAACGCGGAAGGACAGATCGGCGGGCGGACCAACCTTTATAAACTAAATTTTACGGAACCCTGGCTGTTTGACATTCCCTTGTCAATGGGAGCTGATTTGTATAACTGGGAAACCGATTATGATACGTATGACCGGAAAAGCTTCGGGGGAGGTGTGAGATTCAGCTACCCTGTTTATGATTTTGTAAGGGCAAGCATTAGATACAATTACGACGACGCCGACATAACAAACATATCCGAATATGCTGCAAAGTCGATCAAGGATTTGGAAGGAACTAATATTACAAGCAGCATAACCACCAGCATAATCTACGACTCAACTAATAGCCGTTTTAATCCATCTAAAGGATCGAAGCACAATGCTTCATTGAAATATGCAGGCCTTGGCGGGAATGTCGCCTTTACAAAGTTAGAGGCCGAAACCGGGTGGTTTATACCGCTGGTTATGGATACGGTTGGTTTTTTACATGGCAAAGCAGGATACGTCACAGAGAATTCAGGAGGTATCTTGCCGGATTACGAACGGTTTTATTTGGGTGGCATAAATTCAGTGCGTGGATATGAGTGGCAAGAAATACATGTTTTAGACGAAGATGGAAACATCATCGGCGGAAACAAATTCGTTCTATTTAATGCTGAATGCATCATCCCCCTGTTAAAGGAACAGGGGGTCGTCGGTGTTATTTTCTATGATGTCGGAAATGTTTTTAATGACGATGAGAGTGTAGATCTGGGCACTTTGAGAAATAGCATCGGGTTCGGATTCAGATGGTATTCTCCCATGGGCCCTATCCGGATAGAATATGGATACAAACTTGACGTTAAGGAAGGCGAAGAGCCTGGTGGACGCTGGGAATTTTCAATGGGTTCAGCATTTTGAGCAATGTTTGCACCGTCTATTCCTTTTACCTAAAAGAATGAATAAACGATCTCTTAAAGGGGGTAAAATGCGTATTTTTAAAATAGCTTTTGTGACAATGGTTTTTTCTGTTTGCTTTTTTGCGGTTTCTTCCTACGGGGCGGATGTAGCCAAAATTGGTGTTGTCAGTTTTCAAAAAATTTTTGAGAAATCAGATGCCGGGAAAAAGGCAACGGGTGAAATCAATAAGCGCGGAAAAGAGATGGAGGCCGGCCTCAAGAAAAAAGGGGAAGAGATCGATGCGATAAAGAAGAAACTGGAACGTGAATCTCTGGTGATGAGCAAAGAGATGCGGGAACAAAAAGAACGTGAAATAAGAATCAGCATCAATGACCTCAAAACATTGAACAACAAATACACGGCCGTTTTTAAGCAACATGAAGAAAGGCTCGT
>CAXMTB010000036.1:0-21631 GCA_964195835.1 uncultured Nitrospinaceae bacterium | reverse complement strand
TGGGTTCAGAACCTGTGATATCGTTTTCCAATAAGGGCAAATATATTTCGCAGGGTTTGTCTTTTTGATTTTTTAAGGGCATTATGGGATATTGGGTGAAAAACTTTAAGATGAAGTCTTATCAATTTCAGATATAGTGTCGCATGGAAGTACAGAGTATGGTGGATAAGTAGATAAATAATAACCTTGAATCGAACTTTGTTAAGGAAAGGAGGTAAACCATGAGTGGAAGTGTCTACAAAATTGTTGAACTGGTGGGATCAAGCTCGACTTCCTGGGAGGATGCCGCCAAAAACGCGGTGGAGACCGCCGCCGAAAGCTTAAAGGATTTGAGAATCGCGGAAATTACTCAAATGGACATGAAAATTGAAAACGGGAAGGTCACTGCCTACCGGGCCAAGGTAAACCTCTCATTCAAATATCAACCATCAAACTGATAAATATAACAGGTTCTAACGACTCCATGAAAATGGCTCAACCGAAAAGGAAAAGACAGGGTCTTTGGTAGGCTCTGCCTTTCAATTTTCGGTGTCCACATGTTACGATTCCGATATGAAATCATCAAACCCAAACCTTTGATACCTGCAATTTATCGCTGAGGCATAAAATCCCTCAATAAATTTGATATGTTATGAGTATCACACCTGGATAAAGCCTCATTTTTCAGATTGGATTGAGGCAGGAGAAATCAATATATTGTGGTCTGAGTTTTAACCGGTTTGCCGGTTTTTTTGTCTGCCTCGTTGATGAATGAGGGTGATCCAGCAAATCTTGAACATTGGGGTTCAAATCATCACTACGATTCCTGAAATATCATCTATAGATCACGGCCGCAATCAAACCACTGATAAGAGAATAATATCGTTTGGTCTTTTATTTGAATTGCAAAATGTTGGTTAAGCTCTATATTTTCTTTTTACTTTCGTAAGGCCGATGAATCCAATTCCAAATAGAAGCATTAGTGAAATTATTGGTAAGACACCGAGCTTCAAGGCAACCCAGCTTATCCCTACAAGAGGAAATAGGGTCATACGAACAATCAACCTCAAGTTGTCATGTTTTGCGATAAAGTTGGCGAGCGGCGGTGAGTATTTGTAATATAAATTTACGAAGGATTTGCCGGCGATGTTAGTTATAAGGAAACGATCACGGAAGTCCCGCAGTATTTTGACATGCGGCTCTACTAAAGAACCATAAGCTGCTGTAGCTATAAAACAGCCGCCGCCGCCGCCGCCGGTACTCACCGGGGCATTATAAACAGGGCTATTGACAGTTGAACTCTCACTGCCTTCATAATTGCTTGCAAATAAATCCAGGGAGCTTAAATCAGTAGCCGGACATCCAATCAAATTGGTTGCAAAAGCGATCCAACGGTATAATTGAGAGTCAAGTGGAAGGTCGGTTTTAGATTTTTGATTTGCCACCCCTATTTTTGTAATATTCCCACTAGTAATTGCTTCCACAAATTCTTTATGAGCAAGATTGGACGCACCTTTAACATAACTGCCCGGATAATACCAGCTATATCGAGAATTGCCGATGTATGCAAATGCTCCTCCATCGCTATTACCATTGGTAATCGCTTCTCCAAAACAATCCGTGGATTCATAAGTGTTGTCTGAATTGAGACCATCAATTGAACCCGCATAACATCCCTGAGAATAAACGAAAAAATATTTATTGTTTGTCATTGCATGGATATCATTGTTGTTTAACTTTATATCGGAAAAAATGGTTGAGTGACCCGAATAGTTGATACCATAATATTGATTTGAATTAATATATGTCAAAAGTTGTGATTTCGGCCAGTTATTACCTTCCCAGTCTCGATCATATAGCGTGGTTTTTGGTATTGAACCCATAAAAGAGTATAGCCAGTCCATCCTATCTCCTCCCCAGGTTGAGCTTTCCAACTCATCTCCGGTGAGAAGGATTTTAGTTGGGCTAGAGTGGGTCTCAAAGGCAATGATCTTGTTGATCTGATTCATGGCTTCCGTATAATTATCTGCAGGTATGCGGCCAACATATACCTCTGAAAACCAGTCAATATCAGCACCGTTAATTCCGTCATTTGTTTCACCCCAAAGTTCATCTCCATCAAAGTTCCAAGAGCCATCCAGACAGCCAAAATATAGATCACTCGGGATATAGGCGTCGGTGTAACCAGCAACCTGAGCATAGCAGCCCCTCGTGGGGATGACCTGGTTTTCTGAAGCGCCGTCGCAATCACCGCCTAGTATCACATATTGTGTTCCATAATTTGTATACATATCTATTATAAAATTCCGCATCTTTTCAGCAAGATCGACACCGGAATAAATGGCTGCAATTTCGTCGATATGCTCTATATAGGTTGTATAGCCACCACCTGCAGACGAGGCTCTGTGCGCTGTGAGTGTTTCAAATGCCGGCGATAGCCCAGCGGTGGTAATCACCACATACTGACGTGTATCTGTGGCTGCAGAAGGTTCCTCAGAAGCGGATAAAAATTTTACAGTCGTTTCGTTTTCAGAAGTCTGGTACAACCTTAAAAAATCATCCTTATTATCAATTATATTCAGGATTTTTTCTCTGTCTTTTTGGGAATTCCGGTAAGGCATGACCCAGTCCGGCTTATTTTCTTTCTCTGTTATGATTCTTACTTCCAGTTCCTTGTAATATTTCAATTGACCCTCAACAGGATTATAAAGAACAGGCATCAAGTCGACCAATGCTACTTTTACACCATTTAAAAACTGTGGTCTTCTATCCTTGTAGATAACAGAAGGGTATAGCGCATTTATTTCGTAAATGTCCGAAGCAGGTTTTTCGACAGTATCGTATTCTTTTTCGGAGCCGGGTTGCGGTATGGTAACATGCTGGATGATGTACGATCCTTCAATTGCTTTTAATGTTCCATATATTATCTCGGTTGATACGACTTTTTCATCTGCGGGAATGAAAATTTTCGATGTTTTCACGGGCAGTATAGGTGCTCCAACAATATCGTCCTTTTGGTGTGTGCCTTTCATCTTCAGAACTTGGTGGCCATTTGAGAGTGTTATGATTTGGGGGGCTTCAAATTTATAGATGTGGCTGTATTCTGCTGCAACTAAAGGTGAGGCAAATATGGTAAAAAACAAAATAAAGGCGATGAAACCGATCTCATTTTTTGATCTAAATTCTAAAATAATCCTATCCTTTCTTGGTTATTTTTTTTAAATCACTGATTTGGCTTTGTATTTAAGCCGTAGTTGGGATTAATCTGTTAGTGAATAACAGCAAAAAGAATGCCACATTAAACAGCTGCTCATAATTCTTTAAATATTAGATGTTTATGCTAACTTAGGGAGTAAATGGATGTGATCGTTGATAGGAATTTTTTGACAAACCGGCATTATTTTCCTGAATTTATCGGATAAGATTTTGATATATCTGAAAATAAGTTGCCGTCAAAATTTTAACGCAGAGGAAAAACGTTCACTTTTTTAAAAAACTGAAGTTATAAACGATGCCCATCAATATAAAAAGGCAGAGCCAAGATGACTCTGCCTTTGGTGTTCGATAATTGTGCGCTGTTCAATTTTTAACCTAAATTGAGCGATTGTCGAGTTTGCCGGTTGCATGATCCCGCACCGGCGGAAAGATGCAAGGCAGGAGACATGCAGCCCCGCTATATTAAGCGGGATAAACCTCCGTCTGCTACTGCAACTGTCTTATAGCGTAGTAAATTCGGTAATCCTCCTGAGGTATAGTATTCAAAGGCTTTAGTAAGAGAAAAACTCGCTGTATCCTTTAGGATTCCCGATGATTCTCGGAATTTCCCGGCCAAGGCGTACGAAATAACATGTATCGAAATTACACTGGTGATAGGCAACGAAACGGCGCGTCTTCGCAGACATCTTTTGCATGCGATTATGAAAAACTTCGAATTTCGATAGAGAGCAGGCTGATAAAAAGCCAATCGTGTCGGTAATTTTTTTCATGCGCTCTTGTGCATCGTAAAGATACCACGGTGCTATTTGGCACGACCGTTCCATTTGTTCGAAAAGATAGGGTAAAATAGCAGGTTTGGCGACTTCAACCCTGACTTCATGCTTAACCTGGAAGAGAACAAGTTCCCTGCACTTTTTCTCTTTATTCAATTGTTCGGTAAGACGCCCGTGGCGCTGTTTGACCAAAGGATGCGGATAACCTTTTCGATGGATTAAAATTTTTCTGGGGTTGACCAGCAGGTCTCCGGCCGCAGAGAATTCACAGTTGTCAGCATAGTGTCCGGCACAGATCAATGACAGTTCAAACAACCTTGCCATCACCAGCCAGTATACGGGTCGATCGGTTGTATTGTAAGCTTCCAAACTATGCAGGAATTTTTCGATGGTCTGTTCGTTGACTTCGTAGGGCACATGGAGATTGTCGAGGGCCTCATTCAAAATAAGGGTTGGATTGCGCTCAAGAAGTAAATCGCCATGAAAATGGAACAATTCATGATTTACATGGCTTTGAGACGAATGATTGAACATTTTAGACCCCATGAGTTTAATTTTTTGAAAGTTTACACTTTGGTGGCCGAAAAAAAATCAGTCATTCCAAAACCACTATAAAAAGATACTTCAAATGCAAGTAAAATGGGAATACTGTACATGCTATTTGTGAATTCTTCTCAATTTGTGTTTATGTCTTATTTGACATAACAAAGGTCCAAAAAAAAGGGGCAAATCATGGAAGTATCCCTCCTCTACCTTGCACCTGAAAGCGACGAGTGGGAGGGAATCGAGTGTGATGAGGTTATACAAAACATTGCGATAAACATCCATGTTTGCCCCATCAACAACTTGGCAGAGTTAATACCTTTGGGGTAAGTATTTGTCAATAATTTTTATTTAAAACGTTTGAAAATAATAAAAATAACTTAAAATAACTTTAAATTACCAGATCGAAATTTCGCATCCCAATATTCTTCCCATTTTGTTTACGATCAATTAGGGTTAGATAAAGTTCACTAACTGCTTCAGCATATAATAGATTAGTGGAATAAATATGGCGGGAAGCATGTTGCCGACTTTGATTATTTTGATTTCAAGCAGGTTAAAGCCGATGGCCATGATCAATAGACCACCGACACCGGACATTTGATTGATGACCGGCGGAATTAGAAACGGCTTCATCAGTGTCGAGGTCAGGGTGATAAACCCCTGGTATACGAATACGGAAATTGAGGAAAACAATACGCCGATGCCAAATGTAGATGCAAAAATGATGGAAGACAACCCGTCCAGGGCGGATTTGGCAAACAGGGTTTGATGATTACCGGTGAGTCCGCTTTCCATTGATCCCACAATGGCCATTGAACCCACGCAGTAAACCAAACTGGCCACTACAAATCCTTTGGCGATACCATCACCGGCTTTTGCAAATTTTGTTTCAAGCCGCTTGCCAAGGTTCTCCAGCCTGTCTTCTATTTTTATGAACTCTCCGAAGATACTTCCAATGACCAGGCTGAAAATAACCAACAATATGGCATCGGTCTTAAATGCCATTTTAAGGCCGATGAGTATGACTGCAAGGCTGATGGCCTGCATGATCGTAACCTGATATTTATTGGGGATACCGCCTCTAAAGACGATTCCCAATAGACTGCCCACAATGATGGCCAATGTATTGACGATGGTTCCCAGCAAATTAAAATCTCCTAAAAACGTAAATCACCAAATTTTCAAGACCCTGATAAATGCATAAAAGATCATATCTTTAGATGGTTTGACATTAAACAGTCAATGTTTATTTTTTTAGCACTTGAAAATAGGAGGTTATGTGTCGTATCCGTAATTTTCAGCAGCTTTAATACAGCGTAGCAGGACGGAAAAATTTTTAAAGGAAAAATCATAAGGAGGAATGAATGCGTTTTGATAAATTCACCATAAAATCACAGGAACTCATTCAAAATGCACAAGCGCTGGCATCATCTAATAATCACCAGCAGATCGAGCCGGAACACCTGCTTTCGACCATGCTCAAAGAACCCGAAGGCATTGCCCGAGCCATGCTGAATAAGCTGGGTGTTTCCACAAATGATGTTTCCCGTGAACTGTCCAATGTTATTGACAAATCACCGAAAGTCAGCGGAAGTGCAGTGGGTGATGCCTATATTTCACCCAGAACCAAACATGTTCTCGACGCGGGGTTTTCAGAAGCTGCTAAAATGAAGGATCAGTATGTCAGCATCGAGCATATCTTTCTGGCCATATCTGATGAGAAGTCGGGCGAGGCTGCTGGAATTCTCAGGGGAAAGGGGATCACCAGAGAGTCGATTTTAAAAGTTCTCATGGATATTCGCGGCTCCCAGCGTATTACAGATCCAAATCCTGAAGAAAAATATCAGGCCTTGGACAAGTTCAGTCGCAATCTCACCGACCTGGCCCGCCTGGGAAAGCTCGACCCGGTGATCGGGCGTGATGACGAGATCCGGCGAATTGTTCAGGTGCTCTCCAGACGAACCAAAAACAACCCTGTTCTCATCGGGGAACCCGGTGTTGGCAAAACCGCCATTGTTGAGGGCCTTGCCCAACGCATTGTTGCCGGTGATGTGTCTGAGACTCTTAAAAACCGGCGACTTGTTTCCCTGGATATGGGGGCACTCATTGCCGGCGCAAAATATCGGGGAGAATTTGAAGATCGTTTAAAAGCGGTTCTTAAAGAGGTTGAAAAAGCAGAAGGAGACGTCATTCTTTTCATCGATGAACTTCACACACTGGTGGGCGCTGGCGCCAGTGAAGGTGCCATGGACGCATCCAACATGTTAAAGCCGGCCCTTGCAAGGGGGACTTTGCGGTGTGTGGGTGCGACGACATTGAACGAATATCGAAAATACATTGAAAAAGATGCGGCCCTGGAAAGACGTTTTCAACCGGTGATGGTGCTTGAGCCCACCGTGGAAGATACCATATCGATTCTTCGGGGTCTCAAGGAAAAGTATGAAGTCCATCATGGTGTTCGGATCAAGGACTCGGCCATCGTCGCTGCGGCAACCCTTTCTCACCGTTATATTTCCGATCGTTTTCTGCCGGATAAGGCCATTGATCTCATTGATGAATGCGCGTCAAAGCTCAGGATCGAAATCGACAGTATGCCTGTGGAAATCGATGAAATTCAGCGTAAGATCACTCAGGCTGAAATCGAACGGGAAGCTTTAAAAAAGGAATCGGATCCTGCATCCATAGAGCGTCTTTCAAAACTGGAGTCGGAAATCGGCAACATGAAGGATGACATCCTTGAATTGAAAGTTCACTGGCAGAATGAAAAGGATCTCATCCAAACCATAAGAACCATCAAAGAGCAGCAGGAGCAGCTTGGTATCGAAGAACAGCAGGCGGAAAGGGAAGGTGACCTGGCAAAGGTCGCGGAGATTCGATACGGGAAATCTTCAGACCTAAAATCCCGGTTGAACGATGCCAACGAGAAACTGGCGCAACTTCAAAAAAAGAGCAAAATGCTCAAAGAAGAGGTGGATGCCGAAGACATCGCAGGAGTCCTTTCCAGATGGACGGGTATCCCGGTGAGCAAAATGCTCGAGGGTGAGAGAGAAAAACTGGTCCATATGGAAGATCTCCTTGGGGACAGGGTGATCGGGCAAAATGAAGCCATCGTAGCGGTTTCCAATGCCGTTCGCCGGGCGCGTTCAGGCTTGCAGGATCCAAACCGACCCATCGGATCCTTTATATTTATGGGACCCACCGGTGTTGGAAAGACAGAACTGGCAAAAGCATTGGCGGAATTTATATTTGACAGCGACCAGGCCATGGTCCGGATCGACATGTCGGAATATATGGAAAAACATGCGGTTTCGAGGCTCATCGGTGCACCTCCCGGATATGTGGGGTATGAAGAAGGGGGATATCTGACAGAGGCGGTTCGGAGACGGCCCTATTCCGTGGTGCTGTTTGACGAAATCGAAAAAGCACATCCCGAGGTGTTCAATGTTTTGCTTCAGATATTAGATGACGGGCGCATGACCGACGGTCACGGACGGACGGTGGATTTTAAAAATACCATCATCATCATGACATCCAATGTCGGAAGCCGATGGATTCAGGAACTTGGCGCATCCAGCCGAAAAGAAATGGAAGATCGGGTGACCGAGGCTTTGCAGGCGAGCTTCAAACCCGAATTTTTAAACCGGATCGATGAGATCATCATCTTTCACAATCTGACCCGGGAACAGATCGGCGATATCGTAGATATCCAGATGAAACGGCTGGAATCGAGACTGGCTGAAATGAACATGGAACTCGTCCTTTCCGACGAAGCCCGGGCATTTCTGGCTGAAAAAGGATTCGACCGGATATACGGCGCCCGTCCGTTAAAGCGAGCCATTCAGAGATACATTGAAAATCCGATGTCCATGGAGATCCTTCAAGGGAATATCTCAGAAGGAATAAAACTGATGGCCGATGTTGAAGGGGATCAAATTGTGTTTAACCCGCTCTAACCTGAATTTTTCCATGCGCTGTGAAAATCACGGTTTTTCAAATTCGTTTTTAAAATGCTTCTATCATATTCAATGGTCGAGGAGTTTTTGTATTAAATCGCTTCAAAGATAATGCTTTTTACAAACCAGAGAAGCAGAATTGCTGACAAATGGTTTACGTATCATGATGTTACATACCGAGGTGCTATAAAAGTTCGAGGTTTATATTCGGAAGCTTCGATACTTTTTTCTTATGAGTTGTCTGTTGAGATAAGCTTTAGGTATCGTTGAAATGCCGATAGTTGTATATCGTTGCAGATACCAAAGGTTCATCCGACATTTGAATATTGGAAATAACCCAAAAATTAAAACACGATCCGATTCGTTTTGCCTGATGTCTGGGTTTCCGTAGTTGCAACGGTTGTTCTATTGATCACCAGTGCAACCAATTTCATTCAGAACCGGAAAGCGCCATGAATTGCAGCACACGCTGTTCCAAATAATCGTAAAACGGATTCCAGTGCAGTCTGAGCAGACTGGCCGGGTTGATGCGCAACACCCCATTTTCGCCCTTGAGGACCACATTCCCGATTTGAATGCCGGGACTCTTTTCGGCATCGTTGCCGCCGTACAAAGGATCATCGGGGGCAAAAGGCAAAGCCACATGCGATAGCGAGTAAACCCCTGCCGGCCACGCAAGAGAAAGCGGGAAGACGTTTTTCTCGCTGCCTTCAGTATATCTTTGATAGACAGCAACCTTCTGGCTTGATGCGCTTTCGTTGGATACTAGGGAAAGACGATAGGAGAGCATCGGCTTGTCAAGCAGCGCAGCGATCTTATCGCGGGGGCCGGTATTTACAAGCGGGTTATTGGCCGCCAACCGGTTGATGTCGAACAGCACCAATTCGTGATCGCCCTGCGGCAACCGATCGAACAGCCCCTCGATAAGCGCCGGCACCCGGACGGTTGCGTCCACCACGGACTGGAAAGCCATAATTGGCGGCAGCTGTGACAATACGCCGGATTTCGTGTTTTTGGTGATTTGATTCTGGATCTCAGTGGTCAGGCGATATGCTTGATCGCCGGCATTCACCGCAAATGAATTGTACTTGAACGGGTCGTACTCGGGCAGCACCGAGTTCCACGCCAGCTTGGGCAGGCCCAGCAGCCTACCGATCCTGCCCTGCCAGACGGCAAAGGCTGCGACTTTGGCAACACCGATCTCCGGTGAGATTAGCACCACGCCGCTAGCCCGGGGAAGGGATGCATTTTCGAGCGTTGAAAGGATGTACTGCACGGTGAGGGCGCCGCCATTAGAGTAGCCCACCATGTATAAGGGTATATCACCGAGCTGCTTCTTTAAATAGCCCATGGAAAGTCTCACGGCCCCTGCCATATCTTCCCATTTGACATTCACGAGTCCCGATGGCGCAGTGCCATGTCCTGGTATTCGTAGCCCCAGTACGTGGACGCCCGACGCAGAAAGCTTCTGGCCCAATCTCCGCAAACTGTAAGGGGAATCGGACAAACCGTGCAGCAATAGAACACCCGCAACGGGTTTCGGTACCGTGAATTCAAAACTCCGGTTCCAGTTGGTCGGCCATCGGGCAGGATCTGAAAGGCTGCCGCTGTTGTAGCGGTTGATTGTGTTCCTTTCCTCGGGACGAATATGGGCATAGACCTTTTCGTCGAGCTGCGCGAACAGACGGTCCTCGAGGGATAGATAGTCCTTGAAGTTTTTCACCGGCGAATCCGTTGTAAACTCCACATCAAGCACGGTGGTATGCCACACACTCAGATTTGATTGGTTGTTTAAAAAAAGGATGAAGCCTGCCAGCAGTGCGACAATAACACCGGCGAGCATGGTGACAAGCACACGCATGATAGTACGTAGCACAGGGAAATGGGCGACCCGTTTATCCGTGGATTTTTTCATGTTCGGCGTTCCTCCCGATTGAGATAATTTACCTTTGTGGAAAAATTCAGGTTATACGGCCATTGTAAGCAGCCGGGTCAGCAGTGATACTGCGTAAAGCGGCAGGTTGCATATTTTATCGTCCTTTTTAAAGTTAAGTAAATTTGTTCGCGCAAGCCGAAAAGGTTTGAACCATAAATTATAGGACTTCAAGCCTTTGTCAAGGATATTCAGCTACAATTTGTTCGCCAATGCACATTATTGGGACGTTATAAGTGTTTTTATGCACAAATAGTATCCTTTTAGAATCTATGAGACAGGGAGGTTGGGAGGGGGATGACGGGGGGACGGGGTGACTTGGTGAAGGGTGACTGGGTGACGAGGGGCAAGGTGACTTGGGGACGAGGAAAAGGCAAAGGTTTCAGGTTTCCCCGACAAATCGGGATTTCCGCCACACGGCGCAGGCGGACAAGTCCGCTTCGCTCCAACAGGTGTCAGGTTAAGGGTTTCCCCGCTTCACCGCTAGCGGTATCTTCGACTTGTGGGATCTAAGATGGTTTCGAATTCTTTATTTATCGTTTCCGCATGAGTTTTTCGCCTGCCAGCCATCGGTAGGGTCTCCAGTAGATATCATGCAGCCACTGTGTTGCATTCCGACTTTTTTCCCCCATACTGGAGAAGAGGGAGTATAGGGTGGGTACGACGATCAGCGTCAAAAACGTTGCCACTATAAGCCCGAAAATCACCACAATGGCCATGGACCGCCACCACTGACTCGACTCACTCACCCAGGAAATTGCCAGATGACGAAAATCAAAGGAAACGCCGGTAACCATGGGGATGAGCCCCAGGATCGTGGTAATGGCGGTGAGCACTACCGGCCTGAGCCGGGTAGCGCCGGCGCTGATCACCGCTTCTTTGACGGCCAGTCCCCGTTCTCGAAGCTTATTGATGTAGTCAATAAGAACGATAGCGTTGTTTACCACCACGCCGGCAAGGGATATGACACCGACGCCGGTCATGATAATGCCAAACGGCTGCTTGAATAAGGCAAGGCCTAAAAAAGCGCCGCCCAGGGAAAGGATGACCGATGTCATGATGATAAAGGGCTGAGACACGGAGTTGAACTGGCTGACCAAAATTAAAAAGATAAGAAAACAGGCCACCACAAAGGCTTTGCTCAAAAAATCCTCGGACTCCTTTTGAAACTCGTTTTCACCTGTAAATCGAATGGTGTAGCCGGGGGGGAGGGGAAACTGTTCTAACAGCATTTCAGCTTCGGCCCGGGCCACGGGACCGGGAATTTTGGCTTCGTCCACATTGGCTTTGACCGTAACTACCCGCTCGTTGTTGATGCGGACGATATCGCCGATACTGCCGCTGTATTCCACCGTGGCCAGCGTTGACAATGGAACCATCTCGCTATTGGGTGTGGGAATCATCAGCTCTCTAAGCACGTCGGTGACCCGGCGGCTTTCCTCCGGCAGTTGTACGGTGATGTCATAGTCTTCGTCACCCTCACGAAACGACGAGACGTCAAGACCGTTGTATGCCGTTTTCAATGCAAAACCGATCATGTCAGTAGTCAGCCCGAACAGTGCCGCCTTCTGCCGATCCACGACGACCTTGACTGAAGGCGTGCCCTCCACAAAGTCATCTCGAATGTCTTTAACGTGGGGTATCCTGGAAATAGCGGCCCGAATCTCTTTGGCCATGTTCCCCAGCGTTTGAAAATCATCACCGGCAATTTCGATATTAATGGGTGCGCCGGTGGGGGGACCCTCTTCCTGAACTGCTACGGTTATTCGGCCGCCGGGAATATTTTTCACCCGTTCGCGAATCACATCCACGGTGTCCGACGACGATGTCTTGCGCTCCTCCATTTCCAGAAACCGAATTCCAACATGGTTGGGGGCGTTGGCGTCAAAGATGGAATTGGCGGATGAGGTGACGGCCTTGACGTAGATATTCTCGATATTGTCGAGGTCACTGGGCCCGGAAAAAATTTCGCCATTGGCTTTTTCATGCGTCTTGGGCGACAGTGCCTCAAGATACCGGCTATTGCTTTCGGCCGTCGAGTCGAACAGTTTTTCTTCTGAAACTCCGGCGACTGCCATCTCGATACGCCGCATGATCCGATCGATGTAGTCGATATCCGCACCCTCTGGAACGTCTAAGTTGACGTACATGGACTTGGGTTGAATGTCCGGGAAAAATTCCACTGGTTTTTCAATGCCCACCGCCAGCATCCATGCTTGAAACAACAGAATCATTATGGCAAAGGCAAAGCCCACCACAATAAGCGGTCGACGCAGAGAAAAGGCAAGCACAGCGGAATAGGATTTGAGAATTTTGCCTTTGATCTCGATGGGTTTTTCACCGGCTGCCTCGATCTCTCCAGCACTTATTGCCATGGGTTGGTTGTCATTTTTTTTAATTTTCATGAAAAATGAGGCCAGTGCCGGATTGATCACCATCGCCACAAACAAACTGGAAGAAAGCGTGACGATGAGGGTCAGCGGAAGATAGCTCATAAATTCGCCCATGATTCCGGGCCAAAAAAGCATGGGTGAAAAGGCGCCCAATGTCGTCAGGGTGGAGCCGATCACCGGAAAGGCCACCTCGGAAGTCGCCTTTTTAGCCGCCTCGACACGCGGGACACCCTGTTCCATGTAACGGTAAATATTTTCAATGATCACTATGGCATTGTCGACCAGCATTCCTAGGGCCAGGGTCAGGGAAAAAAGCACCACCATGTTCAGGGTAATTCCCAGAATATAAAGCACGATAAAGGATAGCAGCATGGAAAAGGGGATGGCAAGACTGACCAAAAATGCGTTTCGCAACCCCAGGGCAAAAAAGAGAACCACCACCACCAGAAGAAGACCGGTAAGGATGTTGTTCTCAAGATCGACCACCATGAGCCCGATATCTTTTGCCTTGTCCATGACTTTCACAATTTCGGTATTGCTGGGCCAGGTTGGCTGTTGTTTTGCAAGCAGTTGGTCGATTTTATTGCTGATTTCAATGATGTTTTCACCGGAACGTTTCTTGACCGCAATGTTCACGGCAGATCGCCCGTCCAATCGGGACCTGCTGGTCTCTTCCTTGAAGCCGTCCACCACCCGCGCCAGGTCTTTTAAGTAAATGGGCTGGCCCTTATGGGTACCCATGACCAGACCATAGATTTCAGCAGGTGTGCGAAATTCGCCGGGCACCCGCAGTTGAAAGCGTCCTTGGCCCAGACGGATGGCACCACCCGAAGTGTTCTGGTTTTCGCTGTACAGGATTTTCTGGAAGGAGGGAATAGACATCCCGTAATAGGCGAGTTTTTCAGGAAAAACTTCCACTCTGATTTCCCGTTCCAACCCGCCGGTGACGTCTGCTTCGAGCACGCCGGGAATGGCTTCGATGTCGTCTTTGAGATCGTCGGCGATCTTTTTGAGGGTGGCCAGCCCGCAGGTGCCGCTCATGGAAAAGACAACGATGGGCAGCTCGGAAAAATTCACTTCAAAGACCAAAGGATCATCCTCCAGGTCCGTGGGAAGTTCGCCTTTGGCCTCGTCCACTTTGTCTTTCACATCCTGCAGGGCTTTGTCGATGTCGGTGCCGGTAACGAATTCGACATTGATTGAGGAAAGCCCCTCACTGCTTACGGATTGGATTTTTTTGACCCCGTCCAAACCTTTGAGCTTTTTTTCGATTTCAATGGTGACGGTGGTTTCCATATCTGCGGGGGATACCCCCCGGTAAGACGTGGTGACAAAGACGTTGGGGATGGTGATATCCGGATCGGACTCTCTGGGCAGCACGTTGTAACAATAGACCCCGAAGACAATGATAATCACGGCGAGCACCATCACGGTGATGCTCTTGTTGACGGCGGTATCGGAAACAATCATAGGGCCGTTCCCTCTTTCTCGGAAACAACCCGGACGACGTTAACCCTTTGTCCTTCCTCTACGTTACGGTGGCCTTCGACAATGACTCTGTCGCCCGGAGTCAGTCCTTTTTTGATTTGTACCTTCCAATCTTCGAGGATTCCCAGTTCCACAGGCCTCCGCTCGGCCAAGCCGTCTTTCTCCACGTAGACAAACTGTTCTTGGTTTCGGGTGATTACCGTATAAAGCGGCACACTCATGCTGGCCTTTGCCACTTTTTTGACGATATCCGCCCTTACGAACATGCCGGGTAAAAGCATGCCGTCGGGATTGGCAATGGCCAGTTCCAGTTTATAGAGCCGGGCAATATTCTCCGGTGAGGCGGCGAGAACATGCTTTCGACCTTCAATTCTAAGGTTGTCCAGAGCCTGGACCGTAAGTTGCACGGTGTCGATGTTTCGCACGGTGGGCACATCCGACTCGGGGATGCCGATCACCGCTTTGACCCTATCGATTTCGAGGATTCGGGCAATGGGATCGGCCACACTCAGGAGCAACCCTTTTTTGGCGTCCAGCCGACGGATCACACCCGACATCGGTGCGGTGATGGTACAGCGTGAGAGGTTTAGCTCCGCTTTCTCCATTTCAGCCTTTGTGGTCTGCACCTGGGTTTCATTCTTCTCAAATTCAGATTTGGGAATCAGGCGCTTTTCAAACAACGTCTCAAATCGCTTCAAATTGGCATGCGCCAACCGGTATGAGGCTTTGGCGGCGTCGAGAGCGATTTGGTAATCGATGGGATCAATGTGTGCGATGACCTGGCCCTTGGTCACTTTATCGCCTTCAGTAACCGTCACTTCGATGACCTCGCCGTTGATTTTGGCCAGAAGTTCAAGATCTGTCCACGGCTCAATGGCGCCCGGTAGATTGATCCGGTCGCGGATCGTTGTAGGCTGTACATCCATGAGCACGACATTGGTGGGTGGTCGCTCGTGGGCCAGGGCCTTGGCCTGTGCCTCAGCGAGCCTCGCTTTTTTTGTATTGATCACTGAAAAAAGAGTAATGATGATAACGACGGTCACCATCAGAAAAAGAAGCGGCAAAGCCTTCCATATTGTTTTTACGATCCTGCCCCGTCTGGTTTGAGGTTCTGTTTCTTTCGTATGCATGGTGTTTACCTCTTGTTTCGAATCTTGGATGCTAATTTTCCGGCCCGTTACGTGTATTGATGCTGCAAAAAATAAAAACCGCAAAATTCAGACCATATCTTGTTTCCTACTGCTCGGCGATAGCCCTTCCATGGCCTGGCTCAGAAGTTTTTGCAGAGCCTGTTCTATTTCCTGTTCGCTTTGAAATCGGCGTTCATACCATGCGGACAGAACAATGATGTATAAGGCATAAAAATGGCCTGAAATATAGAGAAGCTCCAAGTCGTCACGCAGCTCATTGCGCGATATCGCCCGGGTAAGAATTTCACCCAGGGCGCTGAGATACCGCTCGGAGATGTCATTTGATTTCTCTATGGTCAGTTCTTTGGGAAAAACCATTTCCCTGGACAGAATGCGGCCGAAGTCGTAATTTTTCGTAACATACCGGAATTGACCCATAAACAACGTAAAAAGTTGCTCCTTTAGCGGGGCGTCAGGATCTCTTTTTTTGGCAAGATCGGAAAAAACAAAGTCAATCTGGTCCTCGCAAAAAGCCAAAAAAATTTCGTTTTTGGTATGAAAGTAACCATATATGGTACTTTTTCCGACACCGGCCGTTTTGGCCAGTTCATCAACGCTTGTATTTTTAAAGCCTTTTTCCGAAAAGAGTTTGATGGCGGCATCCATAATGGCCTGCCGTGTTTTTCTCTTTTTTGTTTCTCTAAGACCGCTCATTTTTTCTCCCTTTGTAAAAAGTCGACTATGGTCGCAATTTTAGTCATTGTCGGGGAATTTGTCAACAAAAAAAGCGACCATGGTCGCTTTTTTAACACCTTTCATAAATCCTTTCAATCATACCATCATTTTTTTCCACAATATGTTGTAGGATTTTTTTCTTGACACACAATATGCTTTATAATATGGTAGGCTAAGTGAAGATCTTTTTCATATATTAACCTCTAACTTGGTGGATATCATGATGAAAGAGGTCCTTAAATATCCATAAAGAGCCTCCATGGGGATTCAATGTCCTTTTGGGGGCTTTTTTGATAGTGTAAATGATATTTTAGGAAAAAGGAGGAAATGATGAGGATTATTTCGATTGCCAACCAAAAAGGGGGATGCGGCAAGACAACGTCCGCTATTAATCTGTCTGCATGCTTGGCACATAAAGGTCGAAAGGTCCTTCTCATCGATATGGACCCTCAGGGACATTCTGCGATAGGTTTAAATATCCATACCGGCGAGTTGGAAAAGACAGTTTTCGACGCACTTTACGATTCGAATGGCGCTAAAACAGTTCTCAATGACGTGACGACTGAGGTTGATGACAACTTCGATATCGCTCCATCAAACATTTCCTTAAGCGCATTAGAGCAACGTCTTTCCATGGTACAGGGCAGGGAGACCAAACTAAAGGAAGCAATTGACGGTTTATATAAAATTTATGATTACGTAATCATTGACTGCCCGCCGAGCCTCGGACTGCTGACGTTTAATTCTCTCATTGCTTCGACGGAGGTGATCGTTCCTATTGAGATGAGCTTGTTTTCACTGCATGGGATAAGCAAACTGTTAAAGATAATTGATCTGGTTCGGGAAAAAACAGGGCATGAAGTTCGGATAAAGGTTATTGCGACGATGTATGATAAGCGGACAAGATTCTCAAAAGAAGTTTTGCAGGATATACAAAAACATTTTCAGGATTCCATGTTTATAACAGTTATAAATACAAATGTTACGTTGAAGGAAGCCGCGAGTTTTGGTAAATCCATAGTAGATTATGATCAAAAAGCCGCCGGGTTCAGAGACTATATGGCCCTTACAAAAGAAGTGATCGCAGAGGAAAAAATTCTTGGTAAACGGCCCGTTAAGCAAAAAAAGCCTTTTCCATTAGCGACTATGGTAGAAAAGCAATTTATCTACGATGCTCCAAAAGCAAATTGTGTCAAAATAGCCGGAACCTTCAACAATTGGAACACGTCCGAAGAGTCTCTCATGGAACGCAAAAAAGATGGGACATGGTCAAAATGTGTCTGTCTTGCACCGGGCACATACCAATACAGGTTTCTTATTGATGATGAATGGGTTGCAGATCAAAACAATTCCAATCAGGTCATTAATCCATTTGGAGGTGAAAACTCCGTAATCAAGATTTAGGGGAAAAATGGCTAAAAAAAGCCTTGGTCGGGGACTCGATGACATTTCGGACATATTTTTATCAACCCGGAAAGATAAAAAAATGCAAAATGGATTCTCTTCAAAAAAGATAAGAGATGCAACTTGCGAGTTTTGTGCTCACATCATTAATGATTCCAATAACGCATCAAAATGCAAAATCTTCACTCTTAACAATGCAAAATTCGGTGTTCGTTATATGGACACGATATCGCTAACGAGTGGAAGCTATTGCGAATATTATGAGCCGGTTTTTCAAGAAAAGACAGACAACAGTTTTGTGGCCAAGGAAATATCGGCAGATGATACTAAAATCAAGTGTGATATCGAAGAAAATGTGATTGTCCGCAGAAATATCACATATCCAAACACGCCGAAAGCTCAAAAAGATATTCTAAAATCCCTTTCTAAACATCTCGAAGAGAACTACAGCGTAAAGAGCATTGAACTGAGAAAAACGGATAGGATCTTCCAGCCGGGAATGAAAAAAATCACAGAAGAGAGCGTCACCATTTTCATTAATGGAGAAGTTAAGTGCCCATGAATTCCGCAAAAGGAATTTTTGGAGAGGAACTTCTTAAACGTTATAACTCAAAAAGGCCCAATATCTATAACGAAAACAATTAAAAATGGAGAAGTAGATAATGGCAACCACAATTGAAATTGATAAAAAGTACCATGAGAAAATGCCTTTAGAAAAAAAGACGGAGTTCTTATCTGAGTATAAAAATAAATCATATACCGATAATTTGAATGATAAGTACCATTCATTAAAGCGAAATATAGGCTTCGCATGGTTTGACCGGATGTTGGAAGATTGCCGAAATGAAAACTGCCCGGGCTATTTTTCTGATGATATTTTTTATGCTTTAACGGATATATCGCTCGAAGGGTACGTTTTGCAAAAGGCTTATCTTTTTTCGGGTGATGAGGTTGGAATTAACGACAAAGAAAGATATTTTAAAGCACTTGGGAAAATTAATAATGTGTTGGTCTGCAAAAAGAAAACAAAACTTAACATTAATTTGTTCAACCAAGATTCGAGGCAAGTTTACTACAAGACAGAAAAAACATCGATATTCTATCAGTCTGCCAGACTTCGAAAAGCCTATTGGAGTTATTTGAAGAATTATCCGAACAGCCATCAAATAGAAGACTATTTTTCAACCTGTGAATTTATAGACAAGATCCATCGGATTTATAACAAAAAAAGATGTACCTCAGAAGACTTCGAAAAGTATAAAGAAATATTGTCTGAAAATCATCATATTGCAAATCCTTTAGATTTGTACCGGTTTTGTGTTGTTAGAAAAAAGCAAGCATAAATTGATGATTATTTTTGTGTGGAAGAAAGTCCGGTGTTTTGTTGATATGGTGTTATTAAACCCTTTGTTGAAATTAGTTGTAAAAATTGAAATTTGATCTTGCACTTTATTATTTTAGCTTCAATTCACACTTCCTCATCTATAGAATTGAGTATATAAAGATAGCTATTTTAAGATTTTCGATAGCGACAACTGCGTATTGTTGACTTTTATAGTGAAGAAAAAATTGTGTAAGGTTTCATTTTCTTTTAAATATTCCGTGTAGAAAACTGTTAAAGATAAAGATGCGTCCAATATGTGTTGAGGAGGACGTTTAGGCTTGATGCGAAAGTGTCTATGTCTTTCATCACGCATCTTCTTCAGTCGAGAACTTGTCGACACCTTGCAGCAGGCCGGTCTCACCCGCGATCCAGACGACCAGGCGTCCAAAGGGACTAAGCTGCTTCCGCAATTCCATCACCTGATGTGCAAGCGCTGGTTCGTCCGTTATGATCCCATCGACTCCACGGCTCATCATCACGGACATCTGGACCGGGTCATTAACCGTCCACACGAAGACCTTCATCCCTTGCTTGTGGGCACGGTGGATCATCGCGGTCGATGCCGCCATGGAATTGAGCGCCAGAAAGTTCAGATCCAGTCGGGTTAGGTCACCGATGCTGGCGGTGTTGAGCAGACCCCGGGTCCAGGCTGGCCGCAGAGCAACGACCTTGCGCAGGCCATCGATTTTGAGGGACATAATCATGATGTCCGATTCCATACCGGTTTGCTCCACAATATCCGCGACCCGTGATTCGAGGTTCCGATCGTGACCGTAGTACTTGAGTTCTATCACGACGCCCAGCTTATCTTTGGCCAATTCCAATGCCTGACGCAGCGTCGGGACCCGCTGGTTTGAGTATTCGGAAGCATACCAGCTGCCGATATCGAGGTCGCGAAGGCTTTCATTCGTGGCGTTCCAAACCTTGAGGTTGCTCCGCGCAACCTTCAAAAAGTCGCTGTCGTGGACGACCACGATGATATCGTCTGCATTTTCCTGAACGTCGAGTTCAATCCAATCCGCTTTGTCGACAATTGCTCGTTGGAACGACGCCATCGTATTTTCCGGCGCTGCTCCTGAAGCGCCGCGGTGCGCAATGATCTCGACATCAGCTTCCTCGTCGATGCTTCGGCTGACAGCGTAGCCGCCCAGGATAATCAGAGCCAACACCGCGGCACTGAGTCCGAAAATTGCCTTGCCCGGAATTTGCAGGGAAGCCTTTTCACCGAGTGAACCTCGTGCAGCGAGTTCCGGATCGAGTCGGCCGGGGCTGGCCAAGGAGCGGTAAAGGCGGACGATTAGCAAGGGGAACAACGCCGTGCTGAGTATCGCAATCGCAAGATTTCCGAACCCTGCCAGCATTAGGGTAATCCCCAACCCTGACGCCACGATCGCGAAATTTCCCCCGAAGTCTGGGATCAGGGCATTGCCTATTAAGCCGACGAGAAACGTTACGAGTCCCGAGAGAAGGGCGACCCCGGCGAGCCACGAGGCGAGCAGGAGTGAAATTTTCCAACCGAACACCACCACTTTCCGAGCACTCTCGCGCAACGCCTGCCTAGCGCGATTACCCTCGAACAGTATCAGTGGCATGGCTATAATCCAACTCGCACACTTTTTCAGCACGATGACCGCCATGATCATCATCAACAGCCCGGCAATCGCAATCGCCCACCAGAGCTCGGGCGGTTTGTCGACCAGGTAGAAATTGATGTCATGCTTGTTCAGGAAAAGCAGATAGACGCCGCCTACGCCTGCGAGAAACGGAGCGGAGATGAGCAACAAGCGAACGATAACGTGCCCGGCCAGCTTCACTAGCTCAAAGGCATACCTGGTCACGTAGCGCACTGAGTCCAGCCAGGTCATCCTGCGGTCTTCGACGGCTCCAAATCCGACCACCATCATAAAGCCCTGCTTTGCAAACCACACACCCAGCGAAACCGAACACACGATCAAAAGAGCCGTGATGCCGAGCGGATGGATCAGAAACACTACGATATCCGTATCGGTCAAGACACCGTCGTCCGCCCGAAGGAGGAAGACCTTTATAAGAATACCGACCATTGGGGTCAGAACCACCACCACGATTATCCGGGCGAGCAGATCGGTAAGCAACAGTTGCGGCCATGTACGGCGAAAATCACTTCGGGCTTCGAGCAGATCGGGCCACCGGATCGGTTTCACTAAGTTCTCTCCTTGCCTGAAAGACTGTTGAGATTTTCAATCGAAGGCGCTGCGGGGCCTGTTACGAGAATTTCCTTAACGTTTTTTAAAAGCGGATCGCTGAAATCCACTTTTTATCAACCTGCCATTGCTCAACAAAATCTTTTATTTTATCGGCATAGACGATGGGGCTGATCGCAGAGAACCCTGAAATCAACAGCAGACAGCAAACAATTTGAAAACCTCGTCTAAGAAAATGCCCGGATTGAATTTTCATGATTTCCCCCGCTGTTTTGAACTGCAGCCTACACAAACCATGTAACACCAACAGATAGAGAAAAGTTCGATCATAGACAACGATGTCAGTCCTCGACAATTCATTGGCTGGACAAATTTGCAGAAACCATGCTCATATAGTACATTGTATAAATACCAGTTATTTCAGATGACAATATATTTTTAGAAAGGCATCTTTACATAAAGCAATAACCCTGTGTATCTAAAATTAAGTTCACCCTTAAAATCAATCCCTGGG
>CAXMTB010000035.1:0-22023 GCA_964195835.1 uncultured Nitrospinaceae bacterium | reverse complement strand
ACAAAGGCATAAGGAATCTGTTCGCAAAACCGAACCAGAATATCGGAAACCAGCAATCGTTTGAGCGACGGACTCATTTCACGTAATAGCTTCATGGGATTTTTTTCAGGTGCTCTCGAAGATGATTCAACAGCACTTTTGGGTGGGTCTTCTTCGATGAGAATCTGTTGGAGTATCGTTGCCGCAATCGCCAGCACAAAGGCACACACAAAGGCAAGCCGAACACCGTTACGCTCACCCCATAGACCGATACACACGCCGCCCAAAATCGGTCCGAGTCCCATGGGAATTCTTCTCACCAGAGAGTGCATGGTTCGTTTGTTCATGGGCAGCACCCGGGCAATAAGGCTCATGGTTGCCGGCAAGGAAATGGCCGACCATGAAAGGAAAAATATGGCCCCCAATAAAACCGCCTGCCAATAGGGCATCAGAATGACAATGAGAAATCCGAACAGGGCAATGAAGTTAAAAACAAGCAGGGCTTTTTTGGTGCCCATGCGGTCGGAAAGATAGCCTCCGGGAAAGGCATAGAGAGCGGACAAAAGATTGTCAAGACCGTTGAGAAAACCTATGGATATAGCACCGCCTCCTAAAGCGATGAGATAAATCGGTAAAAATCTTTCGGCCATCCGCTCGCCCATACCCACAAGGATAACCATGACCAGGATCCCGACGGTACTTTTGCGAAGGCCGAGAAAGTTTGAGATATGTGTCCGTATGGCCATAATACTGCTGCCTCGATGTGTAAAATCCTAATTGATCGTAAACAAAATGGCAGAGCTTCTTCATCCCGGATAAAGCTGTGATAATCATCGCTATCATGAACCGGTTTTTTGAACAAACTATAACCTAAATTGAGCGATTTTTTACTCGATCTGCACCGATATCTTCGCAAAAATCGCTCAACTTAGGTATAAAGCATTTTTTTGTCTTCGCTGAGCATGGAAACATCAAAGCCCATACGGAATGGCCCAGCCCATTGCTAAAAAATGACAAAAGTCCGGGCATAATTGGGACAGTCGTGACACCAGCGTTTGTAATCATTGACCTCCATATGGCAGGTGACGAAATACTTACCGAAAGCCGGGTCGTCAACCGTGATTATTTGATCCAAACCTTGCATAAAGGGTCAAATTTTGGACAAAGATTACCAGTTGATCTCAAGGCTTTTGCATTTATTTTTAAACATCTTTTTATTGACAGAACTACTACATGGTGCCATATTTCGTCGATTGTGGCTTTTTTATCATAGAAATATAAGAGTAAAATAATCTAAAATTTTATCAATTTTTGTTTACTAACTTGCAGTGCCAGTAAACTGGAAAATTCGAAAAAATCAAAGGTTGACTTCTGAAAGAGGTTATGGTTGATTGCATGTATACTAAAAAAATTCAACCCATCGATTTAACTGATTAATCTTGGTTTTTTAGAACATCCATAATTCAAAGAAACGAATCTGCTAAAGATTTGTGCGTTTATACCGGGCGTATTATGGGCAGAGATACTGAAAAAGAATATTTACTTAAGGCGATTGCCGCTTTTAAAAGACGGTTCATCGTGGTTTCGCCTGAATTTAAAGTCCTGGCTTCAAACTGCCGGATTGACGAAATAACCGAGCCTAACATTATCGGGAAATACTGCCACGAAGTGTTCTGGGATCGATCCTCTCCTTGTCAGAATTGTGCGGTAAAGGAAACGATAAAGGATGGCAAACCCACTTTAATACCTAAGGCGAAAAATACATTGGATATCGATGAGATGCCGTGTTTTTTTGCATATCCCATCCATTCCGGCGATAAAATCGAAGCTTTTGTCAGTATGGATTTTGATCTTCCCACCCGGGGAGGGCTGGAAGAAAAACTGCAACGTTCCAATGCCTTTTTACGAAATCTCATTTTCAGCGCCGTGGATGGTGTTATTGCATCTGATATAAAAGGCAAGATTCTCATCTTCAATGATGCCGCCACCAATGTTTTCGGTTATACGGTGGATGAAGCACTCAATCATATCAATGTTCGGGACATTTATCCGGGGAATAATGCGTATGAAGTCATGCGAAACCTTAGAAACGATGAATACGGCGGCAAAGGCAAACTCCGATCCTATCAGGTCGATATCATCAGTAAGCATGGAGAAGTTATTCCTATCAACCTGAATGCAAGCATTATTTATGAGAATGAACAAGAGATTGCAACCATCGGATTTTTTCATGATCTTCGAGAAGAGCTCCGAATAAAAGGGGAACTTGAAAATACCCAGCTTCAGCTTCTTCAGGCGGAAAAAATGTCGTCTTTAGGCAAACTGGCCGCGGGCGTGGCACACCAACTAAACAATCCCCTTGGAGGAATTACACTGTATGCCAAACTGATCATGGAAGAATATGACCTGGAAAAGGGTGCTAAAGAAGATTTGGATAGAATTATAAGGGACGCTAAAAGATGCCGGGATACGGTAAAGGAGCTGCTCGAGTTTACCCGTCAGACACGCCATTTGATGCGATACCATGACATTAATCGGGCGTTAACCCGCACCCTGTTTCTCTTGGAGAGCCAGACCTTGTTCCACAATATCGGAATTAAAAAGGACCTGGCCCCATCACTCCCCCTAGTCCTGTCGGACGTCCAGCAGCTGTACCATTTGTTTATGAATGTTGTCTTAAATGCAGCACAGGCCATGGAAGGAAGGGGGACGCTTACAGTAAAAAGCCGTTTGCTTCCTGATGTAAACAGAGTCTGTATAGCCATATCCGATACGGGTCCGGGAATATCCGAAGAGTATCTTCCCCAAATCTTCGAACCTTTTTTTACGACCAAAGACGAAGGAAAGGGAACCGGTCTGGGCCTCAGTCTGGCCTACCGAATCGTTCAAAATCATGGAGGTCATATCCGTGCTGAAAGTTCACCCGGAAAAGGAACGACCTTTACGATAGAGCTTCCCATTGGGTCTAAACATGATGAAGGAGACGAAAGTGGAAATAAGACCTGACGCCTTGGTATTAGTTGTTGATGATGAGCAGGACATTCGTGATGCATGTGAACGTATCCTTTCTCGAGTCGGTTATCAGGTCCAAAAGGCGTCTCGTGGAGACGAAGCACTGGGTATCCTGAATAAAAAAAGCGTCGACATTATGCTTCTTGACCTAAAGATGCCCGGCATGGACGGGATGGAAGTATTAGAGCGCATTCGGAAGCAGAACACGGAAATTCAAGTTATTGTGATTACAGGATATGCTACGGTAGAAACAGCCATCGAAGCCATGAAACAAGGGGCCTATGATTTCATTCCCAAGCCCTTTGAGCCTGATCAGCTTAGAATCGTCGTCAATCGCGCCTGGGAGAAGATTCGTTTCATTCGAGAGGCTGAAAAGCTCGAGCTGGAAAGAAACAGGACATTATCTGATCTGGATACAGAAAAAAGCCGTATCCGCACCATTATTGAATCGTTCCCCAGCGGCGTTATGGTGACCGATCCCAAGGGTCGAGTGGTTTTGATGAATCCCGCCTTCAGACAGCTTCTTGGTCTTGATACCGACGTGAAAGCCGGCAACCAGATAGAGGACTATCTGCCGGACGAAGACCTTTGTCGTCTTGTCATGGAAATTTCCCAGGGGAAACATGTGGACTATGATGATATCCCGGACCATGAGTTTTCTCTTGGAGGTGAAAAACATCTTTTGGCCAGAGGCCAGCCGGTTTTAGGTGAAAAGAAGGAATGTCTAGGAGCGGTACTGAATATCGTGGATATTTCCGCCATGAAACTTCTGGACCAGCTAAAATCAGAATTCGTTGCAAAGGTTTCACACGAATTGCGATCACCATTGTCCACCATCCATGAACAACTGGCCCTTGTCATCAAAGACATGGTGGGTGAAGACATTGCGCAAGATCAACATATCCTTTCCCGTGCCAGGGAAAAAACAAAAGGATTGATTTCGCTGATTGGAGATCTGCTCGATCTTTCACGTATTGAAGAAGGAATTATTTGTCATGAACCTCAGCCGGTTCGACTCGAAGAGATTCTGGAGAACATCATCGAATTTCTAAGAACTTCGGCTCAGAAAATGAACCAATCTCTCACCCTTGTACTTCCACAGGATGAACTTCCTGAACTCACTGCAGATCCCATTGCCCTGGAAAGTATTTTTGGGAATTTGATTACCAATGCCATCAATTACACGCAAGAAGGTGGAAAAATAATCATAGCAGTTGATATGGCCGGAATCAATATACGCGTGAGGGTCAAAGACAATGGATTCGGTATCGCCGACAAATATCTGGATAAGATTTTTGAAAGATTTTACAGGGTAAAAGACGATAAAACCCGATACATCACCGGAACCGGTCTTGGGCTTCCCATCGTCAAGGGACTTCTGGATCCCATGGGCGGACTCATCGATGTAGAAAGCGAATCCGGGAAAGGGAGTGTGTTTACTGTCTTACTTCCCATTAAGAATTGAGAATTATAGATTTTCATCAAGGGCTTTTATAAATTCCTCGGGCGGCACCTGAATGCCTGTCCAGAGTGCCAGGGTGCGTCTGGACTGATATGCGAGGGAAGGTAGACCATCCATGAACTGCGCACCAATGCGTTGGGCCATGTCCTGCCAGAAATTTTCACTGCGACCATAATTGAGATCCACCACCAGTTCACAGTTCTTTATGCTGATGTTTTCAAGCAATGCCTTCATTTCCGGAGACTCATCAGGGCTTGAAACAGAAGTGGCGTTGACCACGATGTTGGCGGTCAAGGCTCGATCAGCAAGATCATAAAGAGGCAAAGCTTCTCCCCCAAAACGATGAACAATCTCAGAGGTTTTATTTTTGTTACGGCCTGCTACAAAAATAGAGGTTGTTCTCAGCCAGTTTAAAATAAACACAATGGCTTTGGCGGCACCACCGGTTCCGAAAACCAGGGCTGATTTTCCCTCAACATCAAATCCCGATTCACTCAGGGCGTCCATGAAACCGATGGCGTTGGTATTGTATCCTTTAAGTATATTGCCGTTACGAACGATGGTATTGATGGCGCCGATAATATTTGCACCTTCTGAGAGAACATCCAAATGCGGTATAACTTTCTCTTTAAACGGAATGGTAATACTCGCCCCGGCGATATTCAGGACCCTGATACTTTGCAACGCCGAACCGATCTGGTCAGGATCGACTTTGAAGGGCACATATGACCCTTTTAATCCGATCCGTTTCAGCACCGCTGAAAAAATGGTCGGCGATTTTGAACGCATGACCCGTTCATCGCCCAATATGCAATATACTTGCATTTTAAGCTCATTACCTGAACCGGACGTGCCCCAAAGTTGGTACAGGCCGGTTGTAATTTATCGAAGATCCCGTCTTCATTGAAACTGAAGCGGGGACCCAAATAAGGTTTTAAGAATTCAAATCAGGCAACCCGATTCAACTTTGCGAGACAAAAAACCTGCACCATTTCCTGGAGCAGGTTAACAGCAGGTTTTTTCATTTAATGTTCGGGCACAGACATCAATACAGGGCATGTCGATTATAATCCGAATTCAGCCAAATCCGGCCCCAGGTATTCACGTTCATTTTCGCCAAGAATCCCAAGGGATAAGCATATGATGGTCCATAAATGTGTTGTGTGGTATTTTCCTCCGAAGTGTTCTTTAAGATCGTGAATTTGTGCATGGCAGTTATGGCACGGCGTCAGACAATCATCGGCCCCCGTCTCCATGATTTGGTCAAATTTTCGTTTGCCATAGTACCGTCTGGCTTCGGGAAGCCCTGATTGAAGGTACCCGCCGCCGCCGCCACAGCAATAATTGTTCGATCTGTTGGGGTACATTTCAACAAAATTTTCCTCCCCCACAACCGCTTTAACAACATACCGCATATCTTCTGCCACCGGATCTCCGAAACTTTTGCGGACCAGCTGACATGGATCCTGTACCGTAAATTTAATCTTCAGATCCTTGTTCCAGTCGGAATTAACTTTTAATTTTCCTTCACGAATCCACTGGGCGTAATACTGGATGATACTTTTGCACTCGAAGTTATGCTCGATGTTAAATCTTTGCAGTCCGACCCGGACTGCGAAAAGTTCGTGCCCTCACTCCGTATTGAGCCAAACCTTGTTTTTGAGATCATCCACTGCTTTGGCCTTGACCCGTACAATTTTTTCCCAGTTTTCCAGGTCTGCGCAGAACAGGCAGTAGTTTTCTGCTGCCCAACCTTTTGAACCGTAAGTCCAGTCAGCTCCCACCAGGTGCAAAATTTTCCATAGCGGCACCATCTCGTCGGGTTCGGTTACAGGTTCACGTGAATTCTGATTTAAGAAAAAATAAGCACCTTCCTTATCCATGGGTGCTTGAAGGTCTTCAAAACCCGGTTGTGTTTCCCGGACTTCCTCGGCAACATCTTCCACCACAAAACGCCAGTCTTCTTCGGTGGCACCCATGGCACTGCAAGTATCGTTCTTTAACGCCATCTCGCATGACCCCCGGATGCCTTTAGGTTGTTCTTCCTTGTCCCAGTTTTTGCGAATGTTAAAGACCAGCGCGGGTATATCGATTTTCATGGGACAGGCATACGTGCAACGCGTGCACATGGTGCACATCCAAGCCCACTTGGAACTCAGAATCTCATCGTCCATGCCGAGAGATGCCATACGTAGAAATTTTCTGGGATCCATATCTTCCAAACCGGTTGCCGGACAGCCGGCAGAGCAAATTCCACAGGTTAGACAAAGATTCAAATTTCCTCCTTCTGGGAGGAGGTTCATTACCTGCTCTTTGAAAGTGCTTCTTTTATCCCCTTTTATCTTGATAACTTGGGATGACATTATTTCCTCCTTTAAATTGAAAATTGACGATTGAAAAATAGGGTGTTCGGAATCGTCAACCTTCAATTGAAAATAATCAATCACAGACACAAAACAGCTTTCGATATCCGCCTAATCTAAAAGCCGTTTAATACTGTCCACGATTTCCTCTGCTGAAGCCGGTTTGGCAATATAATCATCCGCTTCCGTACTCATTCCGTCCCGGTGGGAATAGCGGGTCGAGGTCACATGAGAAGCCACGGCAGTCAATAAAACAATAGGGATGTCGACGTACTTTTCGTCGGATTTTAATTTGTTACACATCTCGTATCCGTCCATTTCAGGCATCATGACATCCAGGACAATGGCGTCCGGCGGATTTGCTTGTACTTTCTCCAGTCCTTGAACGCCGTCATAAGCCAATTCAACTGCGAAGCCCTCTTTTTCCAATTGACCCTGGACTATCGAACAAAAATCAGGCTCATCATCGACAACTAAGATTCTCTTTTTCTCACTCATTATATACCTCCTTTTTGATTCCAAATTTTTCATGAACTCCAATTGCATCGAAGGTGCCGGATGGAAAACTTTCCGGCAGTTCAAAAGAAAAAAACCGCAATCAATCCACACTCGGCCTGGGATACAGACCGGATTTCTCCACAATCCCGGGCACCGTTTCTTCCCATTCAATGGCCATGACATGAAAGCCACGTACGCCTTCCACCTCTTTAAGCCGTTCAATGGATTCGATGCAGATCTTAATGCCTTCTTCGGGCTGTTTTTCTTTTGGGGTATCGGCCATCCGTTTAATCATTTCGTCCGGGATCTCAATCCCCGGAACACGGTTTTTCATGTACCGTGCCATTCCGACCGATTTAAACGGGGTCACGCCTGCCAATATATGGACTTTATCTAAAAGACCGCGATCCCCTGCCATTTTCATCCAGAGTTCGAACTTATCAAGGTCGTATATACACTGGGTTTGTATGAACTCCACTCCGGCCGCAATTTTTTTGGCCAGTCGGGGGACACGGATTTCAAATGGATCGGCAAACGGATTGGCTGCAGCACCCACGAACATCTGGGGAGGCCGCTTAATATCATCTCCTCCCAAAAACTTTCCCTCGTCCCGCATATGTCTGACAGCTTGGATTAACTGCATGGAGTCAATATCATGAACATTTTGACCGGTCGGGCAGTCGCCAAAGCTTTGGTGGTCGCCGGAAAGACAGAGAATGTTGAAGATGTCAAACGCTGCTGCTCCAAGGATGTCGCTCTGAAGCCCAATTCGATTCCTATCGCGGGTTACCATTTGCAATACCGGTTCAAGTCCCATTAGTTTTAAACGTATGCAGGCTGCCAGACTGCACATGCGGGTGACGGATGTCTGGTTGTCGGTAATATTGATGGCATCCACATGATCCTTGATGAGATTGGCCTTTTCGACAATGACTTCCATGTCACTCCCTCGCGGAGGCCCGCACTCGGATGTCACGGCCAAGTGGCCGGCGGCCAGGATCTTTTCCAGTTTACTTGGTGTCTTTACTTTCATTGCTGTAAATCCTCCCTGACAACTTTTCTAGGTCCCCCGGCCCTGTCTGTGGACCAATCTTTTAGGGGACAGAGTGTTTCATAATCATCGAGCCTGTTCAGTGCTTTGAGGCGATCGATAATTAATTGCCATGCACAGTCAATTTCTTTGTTAATTTCGCAACTGCCCCGGACCGAACCGCCGCAAGGCCCGTTAAGAATCCGCTTTGCGCAACGTGAGACCGGACAAATTCCGCCTGTAGTTGCCAAAATACACTGCCCGCAGGCCTGACACCTTTCGGTCCACAAGCCTCGTTTTTCGGTCGCTCCGAGAAAACAGGTGTTTACGCCGGGATATATGGGTGTGTCATGATATTTTTCGGCCATAAATTGAACCCCGACACCACAGGCAATGGAAACCACAGCATCATACTGATCCATCACATCGCGAATTTCTTCGAGGTATTCGTGGTCGCACTGTCGTTCCAGAGTCACTTCATCAATTTTGATGTCACGTCCTTCCTTTAAAAAATACATCCTGAGGGCTGAAGCCAAAACACCGACCTCTTTTTTCCCTCCCGCCTCACAGACGGTGACACACTCGTTACAACCGAGGATGAGAATCTTTTCATGATCTTTGATTTCCTCGATAATTTCTTCGATGGGTTTTTTGTCTGCGACAATCATTGTACCTCTCTTTCATTGAAGCTTAAATTGTAATGAACGCATAAAATTTTTTAAAAACAATATTGAGTCCAAAATCCCGGTTATGTCCAAAGCGCATTTTAATCTTAATGGATTTATGCAGCCCTCTTTTTGGCCAGCTTAATGGGATTGGGTCCCAATTTTCTGATTTTTTCATCCATTTCAACAGCGATCTGAGCGAAACGTGGTCCCTCACTGGATGAGAGGTTATACATTTGAGCCCGTTCTCCACCGATGCCGATGGTGTCCAGAATTTTTTGTGCCTGTTCCACCCGTTTTCGGGCTCTGAGATTACCGCTGTTATAATGGCAATCACCTTCCATACATCCCACCGCATAGACGCCGTCCGCTCCTTTTTCAAAGGAATGAAGGATATGAAGGAGGTCTACCTTTCCGGTACATGGAACGAGAATGATTTTAATGTCTGACGGATATTGCAATCTCATTGAACCTGCCAGGTCCGCTGCGGTGTATCCTCAGAAACTGCAGCAAAATGCGATGATGATCGGCTCGAAATCTTCCTTCATAATACCCCCTTGGATTGATGATTTTCGATTGATGATTGTTGATTGAGACCATTCCACAATTTTTCAATCAACAATCATCAATGGTGACCTCTGTTCGGCTCGTTCACATACTGTATGTCAGTTGTTTCGGCCTGAATTACGATTCACAACAAATTTACATGACGCCTTCGAGCAACGCGTCCACCTTGCTCATAATCTGGACATCTTCATACCAATTGAGTTCAATGGCCTTGGCCGGACATTCCGCAGCACAGACACCACATCCATGGCACAGCGCAACATCGATTTCGCTGACGCCGTCTTCATTGATTCGCGGTACCTGATACGGACAAGACCGGACGCATATGAGACATGAAGCACAAAGATCTGCTTCCACCTGCGCCGTTACCGCCGATAAGGTTAGGTGTGGCTGGGACAAAAATGTTGTGGCCCTGGACGCAGCGGCAAATGCCTGTGAGATCGATTCATGCAACAGTTTGGGACTGTGGGCGGTTCCGCAGACAAAAATTCCTTCGGTCGCCATGTCCACAGGTCTCAATTTGACATGGGCTTCCATAAAATGACCTTCTGCTGTTCTGGCCAGTTTGACTATGGAGGCAAGCTCTTCGGTGTCTTCGGCCACCATTCCTGCGCTGAGTACCAAAAGGTCGGCACTGACTTCGAGAGTGATGCCAAGGATGTGATCTTTAAAGGTGACCACCACCCCAGACTCAGAGGATTCCACAACCGGCGGATCTTCAGGATCGAACCTGGAAAATATAACACCCAGCTTCCTGGCTTCCGTGTAGTAATCTTCCAGCAATCCGTAAGTCCTAATATCCCGATAAAGTACGAAGACTTGCGCATCCGGCTGTTGCATTTTGATCTTAATTGCGTTTTTGACAGCGGTCTGGCAGCAAACATTTGAACAGTTGGGGTTTTCCTCGTTTCTGGATCCAACGCACTGAATCATCACCACCTGGTTCAGATCTTGAGCGCCCTTCTCTTTTAAGCGTTGGGCCAGCTCCAACTGAGTCAGCACTCTTTCATCTTGGCCGTATAGGAATTCTTTGGGACGATATTCGGTTGCACCAGTTGCCAGGACAACAACGCCGTGATCAATCTTTCTTTCATACATACCCGGCCCCACCAGGACCTCAGTGGTAAAATTGCCTTTAAATCCGGAAAAACCTACGATGAGAGATCGGGTCAATACCTGGATCTGTGGGTGAGATGTCACTTTTTCAATCAGTTTGGTCAGGTACATTCCGACATCTGCGCCTTCTATGGTGGTTGTCAGACGATTGGCCAATCCCCCCAGTTTTTCTTCTTTTTCAACCAGAACCACCGGAAAGCCCTGATCCGCAAGGCCTAATGCAGCATTCATTCCAGCAACCCCGCCGCCGATGACCAGCGCCCTTTGAACAACCGAAATCTTTTTTTCATGTAGCGGATGGAGTGTCGCAGCCCGGGCCACAGCCATCCTCACCAATTTTTCGGCCTTATCCGATGCTTTTCCCGGCGTATCCGAGTGGACCCAAGAGTCTTGATTCCGGATATTGGCCATTTCAAAAAGGTATTTGTTCAGGCCGCACGCTTGGAGCGTATCCATGAATATCGGTTCGTGAGTTTTAGGGGAGCACGCCGCAACCACGATCCGGTTAAGACGATGCTCTTTAATGATTTCCTTCATATTTTCCTGGGAATCCTGGGAGCAAGTAAACAGATTTTGTCCGGCGTATTTCACATACGGAAGTGTTTTGGCATATTCTTCAACAACATTGACGTCTACAACGCCGGCAATGTTCACGCCGCAGTTGCAAACAAATACACCGATGCGAGGATCCAACCCTGTCAGATCGATTTCATCCGGAATTTCGACACTTAATGTATTGGTATTTCGGACTTTGTTTAAAAATCCTCCGGCGAGACAGGCTGCTGCGCTTGCTTGAGTAACGGAGCTCGGAATATCTTTAGGCTCCTGAAAAACACCGCAGGCGTAAACCCCTGGGCGGGAAGTTTCCACCGGTGCAAAGGATTCGGTGACTGCAAAATTATATTTATCCAAATCTACGTTCAATCGACCGGCCAGTTCAGCAGTCGATTCGGCAATCTGGAGGCCCACCGAGAGAACCACCATGTCGAAAACCTCTTCCTGGAGTTCGCTGTCGGTGTCGACATACTGAAGGCGGAGATCTTTGTTTTTTCCAATTTCATCGATGGTATGCACCCGGGCATTGATAAATCTGACGCCTGCCTTGTCTTTTGCCCGCAGATAGTATTTTTCATAATCCTTTCCAAAGGTCCGAATATCCATATTGAAAATGGCACAATCAAGATCGCCCCCGGCATGTTCTTTGGCAATCATTGAATCTTTAATGGCATACATGCAGCAAACCGAAGAACAGTAGCCGTTCCCACACTTGTTGGTATCCCGAGAACCGACACACTGAAGCCAGGCGATTTTTTTCGGTTCTTTTTGATCGGAAGGCCGAACCAAATGGCCCATGGTGGGTCCTGAAGCACTGAGAAGACGTTCAAATTCAAGGCTGGTCACCACATTGGGATTGCTACGGTAATGATAGAACTGTTCCAATGTCGAAGGATCAAAGGGTTTGCTCCCCGGGCATAAGATAAGGGATCCGACTTGAATCTCTTTTTCCACGGCAACCTGCTCATGGTCAACAGCCTGGGCCAGACAGGCATCTACACATTGGTAGCACTCGGAACAGATGCCGCAGGCCAGGCACCTGTTCGCCTCTTTACGAACCTGTTCTTCGCTGAAACCAAGCTGCACCTCGTTGAAATTGTTCGTTCGTTCTGCAGGATCCAGGTGGGGCATTTTTTCCTTGGAGATGTTTTCGCAACCTTCTGTGGGAACATCCTGTATGCCTTCCCATGACTTTTGCCGGTTTTCATGCAGATCTTCTCCCTGGATAAAACGATGGATGGAGACAGCGGCCTCTTTTCCGGCGCCAATGGCTTCAACCACTGTTGCCGCACCGGTGACAGCATCGCCGCCAGAAAAAATATCCGGATCATCGGACTGAAAGGTCACCGGATCAACGCGCAGGGTCCCCCAGTCACTGAGGGTGCAGGCACATTCATCGGTGAGACACGCCCAGTCGGATTCCTGCCCAATGGCCGGAATCAATGTATCTATCTCCATCGTAAACTCAGATCCTTCGATGGGTATGGGCCGGCGCCTACCGCTCTCGTCCGGCTCACCCAGTTCCATTTTTATACATTCGATGGCCTTGACTTTTCCATTTTCTGAAATAACGCGGATGGGATTTGTAAGGGGCATGATTTCGATGCCTTCGTCACGGCACTCTTCAATTTCATCCTCGCTCGCGGGCATCTCTTCCATGCTTCGCCGGTAAATGACAAAAGGATTTGAAGATCCGGTCCTCAACGCGGTTCGCACCGAATCCATGGCGACATTGCCGCCGCCGATAACCGCAACACGATCACCCAGTGAAATCCGGTTGCCCAGATTGACTTCTCTTAAAAAATCAACCCCGGGATAGACCCCTTCAAAATCTTCACCTTCGATTCCCAGCACCTTGCATTCATGGGAGCCGATACCCAGAAAGATCGCCTTGTAGCCCTCCTTTCTGAGTTGGGCAACAGTGATGTCCTTTCCAATTTCAACCCCGGTTTTAAATTTGACGCCCAGGTCTTTAATGACTTGGATTTCTGCCTCAATGATGTCCCTGGGAAGGCGATAGGAAGGAATCCCCACGGTTAGCATACCGCCGAGCACCGGTAACTTTTCGAAGACCATTACCTGATACCCTTCAATGGCTAGAAAATAGGCACATGTCAGTCCTGCAGGTCCCGCGCCGATGATGGCGACTTTTTCTTTTTTTGCTTCTTTTTTTTCAGGCACATAGTAATTTTCACGGGCCATATCCCAGTCCGCCAGAAATCTGTGCAGATGTTGAATCGCCAGTGTCTGTTCAACTTCATTTCGTGTGCAGACCTCCTCACAGGGATGGTGACACACGCGGCCGCAGATACCTGGAAACGGATGGTCTTTTTTAAACAGCTCCAGGGCCTCACGATATTTGCCTTCGTTCATGAGGGCAATGAATCCCTGAACACTCACATGGGCAGGACAGGAAGCCCTGCATGGGGATGTTCCCCGTTTGGTAATTGCAAATGCTCCGGGTATCGCCTGGGCATACTGTTTGTAAATCGCCTTTCGCTCAGAGAGGCTCTCGTTATAATCATCGGATACATTTATGGGACATACTTTGACGCAATCTCCGCAACTGGTGCACTTGTCAAGATCGATATATCGCGGATGTTGCATAATGCGGGCGGTAAAATTTCCGGGTTCACCTTCAATCCCCAACAAATCACTGTTTGTCAAAAGTTCGATGTTCAAATGCCGGCCGACCTCGACCAGTTTGGGCGAGATAATTCACATGGCACAGTCATTGGTGGGAAAGGTCTTGTCGAGTTGGGACATGAGCCCGCCGATGGCTGAAGACCTTTCTACCAGGTACACATAATAACCGGAGTTGGCAAGATCCAGGGCGGACTGCATGCCGGCGATCCCGCTGCCGAGCACCATGACCGAACCGACGAGATCTTTTCCCTGTGTCTTGGCGGCATTGTTTTTCTTCTGACTGTTTGTCTGCTCCATTTTTTCCATCCTTATATTCTTTCAAGTATTTCAGGGAGTTTATGTTCCCATCCAAGAGTTGCGATATGGACGCCGGTGAATCCTTCATTCTTTAATAATGAAACCATTTCTGACGCGATTAGGGTACACTCGCGAACTTTGTCCGGAGATTTTCGAATGCGGTCAACCAATGAATCAGGAACATAAACATCCTCTACATTCCGCATAATGTAACGGGCCATGCCCAAGGATTTGAGAAGTAATACTGTGGGGATGATTTTTGCTTTCTTGATGTCCACCCTTTTCATGAACGGCTTGATGGCGGAAAGATCGAATAACGGTGGAGAAATGAGAAATTGGACCCCTGCCTCAATTTCTTTATTCATTTCTTCAATGACCAGTTCAGGAGATTTTCCTTTGGCGCCGGCATTCACTGTTGATCCAACCAGAAACTCAGGAGCGCCGGAAAGCTCGATTCCGGCCATGTCTTTTCCCTCCTGGAGCCCCCTGATCGTTCTAAGAAGTTCCAAAAGGTCAATGTCATACACCGATCTCGCCTGAAAGTGGTCTCCATAGCTGGGGTCTTCTCCGGTAACCGCCATGACATTGGTGATACCGCACCCAAAAGCTGCCAGAAGATCCGCCTGGAGAGCAATCCGGTTTCGGTCTCTGCAGTTTAGCTGTATCACTGTTTCCATCCCCTTACTTTGCAGAATAACTGCCCCTCCAAGGGAACTCATCCGCATGACGGCATTGCTCATTTCGGGTACCACAAAGGCATCCACTTCTCCTTTAACTCTCATGGCATGGGTCACCATTGTGGAGACATGCACCCCTTTTGGGGGCTCCATTTCCGCAAGGACAGCAAATTCCCCTGCATCGAATTTGCGCTTTAATTGCATATGATTACCTCCGATCTTTTCGACAAAAAACAGCTTAGATTGGCCAAAATTCAAAGCAAAGAATAATAAATATCTTTACAAACACGTCGTTCTCTTTACTGCAGAGCCTCAGAGGACGCAGAGACAAGTGGATTTTCCTTTGCCGTTCGGGGATGCGGACCAAAGGAAAAGGGTGCAGCAGGCTGACTGCAATGTGGGTCTTTTCGTAAGTGGTTAACCTTTGTTAATATTTTTGGCATCAAATTCAATCTTCCTCAATAGGGAGGTCTTTTTGCTCTCCATTCATACGACCCGTAGCGTTCCCTTTTGCGAAGGCCCTGTCAGGACTCCCACAGG
Organism: uncultured Nitrospinaceae bacterium; assembly: GCA_964195835.1. GTDB lineage: Bacteria > Desulfobacterota > Desulfobacteria > Desulfobacterales > UBA11574 > UBA11574. The sequence continues at coordinate 6,616 of CAXMTB010000035.1, read as the reverse complement.
ATAGGTCTAATTTATGGTAAGCGGGATGTTAAAAACGTTTCTCTGCGTCCTCTGAGCCCCTGCAGCGAGACCTTGGAAAAACGCCCCTTTTTGACCATACATGAGCAACAATCGTGCCGGAATATGACAGCCAAAAAAGATGGCGCACAAACGTAATTATATCAATAGAATAAGTGTCGGATGGTTTGAAGCGGCTAAGTTTTTATGAATTTGACTCTACTTGGCTATTGTTCCAATTTGGCATATGTGATACATGGAAACAGCTTCGTCGCATTATTTGATAACAAACCATGCCGTTTTGGCATGGTTTATTTTGGAATAGAAATCATTGAAGCAGCAGACCGAAATAAATTTTATAAAGTAAAATATTGGGTCACGCCGCGATGTCAAGATTCATATCGCCTTTTATGAAAATATATGGCGATAGGGTAAAGAGAGAAAACGGATATGGACAATAAAATCATTATCATTGATGACGATCTCGACTTTCTTGAAATCTTAAAAGGACATCTTTTGAATTCGGGTTTTAAAAATATTCGTACGGAAGATAACCCGTTAAATGTCGCATCCCTATTTGAAAAAGGTGAAGATTTCGATATTGCACTGATCGACATGACCATGCCGGAGATAGATGGACTCGATCTTCTTGAAATCATTAAAAATATTAGCCCGAGAACAGAATGTATTATGATCACCGCCGTTAACGAAGTCCGAATTGCCGTGGAGTGTCTGAAAAAAGGGGCATATGATTATCTCTTGAAGCCGGTGTCTCAGGAAGATCTCGTTTTATCAATGAATCGGGCCTTGGAAAAAAAGCGGCTCACGGATATTCTGGATATCGGAAAAAGCCGGACCCTGCCCCGGCTTAAAAATGCCAAACCTTTTAAACCAATTTTTACACGATCTCCAAAAGTATTAAGAATTTTAAAGGAAGCGGAACTTCACGCCGGAAGTGATGTTTCGCTTTTGATTACCGGTGAGAGCGGAACCGGTAAAGAACTTCTTGCTTGGGCCATTCATGCCGCCAGCCCCAGATCGCGTTTCCCCTTTACACCGGTCAACATGGCCTCGATCACCGGCAGCCTGTTCGAAGCGGAATTTTTCGGTCACACCAAGGGCGCTTTCACGGGTGCTGAAGACAGCCGTAGGGGTTATCTGGAATATAGCCATCGCGGGACCCTATTTCTGGATGAAATCGGCAACATGGTACCCGAACTTCAGGGTAAGCTGTTGCGCGTTTTACAGGATGGAGAATACTTCAAGTTGGGAACGAGCAATCAGCAAAAAGCAGATGTTCGATTCATCGCAGCCACCAATGAAGATCTGGAAAAGCTCATGGCCAAAAAGGCTTTTCGCAAAGATTTATATTACCGCATCAGGGGCGGATGGCTTCATCTGCCGCCTTTGAGGGAAAGAAAAGAGGATATTTTACTTTTGGCAGATAAATTTTTAAAAGATTACACGAAAAAAGATGCAGCCTTTGACGAAGAAGCCAGATGCTTGCTCATGGAATATGACTATCCTGGAAATATTCGGGAGCTCAAGTCGATCCTTCAGTCGGCGGTGAACCTGGCACAGGGAAGACCTATTTCATCCGATGTCCTCCCTGCACATTTAAAACAGCGCAAATCCTTATCAAAATGCCTGACTTCTTCGGCATCTGAAAAAATTGCGCCCCTTGCTCAAATTGAAAAATCTCATATTATCAATGTCTATAAACTGACAAGTCGAAACAAATCCCAAACAGCAAGGCACCTTGGCATCGGTCTGAATACCCTTCGAAGAAAACTGAGGTCCTATGGAATAGAATAAATGTACATGGGTATGATTTACGTGCTCTTGTTTTTTCGGAATACAGAACCCTATGCTTGTTGACCATATAAAATCATTATTTAATCATCCTGACAAACTGCTTTCAACGGTGTTAGGGTTGGTAGCAATCCATTCCCTGGTAATGGGTCTGACATTGATTGCTCAACCAGCTGTCCTTATGGCATTTGCAGGGTTCCGTCCTGATTATGAACGCTTTTTCCCTGCCCAGGGCGGTGTTTTTCATCTTCTCATGTTCGTTGTCTATTTAATGGGAGCAACCAATACTGAAAAATATTATTATTTCATTGTATTTTCAATTTTCGTAAAGGCGGTCGCAACTTTCTTTTTGACGATTTACTGTTTTGCCGCTGAATTTAAATGGATTGTCTTTTTATCTGGAATCGCCGACTGTGTGATGGGGCTGATGATTTTTTTGGCGTTTCAGTACTATCTTCGTTCAAAAAAAAGCACGGCATTGGGTGTCAAAAATGAATGAGATATTACCTGGGATCGTGGTTACCGGAGCATCCGGTTTTATTGGAAGGCATTTTGTCATTGCCGTATCTGGAAAATTTCGCCTGTTTTGCATCGCACGCCGCAGTCAAAAAGAGGTGGGCATACCGTATCATAAGAATATACATTGGCTTCAGTTGGATATAACAAACCAAAAAAATTTACGGAATGCCTTTAGGTATATCAAAGATCATGGTGGAGCGGCTTATGTTTTGCACCTGGCCGGGTATTACGACTTCACCATGAAAGAAAATCCTGCATATGAGCAGATTAATGTAACCGGTACACGCTATATTCTCGACATGTCAAAATTGCTGGGAATAAAGCGATTCATTTATTCCAGTTCGTTGGCCGCCTGCAAATTTCCTTCCTACAATAATGTATTGACTGAAAAGAGTCCTATAGATGCGGATTTTCCTTACGCCCGGTGCAAAAGAAAAGAAGAAACACTTATTAGGGAATATTCGAAATTTTTTCCATGCTCAATTGTCCGGCTTGCAGCCGTGTACAGTGACTGGTGTGAATATCCTATGCTGTATATGCTTCTAAATTACTGGCTGTCGGGAAAGAGGCTTACGTCTAAAATTCTGACCGGCCGTGGAGAATCAGCCATACCCTATATCCATATCAAGGATGTTATTAAACTCTTTCTTCGGATTATCGAGATCAGCGACACCCTGCCACATCTGGGAGTATACAACGCCAGTCCTCAGGGGAGTGTATCCCATAATGAGCTTTTTAAAACTGGTACAAGATACTATTACGGCGGTGATATTAAGCCCTTTCGAATGCCGAAACCCGCAGCAGCGGTGGGTTTGATTGTCATTTCGTTCCTGGGTTGGCTTAATGGAAAGAAAACGTTAGAGCAACCCTGGATGGCAGGATATATCGATAAAAAGTTGAGTGTGGATGCTTCCGCAACATACAAGGCTTTGAATTGGAAGCCGACACCACGCTATCATATACTCCGGCGTTTATTGTTTTTGACTGAAAAAATGAACAGTCATCCAAACAATTGGACATTTCGTAATGAAGTCCTTATTAGGAAGGTTGCATTCAGAAAAAGTACTGAGATTTACGATATTCTCAGTGAGTTGCGTGAATCCTTGGTGGATAAAATTATAGAAGAAGTGATAAAGCCGGAAAATGACCACCGTTTTCCAAATTATCGGAAGATGTATCGTGAACTTCTCAAATGGTATATTACCTTAAACTATCAATTGGTTGCCGCTACAGTAAGAATTAGGGACAGGTCCATCATACCGATCTATGCCAGAGAAATTGCTTTCAAACGGTATATGGACGGCTTTAAGGCAGAAGAAGTAAAGGATATAATGCTTCTGATTGGAAAGACCATGAAAGAATCTCTCCTTACAAGACCGGAACTGAAAGGTTCGAACCGGCAGGTGGATGATTACATCATTTTGACCTCACAGCTTGCGGCAGATGAATTTGAAGACGCGTATGAAATTCTTGAAGATCAACCTCCGGAGCACATGGATTCAATTAAAGATATTGCGCAATTGATAGGCATTGAAAATCTTAAGCGTATCGTACGGCAGTTGGAAGATTTTTACAGTGACTCGTTGTCAAACCGACCCGGCAGGGAAGAAGCATTCGATAATTACACTTTTTTTGTAACGTTAGACAGCCAAAATGAATAAAAGCAAGGTTAAGGTGAATTTAATCCACAATGACGACGATATACATGTGAAAAAAATTCCCCCGTTCTATCTATTCATCAACCAAACCGTTTGATTCTTCTACGATTTGAATAAGTGTGACAAAATCCGACTCAAATGACGGTTAACCCCAACAATTCAGATTGCTCTCTCCGAGCAAATCAAATGGGCCTAAACCCGGGAAAGGAAACTTGCCGGGAATTAATAGTTGACACATACCAACAATTTTCCTATTCCTTCCCTAATATAAAGCCGAGTTTTTTACAGCAATATGTCAGGAGATTTCTTATGAAAAATACCTTTTTTATTATAATAGCTATTTTCGCCGCATCATTTGCCTTTGCTTCAGTACAAGAAGGTAAAGAGCTCTTTGAAGCAAAGTGCGGCTCCTGCCATTCTCTCGAACGAAGCTTACGCAAAACCAAAGGGGTGAAGTCTTGGAAAAGAACTATAAAACGGATGGCTGGCTATAATAAAGGAAGAACCTCGGAGACAGAAGAAGAAAAAATTGCAGAATATCTGGCTGAAAGGGGTAAACCAAAGGAACCTGCTCCTCATAAAACATCCAAGCAAGAGATCAAGGTGCCCGAGGAACAAGAGCTTTTTGAGTTTGAAAAAGTTCGGGTTAATCAGTTTATAGATCCATCTGTCTGCGGTGGATGTCATTCTGAGATATTCAAACAATGGGGCGGTTCTATGCACAGCAAGGCTTTTTATGATCCTATATGGCGTAAAGCAACAAAGCTGTTTTTTAAAGAAGCGGTATCAAAAGAGGAAATTATTGAGATGAAAGCATGTGTTAAATGTCATACCCCTCTGGGTTTTCGTTCCTATTCAATTTCTTCTCCGGGTGATGATTATGACAAACTTACACAGTTGCCAGCTCAAGGAATTTTCTGTAACTGGTGTCATAACATCGATGAGGTGAAACATATCGGCGATGCAAGATATGAAGTCGCACCAGGCGGCGGGGAGGAGGATCCATCAACGATGCTTGGTCCGCGTAAAGATGCAACCTCAGATTTCCATCCTACCAAATACTCTGAACTTCACACAAAATCTGAATTTTGTGGACTCTGTCACAATGTTTCTCATGCCGCAAACAAATTGCCTTTGGAACAGACTTATGACGAATGGAAAAACAGCCCTTACAATACTGGAAATTCTGAAACAACGATTAACTGCCAGGACTGTCACATGAGACAAAAACCGGGCCTCCCTTCAACTGGAAAAACAGAAAGGCCTGACAATCCGGGAAAAGCCGCTGATGGGGGACCGTTTAGAAAACATGTCTGGACACACTACTTTGTAGGAGCAAATGCAATAGTCACAAAACTTCTAGGAAGCGATGTCCATGCTCAAATGGCCATAGAACGGCTTAAGCATGCCGCAGATTTAAAGCTTATAAAAACGAGTTCATACAAAAGAAATGAACTTTCCTATATTAAAATAAAGGTGATGAATTCAGGAGCAGGGCATTATCTTCCCACAGGACTTACAGAGGTAAGGCAAATGTGGCTTTCGGTTGTAATAAACGACGCCAGAGGAAAAACCATTTTCAAATCCGGCAGTCTTGATAAAAATGGCAACATAAATGAAGGTTCAGTTGTATATTACACACAGCTTGGCAATGAAAAAGGAGAACCTGTTTTAAATGTTGCAATGGCAGACAGGATACTTTACGACCGCAGGATTCCGCCAAAGGGATATCTGATTGAAAAATATGCTTTTCAGATACCATCAGATACAGTTTCCCCATTAACGGTTGAAGCAGTCCTTAAATACCGTAGCGCTTCCCAATCCCTTGCAAAAGAATTGCTTGGGGAAAGTGCACCTAAAATTCCTGTTATCGATATGGTCGGTTTGGTTGATAAAATAGAGTTTTGATATTCACATTCTCTTAATCAGGACACACTTCACCAATCGTTTTCCACAAAACCAAATCAAGCTTCAGTTTTTTGTTTTGACCAGCTACACAAATCTGGCTGTTCGGCGCTCGTGCGCGGTACTTCGGCATCTTTTCAAGTGATCCGCTCTTTTCGGTTTTTCTTTCTATCTTTGATGTTGAACATTACCATCCCGTCTTTAAGCGTCAAAACTCAATCGGTTTTTTTTAAGTTTAAAAGTTTATTGAACATCGCTGTGCCAATTGTAAGATTTGGTAAAATCACCGAACAGACCCGGTGATTTTGCCGGAGAAAGCTCTATTGCCTATACCATGGCTTCTTTCAGTCAGTGCAACATCCAAATGAACCTCTAAGAGGAGGTCTTCCAGTGTCTGGCGGATAGATCATCCACAGTGGTAGTGCTGATCCTGATGCTCTTGAATTTCAATCCCGCGGGAGAACAAACGGATATAGGTGCCGCAAAGACTGGAAGCCTGAGATTAAATCTCAATCAAGCATTTCCATGAAATTATATTATAAGGTTGAAAAAAATATACTATACCTTATATTAAGTATTAAGTACAAAGAACGTAGTTTCTGTTTAAAGCTTACAGATAAAACTTTAACACATAACCTGTTTGAAGGAGGATTTTATAATGAACAAAAGATACGAAATTTTCACTATTCTCGTAGTCATTTCTTTTTTGTTTTGCGCTTCCTGTT
>CAXMTB010000034.1:0-23855 GCA_964195835.1 uncultured Nitrospinaceae bacterium | reverse complement strand
TACAATGACACCTGCCGCGTATGTCACCTTGCAAGTCTGGAATCGTGTGCAACCTGCCATTCGTTGGTCGGTTCAAATAAAGTTTCAAAAAATGGCAGGGACATTTCACTTGAAACCGCTTTTCATAAACGCGGACATCAAAGCAGCTGTACCGGGTGCCATGAATCCAAGCAGCAGGATAAGAACTGTGCCGGGTGCCACGCATTCATGACCAAAACCCGTCAGAAGGAATCTTCCACATGTCTGAGATGTCACATGGTCCCGTTGCCGGAGAGGACCGGTGAGTTATCGACATCAAGGGCCGCCAAAATGGCTCGTCTGATGCCTCAGTTATGGAAGGAGACGTTCGGACCGATCTATAAGGTAGATGTCCCGAAAACGGTTGTTATCAATGACCTGGTGGATCAATATGAGGCGGTCGAATACCCGCATCGAAAAGTATTTGACACCATGGTAAAACAATTGGACAGCAGCAAATTGGCCCAATATTTTCATTATGAGGATACGATGTTATGCCTTGGATGCCACCACAACACACCTGCGGCCGGTAAGCCGCCCAGGTGTGGTAACTGCCATGACAAACCGTTTAATGAAAACAATCTTTTCCGTCCCGGGATAATGGGTTCTTTTCACCAGCAGTGCATCGGGTGCCACCAGAAAATGGGTATTGAAAAATATACCGGCTGTACATCTTGCCATAAAGAAAGAAAAAAACAATCGTAGTATTGAACCCGACTTCAGACGAACTCGACATTTACGAGATCACCTGAGCGAATACAAACAGCTAAATTGCGGTAGATATTTTTGAGGTACGACACATGTCCATATCCAGAAGAAAGTTTTTAGGGTGGGTCGGTGCAGCAGGCTTGAGCACCACAATTGGCAAATCTGCTGCTGCTGCAACCAATAAGCACTTTACCGGTTATCCTAAAAGTTTTGCAATACTCCATGACACAACGTTGTGCGTGGGATGTCGCAGCTGTGAAGCAGCTTGTAATAAAGTGAATGAGTTGCCCCAGCCGGACAAACCGTTTACGGACCTTTCCGTCCTGGAAACCAAGCGCAGAACCACCACAAAAGCGTTTACGGTTGTGAACAAATATGACAATTCAAAAGGTTCCCAAAGCCCCGTATTTTACAAAAAACAGTGCAACCACTGCCTGGAGCCGGCGTGTGCGTCCGCATGTTTTGTAAGGGCGTTTACAAAGACAAAGACGGGCGCTGTGACGTATGATTCTTCCGTGTGCGTGGGATGCCGGTATTGTATGATCGCCTGCCCCTTCGAAATACCCACCTATGAATACGACCAGGTTCTGACACCCCGAATTCGAAAATGCACCATGTGTTATCCAAGGGTGATTGAAGGCCTGCTACCCGGATGCGTCGAGGCCTGCCCCATGGAAGCCCTAAGCTTCGGAAAACGAGAAGATATGATTAAAATCGCACACGAACGGTTTCGAAAATATCCGGATCGTTATGTGGATCATATATACGGCGAACATGAAATGGGCGGAACCAATTGGCTGTATGTTTCCGGAACCCCGTTTAAAGAACTGGGGATGCGTGAAGATCTGGGGGTTACCCCTGCGCCTCAATTGACCGCAGGCGCGCTTAGCTCGGTGCCGATGATCGTTGGATTATGGCCCGTTCTTCTCGCCGGTATCTATGCAGTCTCAAAACGCAAAGAAAAAATCGCACAAACAGAGCAAGAACAAGCTTTGACTTCAGCATTGGATAAAGAAAAACCTGCTGAATCTAAAACCGAGGAGGAATCCTGATGGCCCAAGTAACTACTGCGGAGCGAAAATCAATTTTCAGCCTCTTTAATCTCATAGCCTTGATTGTCTTAGGCGTCGGTGTTTATCTCACCTATCTACGATTTACAGGGGGATTGGCTTCTGTCACCAATCTTTCCGATTACAATCCCTGGGGAATTTGGATAAGCTTTGACCTGCTTTGCGGTGTTGCTCTGGCAGCCGGGGGGTATGTCACATCTTCAGCAGTCTACCTTTTTGGAATGAAAAATTACCATTCTGCGGTTCGGCCTGCTATCCTCACCGGATTTTTAGGATACGCGCTTGTGTTTCTTGCCATTAATTATGATGTGGGCCGGCCATGGCGTCTCCCCTACCCCCTGGTCGTCCAGCAAGGAACCACATCCATTCTCTTTGAAGTGGGTCTCTGCGTAGCCACATACCTCACGGTCCTTTTTATCGAGTTCTCCCCGGCGGCAATGGAATGGCTGGGATTAAAAAGAGCCCGAAGTATTGTGGTTAAACTGACCATCCTTCTGACCATATTCGGCGTTGTACTTTCCACCATGCATCAGTCTTCTCTGGGCGCCCTGTTTTTGATCGCACCGTCAAAACTGCATCCATTGTGGTATTCACCCTATATCCCCATTTACTTTTTTGTCACCAGTATCATCGCAGGGCTTTCCATGGTCATTTTTGAAAGCACCCTTTCCCACCGCTTTTTTGCTTACAAAATGGATGAAACTCATCTCCAAGAAGCAAACGGTTTAACTTTAGGATTTGGCAAAGCCGCATCATATGTTCTGGCGGGATATTTCGCCATTAAGGTTTTAGGTATATCCGCTGAAAATCACTGGCATTATCTTACAACCGGATATGGGACCTGGTACCTCGTGGAACTTTTGGGTTTTGTAGCGCTGCCAAGCCTTCTTTATGCTTTCGGTGTTCGGACAAAAAGCCTGACCCTGATAAAATTCACATCCGTATTGGCTATACTGGGGGTTATCCTCAACAGATTTAACATCAGCCTTGTTGCTTTTAACTGGCATCTTCCCTCCAGTGAACGATATTTTCCACACTGGATGGAAATCGGAATTTCGGTTTTTATCGTTATGATCGGTTTACTTCTTTACAGGTTTATCGTAACCAGAATGCCCATTTTATATGAACATCCGGACTACAAGGATGCACATTAAGAAAGGCTTTGATTATGGACCACGTTTTTTATACGCTCCAAGATTTTATGACATACACGGAATCTGTCACGTATTTGCTGGTAATAGCGACACTGGTTGGAATGACGCTTTTCTGGCTATTTCTGACCGGTGGCAAAGATAAAGATTAATTTCTTTCGCATTTATGAGTTTGTTGATTAATGAGGATTTTCGTTCAAGATCAAGCCTACGGCCCGGAGGGGCATGCGAAAAAAATAACCACCCCAGTACGATCTGCCGGACCTACGGGGCAGGCAGGCATATGTTTGATATTCCGAGGATTATTTTTTGAGCATAACGAAGAGACTTGTCCGCCTCCGGAGGATTGTGCGAAAAGACCATTAATCAACAGACTCATTTATTACGTATCAACTTTTCACCGACCCGCTTGTGTGGATCGCCTTTGTCATTTTTCCCAGGCGATCCTTCGAATGATGCCTTAAATTTGAGGTTTTAAAATGCCCGACACTAATAGTTCCTCTGAAAGAATCAAGAGGACGGTTCGGGCTATTTTTTTGATCGTTTACCCGATTGGAACAACCGAAGCCTAAAGAAGGTTGACAGCCGGCCAACCTCCCCGTATCCTAACACTATAGCCTTTTGAAAACATTACCGCTTCTTTGAAATCGATTTGTTTCAAAGGACTAAACTATTATCCGTATCAATATCGATGAATACTAAAATTGATGAACCCGTAAGAAGTCAATATTCTTTGTAAGCGGAGTCTTTTTATGCGTATTCTCACCAGACCGGACTTTGACGGCGTTGTATGCGCAGCGCTGCTTTATGAAGCGGAAGACATAAAAGAACCGGTGAAATGGGTTGAACCCAATGACATGCAAAGGGGCCTGGTGGATGTTCGACACGGGGACATCATTGCAAACCTGCCGTTTGATAATCGTTGCACGCTCTGGTTTGACCATCATCATACCAACAAAATCGATAAACCGTTTAAAGGTGCGTTCAAGATCGCCCCTTCAGCAGCCGGCGTTATTTTTAATCATTATAAAGGCAGATTTAAACACGATTACACCGAATTAATTAAAAAAGCCGATAAAATAGATTCTGCAGACCTATCCTTGGATGAAGTCCTATATCCTGAAAAGTACGGTGTTGTATTGCTCTCCATGACGGTTTTGGGGCGTGATGAATATGACGAACGCTATTGGAACAGGCTTGTTCATCTGCTCAGAAAATCTAAAATTGATGAGGTCCTCAAAGATCCGGAAGTGAAAGCACGATGTGCTGCAGCTGTTGAAAAGAATAAAATCTATAAAGAAATTTTAAAAAAACATACAATACTCAACGGACACGTATCGATTACGGATTTCCGCGCATTCGACAAGGTGCCCACCGGCAATCGTTTTTTAGTCTACTCAATGTTTCCCGAAGCGGTGGTGAGTGTTAAAATTCGCTATGACACTAAAGATAGAGAAAGAGTTGCCGTGAGCGTGGGGCACAGTATTTTTAATCGAAACTGCAAGGTGAATGTCGGTGTGATGCTTTCGGTGTTTGAAGGGGGAGGACATCGGGCTGCAGCGTCATGCAGGTTCGCCGCCGGCAAGGCAGATGATTATATCCCAAAAATTATCGATATTTTATTGAAGAATGACAATAATGAAGATTGAAAGTTGAGTATTCAATTCCCCGTCAGATGTTTAAGGCGCGAGAGCGTTTCCCACGAAAAGGGTTCCTGCTGACAGGGGAGTATGGCGTTGTTTGTAAACACGGGGTCTGACTCCAGATCGTAGCGAGAGGAAGCAACAGCACTGGGCCACAACGCTGTATGTGGAATCGGTGTATAATAAGCAAGGATGGGCGTCACGCTGTTTTGCCGGACGATCTCTATTGAATTCTCGATGGACACCATGTCTTGTCCGGGAAGACCTGCCAGCAGATATGCACCGATTTTGTTTTGATGAAACCCCGCCTCCTTCAGACAAGTCACCGCCCGTTTAAATTCTTCGGCCGTTACCTTTTTGTCCAATTCTTGTCTTGCATCAAACGCTGCTGTTTCGAGTCCGAGGCGGAGTGTTTCGAAACCGGCCCGAAACATCAATTGGGCGGTTTGTCTTGAAATCCCCCGGATATGAACCGCATTGGGTGTATGAAAGCGGATGTTGAGACCTGAATTGATGATTCCTTCGAATATGGGGGTGGCATGCTTTTCTGCATCCACTAGAAGTGCGTCATCGTAGAACACAAAATCTTCTACGCCAAATCTTTCATGCCAGTATTTGATCTCTTCTACCACGGATTCCGGGCTGCGCAACATTCTTTCTGGATTTAGAAAATGGGACGCACAGTATTTACAGGTAAAGGGGCATCCTTTTGACGTCAGCAGCGGCACGTAGGGTATCTTTCTTTGAAGATCAAAGGCAGAATAAGGGTAGGTGTCCAGGTCCGCAGGATCAAATTCCGAGGAAACCGACAAACCGGTATACTCACCAACCCTCTCGAGAATATATTCTTCTCCGATTCCTGTTTCCACCCGGTCTGCACCTGAATGGCTTTTCGCATGTTCATAACAGAGGTTGGCATATATCCCGCCCAGTACAATGGTCACTTCCGGAAAAACCTCTCTTACCATCGCGATGGTCTCCTGTACTCCCGGGTACCAATACGTCATCATAGACGTCATGAGTACAAGATCAGGCGGTTCAATGGAATGAAGATCTTTTTTGAACCATGTTTTCCGGACCCCGTATCTGGAAAAATTCCGTTGGATATCACCTAACCCGATAGGTTTTGGAATCCGGGTTTTAAGATACGGTCCCCTGCCGAATCGAGCATACGGGTCGGTTGGAGGTGCCTGGGGATGAAAACGGTCCAGGCAGTCGATATAGGAAATGTTGAATCCATGACACCGCAGTATCGATGCCAGCGACAGAAGTCCCAAGGGTTTGGCCCAGAAATCATAGGCGGCAAAATCATGGATCCAGGGATTGATCAGAAGGATATGAGGGGTGTCGGATTTCACAACGATTCGTAAGGATTAATCGTCATCGTCCGTTGGAAAATATTCCATGGACGTCTTTTTAAGTTCTTCGCGACTAAAAAGAAGGGTGTAGTTGTCAATGGATGTTTCTGCGGAAATATTGCGGGCAATATCCCAGCAGGAGGCCTCATCTTTGGCATGGATCATCGTGTACAGATTATATGGCCAATCGTCTTTGGGATCTCTCCGGTAGCAATGGGAAACCGCACGAAAAGCAGCCATCTTTTCGCCCACGGTATCGATATCGTTCTCATCAACCTGCCATGCCACCATGGCATTGGCTCCATATCCGGATTTTTGATGGCGTAATGTAGCGCCAAACCGCCGGATAACCCCTTTATCACAAAGATTTTTCAGGCTTTTTAGGAGTAATTCCTCAGAAATACCCAAATTTTCGGCAATTTCTAGATACGGCCGCTCGGCTATCGGGATATCTCCCTGAATTGAAGCGATGATTCTTTTATCCAGTTCGGTCAACATGATGCGATTTAAAGGGCTGAGTCAGAAAAAGTCAAGGATTTTTCTTTTCGGGAAACAACCGGAGGATCTCTTTTTCCGAAGCTTTGCAAATTCCCCGCTCAGTGATAAAACCGGTCACCAGTCTGGCCGGTGTCACATCAAAAGCAAAATTTGCGGCCGGACTGGATTCAGGAGTAATCAGAACATCTATAGTCTTCCCCTGATCCATACCCTGGACATATCGAACTTCATCCGGATCGCGTGTTTCGATGGGAATCTCTTTTATTCCATCTCTTAGCATCCAATCGAATGTACTGGATGGAAGGGCGACATAAAAAGGGATATTGTTGTCCCGGGCTGCAAGAGCCTTGAGGTAGGTCCCAATTTTATTGGCAACATCTCCGGTGAAAGTGGTCCTGTCGGTCCCGGTGATCACCATATCCACCATTTTGTGCTGCATGAGATGACCGCCGGCATTGTCGGTGATGACCGTGTGGCGTATGCCGTGCTTGCCCAGTTCCCAAGCTGTCAGTCTTGCACCCTGGTTTAAGGGTCTGGTTTCATCAACCCATACATGGATATCGATCCCCCTATCATATGCTGCATACATCGGCGCCGTGGCCGTACCGTATTCGATGCAGGCCAGCCACCCGGCATTACAATGGGTCAGCAGATGGACGGTTTCGCCTTTTTTTCTGCGGCTGATGTCTTCGATCAATCTGACTCCGTGTTCGCCAATTTTTCGGCAGTTTTCAGCTTCGTCCTCAGCAATTTTTTCAGCTTCTTTTCGGGCGGCATCGATCTTTTCTGAAGTACCCGATACACTGAACACCGCGGATAACACCTTGTCCACACCCCAGACAAGATTCACCGCCGTTGGCCTGGCTGATTTCAACCTGTCACATTCCTCTTTCAGATAACGATCTTCAATGTTTTTCGCCGGCGAATTCAATGTCGCGAGATACACGCCATATGCCCCTGTTACACCGATCAACGGCGCCCCTCTGACATACATCTCTTTGATGGCCGTGATAATATCATCAACGGTCTTAAGATCGGCAATGATAAATTTATGCGGGAGAAGTCTCTGATCGATGATTTTTACTGTTTTTAAATCTTCATCCAGCCAAATAGGTCGCAAGTCTTTTCCGTCCACTTTCATCCTATAACCTCAATTTAATCTGCGGTAATTTGAATGCGTTGCAAAACGAACGTAACATACATGCAAGAACCAGGCACGATATTCTATAAATATAACACTACCGCATTGATTTAAAGTCGACATTAACCGGATATGCCCGGCGAAACCCATTCTTATTGTTCCTTTAAAGTCTTTTCAATTTCCCTTGATCTGTTTTCTTGCTGATCTTTTACGGAACGTGCGCCTTTGATCGGGGCCTGAATTTTATCCACGATTTCTTTCGCGGTTTTATCGGTCATCTTTTCAATGGCTCCTTTTTCAGGTTCTGCTTCTTTATCCTTGGAGCAGGCAAGAAAAGCAGCACTGCACAACAATAACACCATAACAACACACAGCAGCATTTTTTTCATAAAAGCACCTGTAAACCCTCTTTTTTCGTACGTGTTCACGGGGTTTGCTTCCCCGCGTAACGATATTGGCGGAGTGGGTTCGTCATTTCAATGACTTAGCAGTGGAGGAGGACACCCCGTGAATACGTACCTTTTTTCAATCATATCCCGGGATTTGTTCGAGTCGTTTCTTTCCCCATTCCGCCAAGTATTTATATGGGCCGTCGAATCCGTCTTCTCCTTCGAATTCTCCGGTATCCGGATCAATGGCGACAAATGGAACCTTTGTGTATCGGGCTGCGGACAAATCTCCTTTTCCGTCGCCGATAAAAACACAGACTGCAGGATCGAGTTGAAATTCACCCAAAAGCCGGGCCAGTGATTCGGTTTTTGGCCAGTCTCCTCCTCCGCGAATGATGTCAAGCAGAAGGTCAAGTTTTTGGGCTCTCAGAATTTCGTTTAATTCCACTAGTGGTGTATTTGAAAGTGCGATCCGAATAATTTTCAGTCTCTCCAGAGCCGCCAGAATGTCAGTGCACCCTTCGGTCAAGGGCGCCTCGGTCATGGATTGACGGGTTAAATCTATCAGCTTTTGCCAGCAAAGCACATATTCGTTTTCTCCGAGAGGCTCTCCAAAAAAATGTGCCTGAACTTTGCGTATTTTGCTTCCCCGGTCAATTCCGGTGAGTGTGAGATAAAACTCGGCAATGCGGTATTGCGTGATCGGGTCATCGGAAAAGGCCTTTCCCATGGCTTTGGCATTGGCCAGATTTGAATCAATCAGGACCCCGTTCACATCAAAAATACACACCTTGATCTTTTTGAGATCCATGCCCTTAATACCTTCCCCCAGAATAAAATCAACCATAAAACTTCAGAACTTACCGGTTTTATAACAATTGCCAATTTTAGGCAAGAGAGCCCTATCCCGGATATTTCATGAAAATTTCGGGAACTTGGCCGCTGATCTTAAATTTTTTCAATGGTAACATAAATCTAACCGCTACGATAGTTGCGTGAAATATTTTTTTGACTTTCTTTATACAAGCCTTACATATCTTAAAGACAACGTTGATTCAAAGCGGTGTCAGTTTTAAACTATTTTGAATGATAAGGTAAAAAAGGTTAATTAATGAGGTGACCTTATGAAAAATATATGCATCGTTGAACGGATATCAAAAGCGAGTATCGGGGTTTTTTTCCTTTTTGTCGCATCAGGTTTTATGTTGAGCGGTATCACTGTTCTTCCGCTTTTTGGATTCTTGTTGGCTGTACCGGCATTGCTTGCTTCAATATATTTCTTTTCCGCCCATTTGAATAAAAGCTGTGAAATTGAGGTTGAGTAAAAGCTTTCGCGATATGCTTTATAGAAATTCTCAGCTATATGATAGGATTTGGCGGCGCCTTAAGCGATATCGATATCTTTGTGGGGCCATTTGAAGCGTTCAAATGGCCCCCTCGTAAACTCGTGGGCTAAATATTGTATTTAAACAACGCTCTATTGACAATCGTTATATTTCATGTAAGTTTTTGAAAACCCCCAATAAAGAGAAAAATGATGAGTGATTGGATTACATTTGAAAACGCAACGTATCTGGTGAAACAAGCTTTTTTAGTGGCAGATGACAATACCGCTGCGTTGCTCGAAAAAACGTCTATCGAGGTGTATACCGGCAGGGACGGTAAAAAACGGTTAAAAGGCAGCGGCCTTGTTCAAAACATGCTGCTTGTAGAGCTTTTGGAAGAAAATGATGACCTGGATTTAATTCTGGATTTAGGGGAAAACTTCAAATACCTCATGAAAACACCAAGGATTACCGGCGGAAAAGTCTTTTCACCGAATACAAAATCTTTCATTCAGTTCGATCCCATTGCTCCCTGGAAACAGATCTCAGAGTCAGAATTTACGAAACTGACAAACGGGTTCAAACTGTTATAACGATCATCATCAATTAACGATCATGGGATTAACTTTATAGCAATCAGGACATTTGGCATAATACCCTCTAGCGGAGCTCTTAAATAAAGCGCCACCTTGCAATCCAAATCCTCCTGATGTGTGTGTTATTTTAATGTTTACCTCACTTTTGCAGTCAGAGCATGTATCATTTAATTCGATTTTCGATGTCTTTGGGCGGCCATTGAATAATTCTTTTAATATTTCAACCATTAAACATTAACCCCTAATTTGAATTTCATCTGAGTTGCTATACCGACTATTCTTTATCCACCCCACAAGATAGACCAAACCCATGCCAATAAGTAGTATGAGCAACATTGTAAAACCCGCGCCAATATTCAACATCATCCAGCTCAATCCCACAAGCGGTAAAAGAAAAACACAGACCACCGATC
The DNA here is from genome assembly GCA_964195835.1 of uncultured Nitrospinaceae bacterium. Lineage (GTDB taxonomy): Bacteria > Desulfobacterota > Desulfobacteria > Desulfobacterales > UBA11574 > UBA11574. Next base: position 13,545 of record CAXMTB010000034.1, on the reverse strand, counting down.
TCAAGCCGGCATGCTTAGAAATGAAATCTGCTACCGGGGGTGAATATTTGTAATAATTATTCACAAAGGTTTTTCCAGGGCCATTGGTCAGCAGATAACGGTCGCGGAGTTTACACAATATTCTAACATGCGGCTCCAGTAACGATCCGTATGCAGCCGTTGCGATGAAACAGCCACCGCCGCCGCCGCCAATAGAACCGTTACCAACACTATTTTCTGCAGTTCCTTCTCTAAGAATCACCTCGTTGGAATTACTACTTGTAAATCCATCGATATCAACAGCTCTTACGACAAAATAATACGTTTTCGTTAGATCCAGATCATAAATGGTACATTTGGCTTCTATTGTTTCCCAATATGGAGCGTTGTAATTATAGGATTGGCTTTGTTCACGAAAAAAAACTTTGTAGCCAGCCACGTCCGGCTCATTGTTGGGGGTCCATTGGAGTGTAATGTCCATTGCATGAAGAGATGATACGAAACAAGAAAATATAAAAAGGAACAGCAAAATTAATTTTAAATTTGTAGATTGTCTTCTCTTTTGTAACTGCCTCATATTCAATATGATTCTGTAATTTAAACATTGTTTTAGGGAAATTTACGCTTAAGATTTCAGTTTTACATGTTGTGAAAACGAAAGCTCTCTCGGAAAGGATTAAGACAATATTTCAGAGCAATATATGTGCCAATCAAGAATGATTCTCTTGAACCCTTACATATTCGCCAGAACCTAAATGATATAAGAAAGATAGAACCAACATTGATAATAAGAGACAATATTTAGATCTGAAACTTACGTTTGGAGAATTGAACGGAGTAGTTTTTGCTAACTTATTGACACTGTTGGACTAAGAGAAAAAAATTGAACGATGGTTTCAAAATGGATGCTTTGTGGTACTGTATGATTTTATAACCGCTTTAAGCGGCTTAAAGCACAGACTTCCAATCTTACCAAAGGTTGTTGAGTGAAGGAAATACCTTCATAAAATCCTCATTTATTTTCAGAAACTTAAGCCGTTCTTTTCATCAAACCGATAGTGTCTGATGTATGAAATCCCATACATCATCTGATCGTTTTTTTCAATTAAAAAATTTATTTCGGCCAACTGCTTCAAAGGCTTTTTAACAATATTCATAGTGCCTTTGAAAAATATCCGTTTGACTCACTGCATTGTAAATTTTCGTGCCGGAAAAAGGGATGCCTTCAGGATGAAATCTTTTGAGTATATTTTGAAGTCGTGAACGCATGGCTGTTCAATAACAGCTTTTCAGTTATTATGTATCCGACTATTTTTATTCATTTTTACAGGCTTTCAGGATTTAGGTTCCTTGCACACTGATGAATCTCAACCGTCACGTGCACCAGGTTGAGATCAGATGGAATTAATTGCTTGTAGTGTTCGACCGGCTTCGGATCACTGGTGACAACCGTGATAATGACAGCATTGATGTTTGGTCCAACCGACCAAAGGTGCAAATCGAAAATTCGGTTACTTTCATCTTTTTCGATACAATTTTTTATCTTTGTTATAATTTCTTCGGAACCGCGTTTGTCCAGCAAAACACCGCTGGCATCACGTATCAGCCCAAAAGACCAAAGGGATACCAAAATTGCCCCCACAATTCCCATCAAAGGATCCATCCAGATGAGGCCGAGGTATTTGGCCGTCAAGAGCGCAAAAATTGCTAAAAGCGACGTGAGGGCATCCGCCAGCACATGAAGATAAGCGGCTTTCAGGTTATGGTCATGGTGATGGTCGTGGTTGTCCCCATCACAATATTCATGATCGTTCTGGTAACCCAAAATGAACACAGATACACCATTGACGATCAATCCGAGGACAGCAACGAAAATCGCCGGGTTGAAAGCGATCTCCACGGGATAGACAAATCGTTTAATGCTTTCCCACGCCATAATCAGCGCAAAAAATGCAAGCAGAATTGCCCCGGCAAAGCCACCCAGCGAATTGACCTTTCCGGTTCCGAATGTGTATCGGTGGTCATGGGCGTAACGCCGGGCATAAATATAGGCAAATACATTGATACTGAGAGCGGCCGCGTGCGAGGCCATGTGCAGACCGTCGGCCAGCAAAGCCATAGAACCAAAGAGGATGCCGGTTGCGATTTCGACAACCATCATGATCCCGGTAATAGCGATGACAATGATGGTGCGAACCTCACCCGGACGTTTTTGGTCTTGCCCGAACTTATGGCCGTGTTGCCACGAAGGATGTTTATCGTGTTGCATTATCTATTTGATACAAAGCGGTTGATGAAAGTCAATTGCTTTTTAAGCGAATCCGCAGATAAAGGGGAATAAGAAATGTATAAGGTAGAAACTGGAAAAATAGGTCATCTATCTGGAACAGGATGTAATAGATACAAAGGATAAGAGATGAGAAAAGACAGAAAGGAAATATCTCGGTTCAAAAAGAAATTGAAATAGAATAAGAAGTTCTGCTTGTATTTTCCTTAAAACGGTTTACGCTTTACCCCATTCATCCTATATCCTTTGAGAAAATTTCTTCAACTTCATCTACAATCAAAGGTTTATAAAAGTCATCACCCACAAACTCAACCTTTCGGTTTCCATTTGTAAAATCGATCTCCATTGAACAATCGAATTTCCGAGATGCTGCTTTGACGATTCTTGCTAAAACTTCAATGTTTGTGTCTTCAAACCTAATCGGAATTTTATTTGACATTTGTCTTCCAACACTCCCAACTTTTTTTAAACATGCACCCTAACGGCTGTCATGATGTCCATATTTTTTGTTTTTTATGGATGCTTATGCAAGAGGCACGCCATCTTGTTCCGCCAATGTTTGTCCTTTGAATCGATTTACTCTTTCAAGCCTCTTTATCAGGAAAAACCGTTTTTTGATGACATCATAAATGACTGTTTCTAATATATATTTAAACTTTTCCTTTTTCCTGAAAAATGTTCCAGGTTATAAAGATGTGTTTATTGTGGTGAGGTTGAATGTAAAACCGGGGTTGAAACGTGGATCGTGGGGTCGGAATTTTGGTCTTTGATGGGAACTTTTTGGTTTTTAAAGAAAAATTTTCCGCCAAATTATTGACATGCAAATTAAAAAAAATGACGTCCATTTTTCGTCATTTTGTCATAAACATGTATAGCGCCAGGGAGGCCCTGCGGGCTTTTCGCGGGATAAAACCTCAATTGAGGTTTTACTTCTCGGTAAATCTTATGTCGAGACTGCCGGACTGCAGACCGATGATCTGCAAATAAGGATTTTTCATCTGGTTTATCTTACCAGCTAAATCCTCAAGCATACCCTCATATCTGACCTCCATAAGTGCGTGTCCGGACTGGAAGCTCCGAACATGCATTGCACTCAATCCGGATATATTTCGCAACGCTTTTTTAAATTTTGAAAGACTGTTAAAGGATACCCCTGATATATTCAGCTCATAGGTCCCAGCCTGCAAAGCATTCCCTTTGCCCACCGGCAGCATCTTATCCGTCATCTCTTGGCAAAGTTCATTGGCAGCATCCTCCAAGGGTAAGAGAGCGCCGGCCCCTGAAGGGGGCCGTGTCCTATAACCTGAAAAAAGGATTTTCCCCGTGTCTGTCCTAAAGGCCTTAATACGAATCTCATTTGAGAAAAAACGCGTGGGCGTTCCAAATATTTTCCTTACGTCAACAAATGTCCGTCTTACATCACCTTGAACCAAGATATCTGCCCCGAAATCTTTGGCGATTTTGCCGGCCAACGACGCGTCCTCTTTCATAAGAAGGGATTCAAGCTCTTTCTTACGACTGATCTGGCCAGCATCAACCAGCTGAAAACCCTCAGAGATCAGACAATTTTCTATCTGATTCTCCGCATTTCGATTGCCTTCCATCGCCACACCTAAAAAGGAACTGCTGACTTCAGTGCTGTATATGACCACCATAACTATAGGCCTTGGCTTATTCAGGTTCTCATCCTGAGCAAACACAGAGACAAACGAAAAAAAAGAAACTATAGAAAATACCATGGGCAAGATCAAACAGTATATTATTCTCATTCTTCCATCCAGTTGCCAATGATTATTCTGACGGAGCCACGGTCATTCCTTTTGTAAAACCTTTCCCGTTTAGAACGTTGCATATGGAAAGTTTCTCTTTGACTTTCACTACCCGAATAGTCCCCACTTTCTCAAGGCTCTGGTCTAATACCTCGCCGGTGTCTGGATCTCTCAAAATCTCTGATTTTCCCACATCAAAGGTCTGCCCCACGCTAACACCTTCTCTTGTACCGCGGTTGATATAAACCTTGCCTTTTTTAGCTAAAATTATGGTCCCTGTCCAGGGAATGCTTTCCAATTTATTTGTTAAAAACTCTACCCCTTCATCAACGGCCATTTCCATAGCCTTTCCGGCATTTGTCTTTTTAAACCCCCCCACATTACCACTGAATCCTCCCTTACTGAGGCCCAATGTGAGACCTGTCTTTGAAACCTTTCCATAACACTTCTTAGAGGCCATGACCTGGCCGGTACTGGAGTCAACAATATACATAACAACATTGATCTCGGCCTCACTTGCACTGCCTCCAATTCTGAAACCCTTGTAACCGATTCCGCCTTTGCCGCTTTGTGTTGTATCGGAAAAATGGGTGATATCTCCCTTAATCAGGAGCTGTGCCGGTGTCATCTGGCCGGTTACAACCTTTTTACCGCCACCGGCGGCTCTTCCGCTCGCGGCAAAGTCTTGCTCCTGCAAAGCCTCACGCCTCATATCCTTTTCACCCAGGACGATAAATTTTCCTGTCTGATTCAAGCTATCGGTAAGAACCGCACCCCAGGCATCACCAAGGCTCCAGTGTCCACTCCAATTGGATCGATTCTGAAATTTGGCCACACTGATGGAGTAACGCAGGCCCCCTTCAGCGGCAATGCATTCTCCAAAAGGTAGAATGATCATGGAAAACAGAACCAGCACAGACAATATGCCGAGACCTTTTTTCATTGTGCCCTCCTAATATTTATATCCCTCAAAGAAACACATTTAACGATGATAATCTCCACTTAACAACGCCGCCATGGGCCACTTAGATTGGTTATAGATATAGACTAAAACATTGTTACTGTCAACGAGGGCAATTTGGATATGATAATGATTGCTAAGAAAAATTTAACTATCTAACGCCTTACACTCATTTTCTGCCAACTCAACCGCTGAATTCTCTACCAGCAAACCCTGCCTCTCGTAACGTTTGCGTGTTCTGCTCCATTTAAGGCCGAATTTCTTCCCGTCTGGTACATGCGCTTTGTTAGAATTTTTGTAAGTGTTCACGGAGTGTGTTTCCCCGTGTAACGATATTGGCAGATAAAAGCAAAGTAGACAAATGGCTAAAAATCATCATCCTCATCATAATCGTCTTCATAATCCGGATATTGTTCCGGCGAATCTCCAACTTTTTTTGTGATTTTGGGATATCCCTTTGAGCCGGATGCATCTTCAATTTTTAAAACACTTAATTCATGCCACCAATCATCCCCAAAATCAAAAAGGTAGTAGAATTTACCCTTTTCATACAAATCTAAATCCCGAATTTTCGTCTTTTCAGCGTTATATCTTTTCTTGTGTGCAAAACCAATAAGATCTTCCAGGTTCATCGGGTGAGTTATTTCAGGAAAGTCGTAGATTTTTCCCGTACTTTTTATCGCTTTTCCCGTCAGAAAGAACGAATACAGGTGTTCATCATACCTGTCAAATGCCTCAAAAATGGAATCATGCAAATCAGCCAAGCTCTGATTCTCAAGAATTTCGATATTTCTATAGGTTCTTTTGTTATAAAAAAGAGCTACTTTAATACAATAAACTTTCAATTTAATGTCCTTTCAAATCCGAATTCTAACGTTTCGCATCACTTGTGAGCAGTGCGACAGCCCTGCGAATCAAGTGCATGCGATGGTTCGCTCTTGGAAATTATAAATATTTTTCCACGAAATTTCTTGGATTCAGAATAGTAATGCCATGATATCCGGGCAGTTTTAATAAATGCTTGTCACCGCTGATAATTATTTTGCAATTACCGGCAACTGCACATTCAATGAATTTATTGTCGTCAGGGTCTTCGCACACCGGGATATTAAACCTTTGAGTATCGACGAATTGCCCATGAATTGTAATCAGTTCAATAATTGGAAATACATCGATCGTTTGGAATTTAGATGAGAGGTCTTCTGCAACACGTTGGTATTCATCAAGGATTTGTTGCGAAAGTACAATTTGAAAGCTTTGGTTTGCCCATGCTTTGAGGATTTGTGATGGGGGTCCACTGAAAAATATCCCTGATATGAACACATTCGTATCAAGGATAACCCTCATTTCGTTTTCCCTCGAGCTTTTAAAATAGCGTCACTAATATCAGATTTTTTAATTCCGGCTTGTTTCCCTTTTTTTCTGGCCTCAGCAATAAGGTCATCGAATTCATCGAGTGATGGCGGTGATATGCTTTTTAAAATGACAACGTCCTTTTCACCAACAACCACGAATTGAGCACCAGCCTTTAAATTGAGTTGTTTCCTTATATTTTCAGGAATAACGACTTGCCCTTTTGAGGACATTTTTGTTGTTGCAACATTGGCCATAATAAACCTCCACGTTATTAATGGATCTTACTGGTAAGATTTTATAGCAGCCCTGACCAAAAAGCAAGCCCTAATATTAATTTTGGGTTGAGAAGCGAACTATTATTATGCGTCCTAAAAAATTATAGCAAACACGTACATTAATGGCGGACAAACCGCAAAATAAAGATACTATCTATTAGCATTTAAATTAAATAAATTCAATGAACTGTTCCGCGTCAAGCCGCGGAGCAGTTCATTTATGGGCGAATCCCCATGAAAATGACAGTCCGAATATTTCCGCACCACCTATCCGCACCGCTGATAGAAAAGCAGAGGCAGCCCATTCATTCATACCTGCTTTGGTCACCAGATCGCTGTAAAATTTTATATCGACTCGTTTTCTTTCAATTTCATTCCCAAGTTCACCATAACCGTAGCAAAGGTCATGCGGCAAACAGCATTTATAGCTGATATCTTCCCAGTTACTGCCGGTGAATAAGCCCATCAATTCATCCGGCAAACCCGAACATCCATCGAACTTCCAATCCTTATAGCCCTCCGGATCGGATTCAATGCGTTCAACCAGATAATCGAGACCGAAATATCTGCATAATTCTAATGCTTCTTTTGCGGTTATAATATCACCGATTTTTGGTAAATTCATTTTTCGCTCCCGGTTTCTAAATGGCTATCAAACACCTCCATTCGGTAGACCAGTGGAACCTCATCTCCAGTCCCCTAAAGAACCGTACAGCGAACCTCTCGATTCATAAAGCTTTTTACCAGCGTGGCTTAAGGGGATTTGGAATCTGCTTCTACTAGCCGATTCCGATTTATACTTGGTGAAGGTTAATTCCCATTTTAGCAAACAGGATGTCAAGATCTTCCATTGCCTTTGCCTGATGCTCTTTTACCGCCTCCTGAAACCTGTACCAGTGGGTCTTTTCTTTGTCCACCCCCTCTTTCCAATAAAGCTTGTCACGCAACATGGTGAACATTGAGAGCACTCCGTTTTCAGCGTCCTTTAATCCCCGCACTTCTATGTCTATTGCATCTTTAAACCATTCAGATTCATCAAAGTCCCCCAACCACGGCGCCAGATCCCTATAACGGTTCATGCGTTCTTCACGATAATAATTGTGGCTTCCGGAAAATGACTCCCCCATTGCATTGATCAATTGACTGCATAATGTTTTCCACCCGGTATTCGCTTTTCTGTTCATTTGCTTATTATAATTTTGATATTTCCCGTAAATTTTTTTGGCGGCATCAAGGAAACGTTCTGTGTTGTCAATTTCATCTTTAACAAGGCGCGCATCTTCCCACCGATGGGCGGGCCAATCTGGATGATGCTCGGCGTTTGCATGCCCGATATCTGGCTTTACATCCAGCGCTATGTCATTAAAAAAGTCATACCAGCCAACGAAATTCTGATGGGCCCATGTGTCGGCATATGCATGCGTTGCTATCCCTATACGATAGAGTCTCGTATCTTCAGAAGCCTTGAAGGACAAATCAAGCATCTTATTGGCTATTTCATTGTCTGGCGTCGTGTTTAATAAATGCATTTTGCCATCGCATCGGGATGCCCTTTCATCCAAAGGCTCACCGGGCATAAAGTGAAAAACGGGGTATATCCTCATTAATTTTCTTTTGGGTTTCATTATGTTCATCGTCTGTGAAATATAGTTTTCATATGCTTCACCGCCTGACCGCTGTTCTATTGTCAGACGCACATCATTTTCATCAACATATTCTGATGCCGTTGCAATAGTTTTGGCTTCATCGTCACTGAAGCCTGCTGCTTTTGCAATTATTCCTGTCATGTAATAATGGAATTCCGTATTCATCCTCATTCCCTCCTTTTAGGTAGTCGAAACGCGGGCTCATACCCGTGATCTTCTGCCAGTTTTGATAGCATCTCTCGCAAAAAAATATTCTATTGCGGCTGGACAGGCAGATGGCCAGTCATTTTTAAAACTTCCTCATTTGTGGATTCAGTAATATATTTGATAATACTTTCCACTTTTGTATTCATTGGTTCACTTTCCAGCAGCTTCAACATTCCATCTAATATCTCTTTGTCGATTTTTGCTGCGGTGGCGACATTATCAATGCCGCTATTTTTAACCATCACCTTAAACGAAAGGATGTCTCGAATTCCGACTTTCCTCAATTTTTCGATATCATCCTGCAAATGAATTAGAAGAATCGACTGTGAAATGAAATCACAAAGCATACTGCAACAGAATGATAAATTCTGTTTTAAAAAATTAAGATCAGCGGAAGCCAAGTTCTGTGCATCCGTGATGCCTATTTCCCGAAAACGGTATGTCTTGTATTCGCTCATACCTTGAATTTTGCTGAGCGGCACTTGAGTCACATCAGGTTTCTCTAATTTAAAAGTCTTTAATGCTTTGTCTTCAACATATTGAAGCGCCTTTTGCGGGAAAAAACCGATGAGGAAGAAAAGGATGGGTGCGGAGTTGACCGGCCAATTATTCATCAGAAAATAGGCGATTGAAATGGAAAGCGTTGTGGCAAGAAGAAAACGAACCAGATAACCTACGAAAGTTCGGGGATACAAATCACTCGCATGCAGCCGAAAGGCAGCATCCTTTAGAGAAAAGATTAAAACCCCCAAAAAACTGAATGAAAGTGCGATAAAAAACGGCACCCGGTAAATAATGTACTCTGATGTTATCTCATCAGCGTCGAATTTTGATACGGCCTTAAAATGATTAGTAACCAGCTCTTTTTTAGATTGAAGATAAACTTTTACTTTGTCACTGGTCACATTTTCTGATTCCAGTACCAGATCACTGGCGGCATTCTCAAGTTGCTTGTATAGTTTTCCATATCGATACGGCTGGATATAAATATTATCTTTAAACGGAAACTCATATACCGTGATTAACATTAAAATAATAACACAACCTTGAAGAATGAGCGGAGGGAAAAACCATCTGGCCATCAGAACATTGATGCTTTGATCGCCATATTTCATTACAGCTGTCCGGTCTTTTGTCTGAAGCGGTTCAAAAATGTTATTGTAAAAATAGTATAATGCAATGATTACAAAAATGCATCCAAGTATCACGCCCGCTCCAATAGAATCCCAAAAGAATATTTTATTTCTAAAATCTTGGAGTTTATTTTTAATCTGATCTGTTATATTAACTTCTTTTTCAATTTCATTGATATCAACGCAGTATGAATGATGTTTGTAAAAACACGCGCTTACAGTTACAACATTTACTAAAATAAATATTATAAATATCCACCAGAATATTTTTTCGGATTTATCTAATTTTTCAGACTTGTTAACCATTTTATCCCTCCTAAGGAGTTTTTCAGGTTTTTTCATCATTGATCTACCATTTTATAACTCCAATCTCAGCTATCGCTAACTGTACAAAAGGATGCCGGCTGACATCATTTCTTCAATATTTCAGGAATATCTTCTGGTAAGTAAAATTCAGTGTTTAATGATGCACAAAAATTTGTGCATCCCTGCCCTGAAACATGTGCAAAAGTGAACTAAGATTGAAAAATGACATCTTTAAATCGATATGATTTCAATCAACAATTAGCCTTGTTCAGGAGAAGAAATTGAAGCGTAAATTAGTATGTCTGCGAAGAGGAGATTAACCGGTCAAAAGCAAATTCTTCATAAAAATTCCGGGTTAAAGAAATACTTTTGCAACACCTGTGCCAAAAAGAATTTCCTCTTAAAACCAGCAGGATTCGAGAAGAGCTTTCTTATATTGAAGTTCGCACAACACCTTTATTTAAATAGGATTTCAAACGATCATGCTGCAATGTACAGATATTCCAAAACGCGTGAATTGGAGGAGATGGGAAATCGGAGGAGAGATAAAAAAAATAAAATTGCACAGAAAAATGTGCATTGATGCACATTTTTCTGTGCATGATTTGAAACTTCTGTGGTTGTATCTTAATTGGATCTAAATTGAGCGATTGTAGAGGCTTGACCCCTTGTACCCTTTTGGATCACACCTGCTCAATTGGAGATGACCCACTTATTTTACCCTAATTAACTACAACTAATCGGGAGATGATCCTTATTTATATTACATACCATCTTCTCCCTAATGGCAACATTTGCAATTCCGGTTCTTTCTATGCTACTTATGTTATCGTAATAATATAAGCTGGATATTTTAAAAAATATTGTTTTTCTTTTTTTGCATGTTGGGAGGATGTTCTGATGACTGAAAAACCAGCATATGAAGAATTGGTGAAAAGGATCAATAAATTAGAGCAGGAAATCTTAAGACGCGATCAGACAGAAAAGAAGCAACAAGAAAGTGAGGCCGCTTTAAGAAGCATATTGCGCACCGCACCAACAGGTATTGGAGTGGTATGCGATAGGGTGATCAAGGAAGCCAATGAACGACTTTGTGAAATACTGGGTTATTCATCTGAAGAGATCCTGGGAAATAGTGCGAGAATGTTTTACCTGACCGATGAAGATTTTGAATATGTTGGACATGAAAAATACGCCCAGATCCAAGAAAAAGGAATAGGTGCCGTTGAAACACGCTTGAGACGTAAAGATGGCAACGTTATTGATGTACTTTTGAGTTCGGCACCTCTCGATCCTAAGGATTTGTCGATCGGTGTAACCTTTACAGTACTTGATGTGACGGATCGTAAGCAATCAGAAAGGGAGCTGCGAGAGAGCGAACAGAAGTATCGTCTCCTTGTGGAATCCACTCTTGATTGGGTTTGGATATGCGATGAAGAAGGTCGCCAAACATTTTCCAACAATGCCGTAAAACAGATCTTAGGGTATGAAGTTCAGGAAATACTGGGTGATTCAGCCTTCAGACTAATGCACCCTGAAGATCGGAAACGCATTCAAAAGTGGTTCCAAAACGCGAGGAATCAGAAAAGGGGTTGGAAAAGGTCTGTAATACGTTGGCAGCATAAGGACAAATCTATACGATTTTTGGAGACGATTGCCGAACCGATTCTTGACGCCAAGGGTAATCTGACCGGCTTTACCGGCATTGATCGTGACGTCACCGCCCGTAAACAGTCAGAGGAGGCATTGCAAAAAGCGCATGATGAACTGAAGGAGCGAACCATAGACCTGGAAATTAAGAGAAAAGGTCTCGAAGAACTAAATACGGCAATGAGAGTTTTGTTGAAGAAAAGGGATGCGGACAAGGCCAAAATTGAAAAATATGTTCTTGCGAATGTTAAACAACTGATTGAACCATATTTTGAAAAAATCAAAAAAACCAAATTGAATGCTCAGCAGGGGGCTTTGTTGAGAATTGTTGAATCGAATCTGAACGAAATTATCTCTCCATTTATGCAAGAAGTTTCTCTAAAACATTTCAACATGACATCCACAGAAATTCAAATTGCAAAGCAAATAAGGTATGGCGATACCACCAAAAAGATAGCCCAGTTTATGAATGTATCTCCGAGGACCGTTGAGACTCACAGAAAAAATATACGAAGAAAAATCGGCTTGGAAGGAAAGAAAGCAAATCTAAGGACCTATCTCCTGTCCATCAACTGAATGTGGATTTTAATACGAATAACGGTATTCAATGATACCAGGTTATGGGCCTTTTTGATTTAATAGCGATTGGAGGATAAACTAATGGCCGCCAAACCAACCTATGAAGAATTGGAACTAAGGATCGAGGAGTTAGAGCGAAAAGTTTTTGGGCGCAAACTTTCTGAAGAAGCTTTACAGGCATCTGCAGAATGTCTTGATACCTTAGTTTCTAGTGTAAGTAACGGGATTATAGTTTATGACGATAAATTTCGTTACAAGTTATGGAATAATTTTATGGAGAAGTTAACTGGAATGCGAGCTGAAAATGTTCTTGGGGAAATCGCGTTTGACTTATTTCCACACCTTCATGAAGAGGGTATAGATAAGCTATTAGAGAGGGCATTGGCAGGAGAAACTGTTAAATCTGGCGACACACCTTATCATATCACGGGTACTGATAAAACTGGTTGGGTACATGGATTATATAGTCCTCATGTTGACCCCAGTGGAAATATCGTGGGTGTAGTGGCGATAGTTCATGACATATCCGATCGCAAGCGGGCTGAGGATATGCTTCGGGATAGTGAAGAGCGACATCGATTGTTATTAGAAGTATCGCCTGATCCTATTGTTTCATATAACATTGAAGGAAAAACGATTTATGTTAATCCTGCCTTCGAACAAATTTTTGGCTGGTCGCTGGATGAGTTGCAAGGAAAGCGTATAGATTTTGTTCCAGAAGAAAATTGGCCGGAAACAAAAGAGGCTATAAACCGTATGCTTCAAGGGTTGAAGATCCAATTATTCGAAACTCGGCGTTTGACCAAAGATGGTAGAATTTTGGACATTCAATTAAGCAGCTCACTTTTTTTTGACCGAGACGAGAAACCTGCCGGAAACATCGTCATACTCCGTGACATTACAGTCCAGAAACGAGCAGAAGAGGAATTGCGAAAGGCTCACGATGAACTGGAGCAACGCGTCGAGGAGCGTACCGCTGAATTGGTTTTGATAAACGAAAACCTGCAACAGGAAATAGTAGATCGCCAGCATGCAGAGGCGGAACTGGCAAAGAGTAAAGCAATGTTTAAGGCGGTCGTTGAAAGTTTACCCTTTGATGTTTTTGCCCTTGATCTGGACAACCGCTATTTTCTGCAAAACTCAATCTGCAAGAAAAATTGGGGCGATCTGATTGGAAAATGCCCAGAGGATCCTCCTGTAAACAAAGAAGCATCGAATTTGTGGATGGATAATAACCGCCGTGCTTTATCCGGAGAAACAGTTACTGGTGAAGTGGTGTACGATAGATTAGACGGAGGGAGAAACTTTTACTATAATATCATTGCGCCGATCTGTGATGAGAAAAAAAAACTTGGTATTGTTGGCGTACTTGTGGATATTTCAACTCTCAAAGAGAC
>CAXMTB010000033.1:0-24245 GCA_964195835.1 uncultured Nitrospinaceae bacterium | reverse complement strand
ATTGGGTGTTCAGATAAAAGGGACTTTTGTGAATGTTTAGTTTGGGGTCCGGTTCATGGACCTTCAAGGTAGGTGGGAGCACTTTGTGATAAACAGCGAGAGCTGCTTTTATCAGGCCTGCGGCGCCGGCCGCTGCCTTGGTGTGTCCGATCATCGATTTCACGGAGCCGAGCGCACACCTTCTGTGGTTATTGTCCGGTTGGCCGAAAAGGCCCTTTAAAGCCTGAAATTCGACTTCATCGCCGACTTTAGTACCGGTGCCGTGGGCCTCGATGAGTTCCACGGTAGAGGGATCGATGCCAGCTTCATCATACGCCATCTTGAGTGCCTTGGCTTGTCCCCGGGCACTGGGAGCATAGATGCTCTGAGATTTTCCGTCGCTGGATGATCCGACACCTTTAATGACCGCATAGATCCGGTTTCCGTCTTTTTGGGCATCCTCGAGCCGTTTGAGAACAAACAGCCCGATCCCCTCACCAAGAACGGTCCCATCGGCATCTTGTGAAAACGGTCGTGCATCTCCTGTGGGGGAAAGCACCATGGTTTTGGAAAAACACATGTGCATGAAGATGTCGTTGAGCATGTCAATGCCACCGGTAATTACCGTATCGCTTCGACCTGAAATAAGTTCCATGACCGCAAGATGGATGGCACCCATGGAACTGGCACAGGCTGCATCTACCACACAGTTCGTACCGCCAAAATCCAGACGATTGGAAATTCTGCCGGCCACAACATTCCCTAAAAGTCCGGGAAATGAGTTTTCCTGCCAGGATACGTATGAATCTGATATTTTCTGAATGATTTCTTCGGTTTTATGAGGATCGATTCCCGAATCTTCAAGGGCGCTTCGCCATATGGGATGCCCCAGCCGGGCCCCCAAGGGGATCACGAGTTCCTGGGTTCCGGTGACGCCGAGGATGACGCTGGTTCTGTCCCGGTTGAACGCGTTCTCTTTTTTGTTGAAGGCATCTTCAAGGGCTTTTTTCGCCACAACCAGGCCAAGGAGCTGAGATGTGTCCGTGGCTTCAAGGGAAGACGGCGGGATGCCGAATTCAGTGGGATCAAAAGAAAGCGGTGAAACAAATCCGCCTCGCTTGCAGTAAACATGATCCGGTTTTTTGGGATCTGCATCGAAAAAATCTTTCCAAGACCAGTGGGTTTCCGGCACGTCGGTGATGGCATCTTCACCATTAAAAAGGAGACGCCAGTAAGCTTTTAACCCGGATGATTTGGGAAAGAGACACCCCATGCCGATGATGGCCACCGGCAGTTGGCGTGGTATTTTATTTTTTGTCGGTTTCAATGATGATCTTTTAGCGGCACAACTTCACAGGTAGTTTGTGCAGCAGATGATTCAATTTTAATAGAGAAAAAATCTGAACTTTTAGTAAGTTTCTTAATATAATGCAAGAAAAAAGTATTTGCAAGAAAATGATCACAAAATAATAGTTGACATGGTGATATAACAAGTGATCAACTAATGTCCACCTATAAATGGTCTTTTTGCCCAATTTCTGCGCCTGCCCTGCCTGCCCTGCCTGCCCCGTAGGTAGGAACTATCGTACTGGGGTGAAATGTTTATCCCGTTGAATGCGTAGCCTATTCAACTGGGGCAGAGCCTATTTCTCTGGGGTTATGCTTAAAAAATAATCTTCGGAATATCAACTATATGCCTGCCTGTCCCGATAGATTTTTCATCGGGGCAGTTATTTTTTTCGCATGCCCCTCCGGGGCGTAGGTCCTACGGGCAGGAGGCTTGATCTTGAACAAAAATAATTAGTTATGAATGGACACTAACTATGACAGTTAACTTGATAACATCGGGTAAAAACATTGCCACACTATTCGTTTACATAAAATATGGGTACGAGACTTGAAAATATATTTTAGTGGACAGTAAATATGTGATTGATATATCAATATAACAAGTAATGGGGGTGCAATATGATTAAATTCTTTACGAACAGGGAGCTTTCCGACAGGTTGGGCATCAAGCTGGCCAAGTGGAAACGCTGGTCCCGGGAATTTCTGCCGCCGGACCCATTGGGCGGGATGCAGTCCGGATATGCCAGACAGTACAATCCGGATCAAGCATTTACGGTCTTTTTGGGAGGGCATCTGGTGGCCGACTTGAAATTTTCGATTCCAGAAGCCACTAAAATAATTCAAGATTTGAACAAATGGCTGTCGGAAAAGGGTTTTTTCTTTGACCTAAGAGGTCATTCAGTTTCCGATAAAGGTATGGATGCGCTGATCAAAAAGTATATCATATTTATACGGCGTGAAAAGGGGTCAGATAAGCGCCTCAAATTTATTTACACGGTCAGAGGCATCATCTCAAATGAACCGGTCCAACACAAGGGCTTTGAAGTGATGAAAAAACTGTATGTGGAAACATCATTCAATCAAGGGCATGAAAAACCATCGGAGATGGACATGAATGTTGTTAAAACCTTGTATATTACCGGTATATTGACTGATTTTGTCGGTGCGATAGAGCTGGATAGGACGAGATATCCGGTACTTTCATAATAATCCCTAACGTTGTATTAAAAACATGCCGGATGGTGTATAAGTATATGTTATGTCTGAATTTCATCAATGGGTAATATTTGTTTTCCGTGACGGGTTGTAAGAATGGAGACCTGTATTTTTTCTAACCGGTAAATAATCCGATAGTTGCCATAAATTAGTTCCCGAAAATCCTTGCTATTGATCTCCGGTACAATACGGCTACTTTCTGGAAATGACTTTAATTGCTCAACTTTTGAAAAAACAGTATCTATCCACTTCTCTGCTGCAGTCGGATTGTCACGAGAAATATACTCGGCTATATCTGCCGCTCTCTCCACCGCTAAAGGGGACCAAATTATTCTCATTTACCAACTCGCTTCAACACATCTGCTTTTGCGGATTCATGGTCTATACCGGTTCCATTCTCAAGCTGAGCAATTGAAGTTTGTATATCTTGGAGCAATTCAATTTTTTCTTGCATGGCTTCATATTCACCCACGTCAAGCAAAACGGCGACTCCTTTACCATGCTGTGTAATAACAAGAGGTCTTTTTGTGTCATGTATCTGCTTAAGAAAGGAAGCAATCCCAGTTCGAAACTCAGACATTGGGCGGATATCTTGATCGATTTTTAATCTTTGCATAAGGCACCTCATAATAAATTATTTTGTACACTATAGCGTACAATCTATGGTGCATGCAAGCAAAAAGTTTATCGAGGGCATAACGCCACGGTTCACTAGGCGCGGGGATTTCCACAAAACCAGTTAAATGCCGTTAATTTTCTATAAACTAAAGATTTCTTAAATGCCAAGGCTTTTGGGATCAGTGTGCATGCCCTTGTTATGCACCGGCACTATGCTCAATCTCTGTTTCCGTTGTATTAACCGGGATAATTCGCCGTTCTATGTCAGACCAAATTTTTCGCTTTATCATTCGCAAATCATATTGAGTCTGTAAATTCAGCCAAAACTGAGCTTCAACACCAAAATAGCGCTGCAATCTCAACGCGGTATCGGCAGTAATGGATCTTTTCCCGTTGACAATTTCGCTAATCCTGTTGGGAGGGACAGAAAGGTCACGTGAAAGCTTATTTATACTAATACCCAAAGGTTCCATAAAATCTTCACGCAGGATTTCACCTGGTGTAATCGGATCAAGAAGTTTGTTAGCACTCATATCAACACCTCAATGACAATCTACAATTTCAACATTAAATGCATTACCCTCATGCCACTCAAAACAAACACGCCATTGTTGGTTAATGCTGATAGCGAATTGTCCTTTCCTATTTCCTTTTAGAGAATGAAACTTATTCCCTGGATTAAGCATTAAAGGTTCCAGACTTGGAGCGGCATGAAGAACCATAAGCCTTTTTCTCGCCTGTCGTTCAAAAGATTGGAAGCGGCGGACCCGTTGATCATTGAAAAGCTTTTCAGTATCTCGACAGGCAAATGATTTTATCATACGCAGATAGTATTACGGAAAGCGTAATATGTCAAGCGGATTGTTTTTGAGTGTGTGCATAACGAAAAATTCACCAGACACCAAAAACCTTGCGGCTTTTGGTGTCTGGTGGAACGACATGTTCGCTGAAGGCTTTTCTTCAATAATTGGAATGAGAATGAATAAGTTCTTGAGAAATTGGTTTTACGGCCTGCCACTCTTTTGATGTATGTTCCGCAAGCCAGAGATCATAATTCTTTTGTAAATTCATCCATAGATCTGCTGTAGTATCGAAAGCCCGGGATAAACGTAATGCCATGTCTGGAGTTATGGAACCTCTCTCATTAATAATTTTTGATAATGTTTTCCTGGACACACCAAGGATAGCAGACATATCCTTTATTGTAATGGATAATGGTATTAAATAATCTTCTTTTATTATTTTGCCCGGATGTGTTGGTTGCCTTTTCATTTTTCTCATAATATCACCTTTTTAATGGTAATCATCGTAATTTACTATGTATGCATCCCCTTCAATGAATTCAAAAAATATCCTCCAATTTCCCGAGACGTTAACAGCATATAGCCCTTTTTTGTCTCCGCTGAGTTTATGGAGGTTGGAACCAGGGCAATTCATATCTCTAATTTCATTGGCAGCATTCAAACGGTCTAAAATCCTTTCCAGCTTATCAGCATGCTCCGGTCTAATTCCTTTCTTGCTGCCGGTAAAGAAGAATTCTTTTAAGCCTTTATGTTTGAATGACTTAATCATTTTTCATATTGTAACCCCCAAGGTTACACTTGTCAACAATTTAATTTACAGCGAACGCCTCGCATCACAGGCGCGAGTTTATGAGCGTCCTGTGCATGCGGATGTTGGGCAGTTTTAAAACGAAAATAAGCGTTGTAGGATTGTAATAACTTTTAATTGTGTTCCCGGATCAATAGTCCCGAGCTTTTTTACGAGTCGTGTTTTGTCGATAGTTCGTATCTGATCTAAGACAATTTGTCCTTTTTTCTTTTTGAGTGTGCATGAGACTCGTGTGGGATAATCTTTCCCGGCTGTGGTCATCGGAGCGACTATTACGGTGCGGATGTGTTTGTTCATTTCATCAGGTGAAATAACCAAACACGGTCTGGTTTTTTGGATTTCTGAACCAACTGTAGGGTCGAGATTTGTCAAATATACATCAAATCGATTTGCTACCATTGCCATTCGTCGTTATCCCAAGAATGTGAAATATTTTCAGCCTCATCTATAATTGCATCATCACCCCTATCAGCCATAGCCTTAAAAGCATCATCCCATCCGTCCCTTGGGTTTGATACTGGTCGTATAATTATTTGATTTTTATCAACATCTAACTCAACATCATCCATGATTCCCGTTTGCTCGAGCAAGGGCTTTGGAATCCGTATCCCTTGGGAATTTCCGATTTTCACTATTCGAGCTCTCATATTTGGCCTCCTTGACAAGAAATGTTAATACATTGTAATTACATTTCTGTTGAATGTCAAGAAACAAATTTTTAGTTTCGTTATTTATGATGCCCAACATATATATTATGTAGAATCGTCTTTTTCATCTAAAAAAATGAATCTGAGACATTTTTGTACCATTAATGAAAATGAGTCCATTTTGTAAAATTATTCTTATTTTAGATGTTTAGAAATATTCGAATAAGATTTTTATATAACAAAAATGTAATTCTTTCAACTTTATGTTTAAATTTAATGGTTATGCCGATTCGGCATAATTTTAAAATCGAAAAATTTGAGACACTTTGATGATTTACTGTAAAGTCAATCATTTACCATCAAGTTTCATGCCATTTCATAAGGGTCGCATTATTATTCGGACAAAAAGGGCGGCCATCGGCAAGTGTCGATAAAATATTTAAAATGAAATCAATATATAATGATATGCCAATTTTCAGGAAACGGCGTGTCTCAAGCGGGCTTGCAGCAGAAGAGGGGCAGGGAGCAAAGTCTTCGATGCACAGAAAACAGGGCAGCGGTGCACAGTTTTCTGGGCAGTCGTGGATACAGCAGGGCAGCCGGGGATGTCAATGTTCCAGCAACTCCCGCATCTTTTCAAGGGGCATGGGAGAAAAACTGTCGATACCGGCAGGCAATACAGCCCCTTGATTTTTCAACCAGTTGACTCGGGTCAACACAGCAGCACCATAAAGAAGGTTCATGGCAACGGTAACCGTATTACGGTTTTCAGGCGGTTGGAGGAATGAGCCTTTAACCCACTGGTTGAAGGCGCCCATGGCCGGGCCGCACCATATCTGGTAATCGATTTTTCGTGATGGGTCGCCCGAGTTGGCCCAGTTGGAAGATTGGCCAAGGTAGGATCGAAACACAAGGGCCATTTTGTGTTTGGGGTCTTTTTCGGCCCGTTCAATCTGTTTGGGATCATGGTGTGTAAAATAGGCTTTGGTCTGCTCCCATTCTTCCTGAAAGCCGCATCGAAAAAAATCTCTCTCCAGCATGTTTCTTTGTTTTTCGGAAATGCTCTCAAAACGGTCGTAGGTGGAATAGAGGTCGTAGAGTTTTGCAGCTCGAAGCGGAAACATGGTACCTCGTTTGAGCACTT
Organism: uncultured Nitrospinaceae bacterium; assembly: GCA_964195835.1. Lineage (GTDB taxonomy): Bacteria > Desulfobacterota > Desulfobacteria > Desulfobacterales > UBA11574 > UBA11574. The sequence goes on along the minus strand of CAXMTB010000033.1, from coordinate 17,681 downwards.
GGACCTTAACGCCCATTTCAAACATATCCGCAGCCGGGGCCATGGTTACGTCAGCCTGGCCGGCGTCCGCCAGCATATGGCGGACGGCTTCGGATGTGCCGGCTTCCACGCAGGATTGATTGACGGAACCCGTGAGAATATAGGCTGCTCCCATGGCAAATGCCGCGGCGGCGGAGTGGGGGGTGGATATTCCGCCACCGAGTCCCACACAGGGCGGATTTTTGTACGTGTACTTTTCGGCCAATTCATCACGCAGGGCGATCATGGTAGGTAATAAAGAAATCGCCGGCCGGTTGTCGGTATGGCCGCCGGAATCCGCTTCTGCAGTCAGGTCATCGGCCATAGGGATCATTCCGGCGAGTTCTGCTTCCGCCCGGGTGATCATGTTTTTGTCAATTAGCTGTGCCAGAAGCTTTTGCGGCGGCGGGGAAAAATATTTTGCGGCCACTTCAACCCTGGAGACTTTTGCAATCACCTTATTGGGACAAATTATCTCACCGCGCGCATCACGATGAATTCCTTTTACGCGATAATATACCAAGGGAAGGGTGAGATCCAGATATGCCGAAGTGCTGACCAACTTTATACCTCGTTGTAGATACAATCGAACCACGGCTGCTTCTAGCTCAGGGTCGTTGGGGCTGTGTATCAGATTAAAGCCAAAGGGGATGTTTTTTAAGTTTTGCTGCAACCGGTCGATGGCGGATTCGATTTGATCGAGGGCAAGACCGGCAGCGCCAAAAAAGCCGACCAAACCGGCGTTTCCGGCTTTTTCGACCATCTTAACCGATGTAATGCCGTTGGCCATTGCACCCACAATGTACGCATAGCGAAGATGATGCTTGTCCTTAAACTGCGGGTCCCCCAGATCTTCGGGGTCCAGCGGCGGTGCATATGCACGCAGCGGAACAGCAGCGGACTGCATTGGGGCATCGCTGCCAATGGTGATGGTGCCGCCCCTGCCGACGGCCGGAAGGCCGTTGAGATCTAAAAGATAAACCGGTTGTGTCACCTTTAAAATTGCCGATCGGACAGCTTGCTCTCCCGGTTCAGGTTCACTATTCCCCGGCAGCCACCAGCCGGGGATATTTTTTCGTTTCGATGATTGCATTTGGTATTCCAATGTTCGCGCGTAAAGAAAACGTATATCCTAAATCGTCGTAACATGCATTGGACAGAAAATTTGATGATGTCAAAAGAATCTGATAAGAGACTTTTTATGAATTCATCAGGTTTGATTAATACAATGAACCTGCTCGTGTCAACAGCATTGACCAACATGTTGGCTGCGGATAGGGGTGTCTTTGCCAAATGTTTTAAGGTTTTTACTCAAGTTTCACATCCGAAAAAATTTTCCCGGCCAGCTGCTCTGTATTGGCGTTGCTAAAATTAAGGGTGCGAAATTCGAAGGAGTGACCCTTTAGAATCCCCTTGGGGTGTATGACAAGACCATGGCGTAATACAGCTTACATGGATAGTGTGTTGAGGATAAGCGTGAACACGCGGGTATCTATTCTATGGGTCCAAACAATTTTGCTGCATCGGGTTCTATGGATGACGGTTGGGTTTCTATGGGTCCGAACAGCTTTGCTGCATCTGTTTCTATTATTGACGGTTCGGATTCTATGGGTCTGAACAGTTTCGGTGACTCGGATTTTATTGATGTCTTATTGGATGAAGAAGATGGAATACCTTTTTTACGAACCGATGCACGCATGAAGGAAAGGGGCATTGGTTTGCGAGAGGTCAACAGGTCTTCGGGGATGGAAATCGTGTCGCCGGTGTCGATTTTTTTAGGATCCAGTTCGGGATTTGCTTTGGCAATGGCCTTCCAATTTTTAACGGTGCCGGTGTACCATTTTGCGATGTGAGAGAGTGTTTCTTCCGGCCAGCGCACCTTGTGTAAATAGAAACGGGGTTCCGGTTCCGCTGGTGTAGGTATCTCTAAAGCAGGCGTATCGGGCACTGCAACAGGAGTTTCAGGCTTGATTTCAACCGGGGCAGGCGGCACTTCAGGTGCCGGCTGGAGCGGAGGGTGTTGGTATGCACAACAGTTTAGGATCCAGATAAAGGATAATACCAACAAGACCCGGGCTGTTTTCCGCTGCTCCAAAAACACAATTATGACACTCCCTTATACTTTTTAAGCTGATTTAGATATTGTTGTGCCCTTTGATTCTTTGGGTTGTTTATCACAGTTTTTTCAAGATTTTCGATGCATTGCTGTTCTTTTCCCTGTTTTTGTTGAACCACAGCAAGATTAAATAGCACTTTGTCGAGATAGGGCGGTTTTAAATCAACGACATGAAGGAACATTTTTTCGGCATTTGCAAAATCTTTGGTTGATGCATAGATAAAACCAAGATTATAAAATGCGTCCGAAGGACGGTAGCTTAAATTTGCAGCTTTTTGATAGGATTTTATGGCTTTTGTGTAATCCTTTGATTTTGTATAAAGCCTTCCTAATTCAAAGTGGGCTTCAGCATTTTGAGGGTCAGCCTCAACCGCCTTGGACAGTAATATCTTGGCTGTATCGGGGTTTTTTACGAAGACGATGTCTGCTTGCCCTCGCAACGCTTTTGAGTAGTACATCTTAATTGTTGACGCATTTGTTGGGTTTTGTGCGATGGCCTGCTCAAACAATTCAATTGCCCTGTTAAAATTCTTATTATGCAGCGCTGTTTTAGCCTGCTCCAAAACATTGGGTTTCGATATTTCGGTTTTTTGGGGAGATGGTGCTTTTATTTGTTGATCCGGTGTGGTTTTGGCAACTTTTATCTGGACGTTACGTGAGGTTAAATGACCGTCGGGTTTACCTGGAGATGATGCTGTTGTTTTGAGAGCAAGTGCTGTCGGTTTGGGTGGATTATTTTTCGACGTCGACGCTTTCTGATAAAGACCTGTAATGACTATGATCATCACCGCCAAAGATACAGCAGACGTCCAGAAAAACCGTCTTTTTCGAAGAAATGTTGGTAAAGATACAGCAGAAGCCCAGGAAAACAGTCTTTGTTGCATACGTGTTATAAAAGACACGGCAGCAGATGCCCGGGAAAACAGGCTTTTCTGCATGCGTGTTATAAAAGACACGGCAGCAGGTGCCCGGGAAAACAGGCTTTTTTGCATGCGTGTTGCATAAGACACGGCAACAGAAGCCCAGGAAAACAGTCTTTTTCGCATGCGTGTTGCAAAAGATACAACAGGTGTCCAGGAAAACTTCCTTTTTCGCAATCGTGTTACAAAAGACACTTTAGAACCATCAGCAATATTATTCTGAGTTTCTTCTTTAGGGTTTACGTGTTTCCGGGTGCTTTCTGTTTGAGGTAAAATGAAAACCCGAGCTCCTGTGTTTTCAGACGGCGCCGCTTTTTCGGCTATATCTTTTAAAAACGGACACGTTACAGAATGGGTTTGGCATTTTGGATTGTGTTGCTCACGGTAAATTGAATGGTTGTTGCTCCGAGTTTCGCCTATGGAATTGAATTGTTGAGCACATTCTTGGATAACGTCCGGGGTGATTTTTTTCAAATCCCGCGCATACCCTGTTAATAGAGCATGATCGCAAATGGTGTTTATCAGACGCGGGTAGCCGTTGGAAAAATGATATATCTCTTGAACGGCATTTTGAGTAAAAATGTTTTTTTCAGTCCCGGCGACTTTCAATCGGTGCTTGATGTATGCCAAAGTTTCATTCTCTGACAAAGGCTTAATCTGATAAACCAAACTGATTCTTTGCCGAAGGGCGCGACATTCAGGCAAGGCCAAGGTTTGATGTATTTCATTTTGGCCCACGAAGAATATGTTGATGAGTTTTTCTTCCGGGAGCTCTATGTTGGATAAAAGCCGAATATGTTCAAGAACTTCTTTTGATAAGCTGTGAACCTCGTCTATGATGAGCAGAACATTTTTATTTTCCGAATATACTTTTTTTAGAAATTGACTGAAATAAACAATAAAATCGATTTTACTGTCAAATTTTTTGGGAATATTGAATGATAATGCAACAAAATTAAAGAATTCAATAAGATCCAACGCTGGATCCGTTATGTTTGCCACCAGCGTATCTTCTTCGATACTTTCCAACAATGCATTAATCAATGTTGTCTTGCCTGTACCCACGTCTCCGGAAACAAGTAGAAATCCCTTTTGGTCGATGACGCCATATTTTAAAGTTGCCAGCGCTTCCTTGTGCTTCTCACCGAGCCAAAGAAACTTTGGATCTGTGCTTAACTGGAATGGTTTTTTATCGAGATTGTAATGAGATCGATACATATTTAGAATTTTGCAACTTTTTCCATTAAACGATTAGATTCAGAAAGCCTGTTTGAACAAAACGAAAATCCCCACCGATTGGGGCTTTCGGGAATTTCATAACATCGTTACACGATTTTATTCGGATACATCCATAGTGACTTTGTGCATCGACCGGTCATAATGGACCGGAGATGGGTCTCTTTTTAAATAGATGACATGCTGTGAGTCTGATACTTTATTGGATATTTGTTGTTCCTGCTGAAAAGAAAAGTTGTTCATAATTGTATTCAGCTGATTTCTAAGAACTGAATATGAATAGTGACGGGAAGCGACTTCGTAGTTTGTATTTACCATCTTTTCTTTTAGTTCAGGGGAATCAATAATTTCTTTTATTTTATGAACGGTGTCTTTTGTGAGAAATCCATCCATAACAATCAGTTCAAAACCTTTAGGCTCTATATCTCTGATAAATGTGGCATATCGATTGACCAATATCGGCTTTTTAAAATAAACGGCTTCAATAAGCGCATTGCCGAATCCTTCGCAGACGCTCGGATATGTAATAAAATCTGCACAAGGATAGATGTCCCATAGCGTATATTCTGTTTGATAATTTCCATTTCCATTCCAGGGATCTGAAATTTGTGTCGTTAACATGCGAAGGTCTACCCCACGTTCCAAGGCATAGTCTTTAAGCCACTGTGCGTATTCAAAACCCTCATCACCGGCTTCGTGAGATACAACCAGTTTATAACGAGGATCTTTCAGCGCTTTCACCAGTTCAATGGCTTGCTCTATACCTTTTCGGCGGATGATGCGCGTGGGCTGTAAAACAATTTTATCGTCGGGATTTAAACCAATGCTCTTTCGAAACGCTAGAACCTTTTTTTCATCCACAACAGGTGGATGATCGAAATCCAAAATATTTGGCACAATGATCGAAGAGATTCCCGTACGTAAAGCCAGCTGTTCCATAGCTTCTGAATTGATGACCACGTTCCGGATGCTGGGTATATTGGGTGGAAATGCCATTCGCAGATAATCGCTCACAGCATTGACCGAGAACCTGTCCCTTTCCCAGTAGAAATCATGATGGTGGGCAATGGTGGGGATTTCTGTTTCCGCTATTGTTTCCGTCAAAGCAAGTCCCAGAGGAATGTTAAGCGGTATGGTCAGGGCATTTTCGATGATTAAGAGGTCAATATGAAACTGATTGATAAAATTGTAAAGCTGAATTTTCAAATAAGATCTCAAGGCATGAATCAATTCGGTAGTGGTGTGCTTTCTCCCTGTTTCCCCAAAAATCTGTGAATTGATCCATTGGTTTTGATCGTGCTGAAAATGAGCTTTGGGTTCAAGAAAACTCTTTTCAGGATTCCGATCCAATTCACCGGCGAACCAGAAACAGTTGTGTCCGTTTTGTTCGAGGACTTCCGACCATTTGCTGGCTTCCAAAGAAACACCGTCGATTCCGGCAAAACGTGTCGAGACAAATCCGATGTTTTTACCTTTCATCTATTCCACCCATATGATTTTATCTTAAAAAATTCTCCGCCCTACTACGCATTATTGACGTTACTGAAAACAAAAGGTGCGGAACTTGAGTTAAGAATATCTATAACTGTTTTCATCACAACGATATCGCTTGATGTGACACTATAATTTGACTGAAAAGTATAACAAATTACAGCAAAAGCTATGCCAGATGAGATATTGTTGATCAATATAAGATATTATAGATAGTTATAATGTTTTGTACAAGAACCGGGGTGCGATATTGAGTAAAAAACATCTAATAATTGTGAAATTAATTACACAATTTGAACGGTAGCAGCCTATAAAATATGGCTGTTTGTCGGGGAGAAGGCTGATATCGATGTCAAAAGATATCCATCTTGACATAAAACGTGGAATTCAAATAAAAGAGCGTAGAGTGCTTTTTTACTTTCATATAAAGATAAGGAGAAGAAAATGGCGCGAATTTTAGCGATTTATGGAAGCCCCAGGCGACGGGGGAATACCGCAACTTTGCTCAAGCATGCTGTTCAGGGAGCCGTTGACGCCGGCGCCCAGGTCGATGAGATCATTTTAAGAGACTTAAAGATATCCCCTTGTCTTGAAATATATGCGTGCAAAAAAGAAGGGCGATGCGCCATAAAAGACGATTTCCACAACGTTGTGGATCAGATCCTGTCGGCCAAAGGGTTAATCCTTGCCAGTCCCATTTTCTTTTATACGGTGAGTGCCCACACGAAAATATTAATGGATCGATGCCAGTCGTTGTGGGTTAAAAAATATTGGATCGACAAGGTTCCTTTCGGTCAATGGGAGTCCAAACGAAAGGGCCTTTTTATTTCCGTCGGGGCAACGAAGGGTAAAAAACTTTTCGACGGGACCCTTTTGACAGTCAAATATTTTTTCGACGTGTTGGATACGGAGCTTTATCGGTCGCTGTTGTATCGTGGGCTGGATTTTGAGGGAGATGTTTTAAAGTATCCGGAATATCTTGAAGAGGCCTATGAGGCCGGCAAGGAATTTGCCAAAGCGATTTAAAGAACCATGCCTGCCTCGATTGGTTTACGGGCTTGGCTTTTACCGAACTTGTGAGGTAACTATATGTCATAAAATAAAAAAGCTCTAAACAGGCAAACCAGAGAATGCAAGCCGTCGTGCTTAAACCTCAATTGAGGTTTTAATATCGTCTCAATGTCGATGTGAAATCATCAAGTGAAGCTCCCCGAATCCTATTTGTTGTCAAGCGCGTTCTGAATGGCCTTGGCCAATTCGGTACGCAGAACGGGTTTCATCACTAAGGTTTTGATACCGATATTCTTGAGCCTCTCCCCTAAAAGCGTTTCACCATAACCGGTGCAGAGTATGATGGGAATGTCCGGGCGAATTCGAATGAGTTCCACTGCCAGTTTTTCTCCGGTCATGTTGGGCATGGTCATGTCCGTTATGACGAGGTCATACCGGTGGGGCTGGGCGGATGAGAATCGGTCGGAAATGGGCAGTTCTCTTTATTTTAATATAAATGAGTATAATCAAATAAGTTTCCATCAGACATTTTTTTATGACAATCCATGAATGGACTGCATTGATATTTATGGTCACGATTGCAATACATATAATTTTGCATTAGACATACATAAGATCCAATTTGAAGAAATACATTATTACGAAATAAAATGAATTGTTAAAGAGATGAGAATGCTTGGCCGGTGATTCATGCTGGAAAACATAATAACCACAATAATAATATGCGTTATTGTATTTGAGCTGATTGAACATGTATTTATCCCGTTATTCTGGTTCATTTTAAGAGGAAGGAAGAAGTCTAATTATGGTGTGATGGGCATGGTTGGAAAAGTTGTCGAAATTAAACGATGGGACAAAACCGAAGGCCAAGTTTTGGTCAACGGAGAGCTATGGAAGGCTGTTTGCGATGTTCCATTAACAGTTGGGAGTAAAGCGGTAATCAGTGATATTGAAGGGCTCACACTAAAGCTGGAGTCTTGCAAAGATTGATTGGAGGTTATTATGTATAAGCCTCAGAAGTGGGTCGCTTTTTTTGTAGCCCTTATTTTGTTGGCAAACGATGTTTTCTATACAGTATGGGCTGATGATAAACACAAAGAAAAGAGGTGGTATTAAAAAAATCTTTGATGTGGATGACGATGATGAACATCACCATAAGTCTCCGAAAAAATATGGCAAAAAATATCTCCGTTCGCCAAATAACCCAACCCAATATCACAGGTTCTCGGAGCTTTTCAGGATCACTATGAACATTCTGCACGCATGTCCCCACATACTGCATGAACATCCGCCGCAATTTGCGTTATGGATAGTTTAAAAGTTAGAAGAACAATAAAATAAGATGGAGATAATTCATGTCGACCCTGCTACTCATTCCGCCACAGCCTGAAATTGCGGGATAATTCCACCAACCAGGGATTCGTAGATCCGATACTGAGTTATTTCGCCCAGTAAATCATCGACCTGCTTTTGAAGTGCCATGCGTTGTTCGCTTTGCAGCCAGCGGTTCCAGTCGTCAAGGCTGTTCCAGGTGCTGATAACCAGGTATTCACCGGGACAGTCCAGGCAGCGAAATGTCCTGCCGGTAATGTAACCAGGCTGGATTGTGGCCAAAGATCGGAGTTCTACGATCAGTGGAACCAGCTTGGCTGCTTTTTCCTTGTCGCTAAATGTGCGTTGGATCATAATCGAAATAGCCATAATGCCCTCCTTTTATCAGAATTCAGGATGTCATCTAACTATAATCCAATTTTTCCACAAAAGGTATATTTATTCTTGTTTATAAGAGTAAACTTTTCCTATTACTTCCAAGATACCACAAATATCATCTCCAAAAAAATCGTGTGATATTGATTTTCAATAAAGGCAAATCCATTTTTCAGGGATTTGCTCTTTTCATTTTTATGATATATGCAGGGACTATCGAAAAACCTCAAAAACATGATTTTGAAACTCATAACTCATTGACTTTACTTACTTCGAAATTATTAAAATAGCAGATTTAGACTTTTTCGACAGTCTCGCAATCTATCGAATTGCAGTGCATTGCTGGAACAAGGAGTAAGTGCTCAATGACAAAAAGGATTGATTTGGTTTTTAGGGGTGTGGGGAATTTATTGAAATATATCGATGTCCTGGATTTTGAAAAAACTATTGTGGTTAATAGAACAGATCTATGATGAAATTTGGCAACAGGAATTATCTGAATGATTGAGCATACAGTTGGAATATATATCGGATTATTGTTGCTATCGTGCGTGATAGCGATTGCCAGTAAAATGGTGACGCGATTACCTTATACAATCTTTTTGACTCTGGTGGGGTTGGGGATCGGTGTGCTGGGAATCGGACCGGAGATTGAGGAGACCGGGTTTAGCCATGATCTGATATTTTTCGTGTTTTTGCCGCCTTTGCTTTTTCAAGGAGCGTTTCACATGAATCTAAACTCCCTGTTGAAGCAGTTCTGGCCGGTCGTTTGTTTTGCGGTGCCGGGTGTAATCGTATCGACCCTTCTGGTGGGAGGAATGGTTGGCTGGTTGGGTGGTATCAGTTCAATGATGGTGGCGATACTTTTTGGCGCCTTGATTTCACCAACAGACCCTGTGAGTGTGTTGGCGTTGTTTAAGGAGGTGGGGGCACCGGAAGATCTAAAGATACTGGTAGAAGGAGAGTCGCTCTTTAATGATGCAACCGGGGTAGTGTTATTCACTATTCTGCTGAAAACCGTGTTGGGCGGGCAGGAATTTGGATTTGGCCAGGCAGTATATGAATTTGTAAAGGTTTCCATAGGGGGGCTTTTGCTGGGAATAGTGCTTGGCTGGATCGTTTATACGATCATGCGCCATCTGGAGGATCATCTACTGGAAAATGCGCTTTGTCTTGTTTTGGCGTACGGGTCATTCTGGTTGGCGGAAGTCATGCACCTTTCGGGGGTAATTACAACCGTGATGGCCGGACTGATGATAGGCAATTATGGTCGGCAACTTTCGATGAGTGAAAAGACCACCCAAACAGTCGAAATATTTTTTGAATCGATAGATTTCCTAATCAATTCATTTCTGTTTATCTTGATTGGCCTGGAGTTACGCACAGCGCAGGTCTGTAATATGTGGATAACGGTGTTTGTTGCCATTGCGGCGATGATGATAGGGCGTGCGGCAGTTTCTTATAGTTTCTACTGGTTGCTAAATCAGGTGGGCACCAAGCGACCGAAAAGATGGAAGCATATTCTATTCTGGGGCGGTTTGAGAGGTTCGATACCGATTGCTCTGCTGCTTCAACTACCTAATGAAGGTGTGCTTGAAACATGGCGCCCGGTGTTGCTGGTGGCTGGATTTGGTTGTGTATTCTTTTCGCTGGTTGTTCAAGGGATCACCTTGGGACCGCTTATGCGCAGGCTCGGTATTGGAGGCGCAGAGGAAACAGTTGAGCATTAAAGGCTGATATTTAAATTTACTTAACATACATCACCGGCAGGAAACGTTTCATACTTGTAACTGTAATTCATCATCCAATAATATCCAACTGCCCTTGACAAAAATTCTGTAATGCTTATAAATTAATAAAAACGGATATTTAAGGTGGGTTATAACTTAATTGGAACCTATCTCAAAAATTTTGAACCCTTGACCCCTCGAATCCTTGAAACCTTCATTTTCATATGATGAGTTTATAACAAAAAGATGGGTGCAAAAAATGCGTATTATTCTTTTGTTTTAACATTACCGCGGAGAACTGAAAACCATGGCCATCCTTGAAGCAAAGGCGCTGAACAAGACCTACACGGTGGATCATCAAGATATCATGGTGTTGAATGACATCTCACTCACGGTGGAGCCGGGTGAATTTGTGGTCATCACCGGCAGCAGCGGCAGTGGAAAAACCACGTTGCTGACGCTTCTGTCCGGGCTGGACAAACCCACTTCGGGCCGGGTCTTTATCGATCAGCAGGACATTACCGGCGCATCGGAAGATGACCTGGCGCCGCTTCGCAACCGGATGATTGGATTTGTTTTTCAATCTTTTCATCTCATACCCTCCATGTCGGCCATGGAAAACATTATGTTCCCGGCGGAATTGCAGGGTCTTTCGAATGCAGAAAAAAAGGCCCGGCAGTTGTTGGAACGGGTGGGGCTTGCAGACCGCGCGGACAATTTGCCGAGCCAGCTGTCGGGCGGTGAAAAACAGCGTGTATCTTTGTGCCGGGCCATGATCAACGACCCGAAACTGCTTTTTGCCGATGAACCCACCGGCAATCTCGATTCAAAAAACGGTCGGATCGTGTTTGAGCAGCTTGTTGAAATGAAAAATGAACAGGGCGCCACGCTGATCCTGGTGACCCATAATCCGGAAATTGCAACAGCCGCAGATCGCGTGCTGACACTCAGGGACGGCAGATTGACACATAAAATTCAGGGACTTGGATAACCCGGATATGATACACGGACACTTCATCAGACGCGAAATCGCACGTTCATCCAAGCAGGCTATTCTTTTTTGCTTATGTGTCGCACTGTCGCTGACCAGCCTGACGGTGTTTTCCGGTTTTTCAGAAAGTGTTTCCCAGACCCTTTTGACCGACGCAAAAAAACTGCATGCCGCCGATATCATCGTTCACTCTCACGATAAACTCTCGGATGAACTTGACAGCGCCATATCCGACCATATCCGGCAGGGGAAGATTGACCGCAGTCGCTACTGGGAATTTTACAGCATGGTACGAACGGCGGATGATCAGGCGTCAGTCCTGTCCCTTTTAAAAGTCGTTGAAAAAGGGTATCCGTTTTACGGGGAAATTGTATTGAAATCGGGCCGTCCGTTCCACGACGTATTGACCCCGGGGCAGACCGTGGTGGAACAATCCCTCCTGGATCGGTTGGGCGCCGGCATCGGCGATTCGCTGCAGGTCGGGTATACAACGCTGATCATCCGCGATGTCGTCGTATCAGAGCCGGACCGGCCGGTAAACGTCTTCTCTTTTGGTCCGCGCGTCTTTGTTTCCAGCAAGGATTTAGATGCCCTAAGTCTTATCCGAACCGGCAGCCGCATCACATATGTATCCCTGTTAAAGGTGGCTGATGATCGGCAAATCGAGGCCATCGCCGGTCGTCTTAAACAGTTTGCAAGCCCTGACCGGGAGCGGGTCGACACCTATCGGACCGCACGAACCCGGGTCAAACGGTTTTTGGATAATTTCATCTTTTTTTTAAAACTGGTGGGTATTTTCATTCTGATTATCGCCGGCATGGGGATACAGAACACCCTGACGGCCTTTTTCAATGAAAAACAACGAACCATCGCCATCATGAAAACAATAGGCGCAACCCACCGTCAAATCATCCGTTATTTTATGCCGGTGGTCGTCTTGCCGGCTCTGCTGGGAACGGTTCTGGGCATATCGGCCGGGATCATCCTTCAACAGGGTCTGGCGCGGCTGCTCAGCGTTTTTTTTCCTCCTGACATGCCGTTTGCCGTGGCCTGGATCGGCATCTTCGAGAGCATGGCGCTCGGTATTGCTGTGGTGGCCCTGTTTACGTTTTTGCCCCTTTTACGGTTAAAAGAGGTGCGGCCGGTCGTGATTTTCCGCAAAGAGAAGGCTGTGCCGCATAAACACTGGCCGGTATTTGTGTCGGCGATCGGGTTTGTGCTCTTTTTCTTCGGTCTGGTCTTCAGACACATGCAGGACCTACGATTCGGATTTTATTTTGTGGCTTCGCTGAGCGCTCTGATTCTCGTCACTTCGATTTTCACGCGACTTTTGCTGTGGATCTTAAAACGCCTGCGCATTCGTCGAATGGTCGTCCGTCAGGCGATCAAGGGCCTGTTCCGGCAAGGCAATGCCACCCGGTCAGTTATCGTCACGCTGACCGCGTCTTTAAGTGTGATTTTTTCCATATATCTGCTCGAACAGAATCTCGATACGACCTACGTCAAATCATACCCGGCCGATGCGCCCAATCTTTTCGTGATTGACATCCAGCCGACCCAGCAGGAGGCATTTTCGAATTTTATCGAACAGCCGCTGATCTTTTATCCGATTGTGCGGGCACGGGTTACAGCGATCAACGACAAAACCATCGACCGTCGGGCAGAGCGGGCAAAGCGCCGCGACAATCTCGGCAGGACCTTTAACCTGACCTACCGGCACAGCCTGTTGGCGGATGAAAAAATCATCAAGGGCAGCCAGCTTTTTCGCGACGACTGGACCGATCCCCAGGTATCGGTTTTGGACACAGTGGTCGACATGCACAAAATGGATATCGGCGACACCATCCGGTTCAATATCCAGGGGGTTCCGCTAAAGGCCAGAATTTCGAGCATCCGGACCCGGACTACGGATACGTTTGGCCCTTATTTCTATTTCGTGTTTGAAAAGAAGACCTTAAAATTAGCGCCCCAGACGATATTTACCGCCCTGCGGGTAGAAAAGCACAGGGTCGGTCTGCTGCAAGGCCGTATCGTGAAAATGTTTCCCAATGTTAGTGTCATCGATCTGTCAGCGACCATACAGGTCTTTGCGCGCATGATGAAACAGCTGTCAACGATCATCAAAGGGTTTTGTATCCTGAGTATGGCGGCCGGGATTCTTATCCTGATCAGCGGGGTGTTTGCGACCCGTGCCGAAAGAATCACCGAATCGGTCTACTATAAAATCCTGGGGGCCGGAAAGACATTTGTCAGAAAAGTATTTTCCCTTGAAATTTTTATCGTGGGCCTGCTCAGCGGAATACTGGCGCTGGTCATGTCCCAAACCGGCGTTTTTTTGATCTGCCGGTTTTTCCTTGACATCGCCTATCATCCGTTTTTATTGTCCTGCGGTTTTATCGTCGGGGCCACCCTTTTGCTGATCATCGGGGTCGGCATGGTTTCCACAATATCAATATTAGAGAAAAAACCGGTTATCTATCTAAGGGAGCAGCCGGATGAGTAAGCCGAGCCAAAACCACCCGGATCAATGGACGTGTAAATTGATTAAGACGGCCATATGTACGACAACCCTCATTATGGTTTTCTTTTTGTATCTTGCCGGGTGCAGTGGAGAGTCCGCGTCAAATGAGGCCGCGTTGAAGACGGCGGCGGCAAAACAAACCAGCCGAAAAACCATCGTTGCCGTAGGTGACAGCTTAACTGCCGGTCTCGGTGTGGATGAAAGCGCGGCCTATCCCGCTCAGCTGCAAAGAAAACTGGCCGACGACGGGTATTATTTCAACGTTGTCAATGCGGGCATCAGTGGCGAGACCAGCAGCGGGGCATTGTCACGCATCGAATGGGTCATTTCGGCCCTGAAACCGGATATCATCATTCTTGAAACCGGCGCCAATGACGGCTTGCGGGGGATTGATCCGGATATCCTGATAAAGAACCTGGATCGGATCGTCTCTTTCATCAAAGCAAACAACATCGAAGTGCTCCTTTGCGGCATGAAAATGCTTCCCAATATGGGCCCCGAATATTCAAAGGCTTTCACACGTGTTTATCCGGAAATCGCCCAAAAACACGCGATCCCTCTGATCCCTTTTTTTCTGGAAGGGGTTGCCGGTGATCCGCGATTCAATCAACCGGACCGGTTACATCCCACCGAAAAAGGGTACCGCCGCATTGTCGATCATATCTATCCGTATGTACTCAATGTGATCAAGTGATTTTGAAAGGGTTCAAAGGATCAGAGACAACTTTGGCTCTGCCTAAAGAAACGCTGAAAGAGTTTGAAGTGAACTAAAGTTTAATATTATGGTTTGAGCTTTTAGCACCTGAACAAAAAAGAAAGCCGATTTTGGCAGCAGATATTTTGGGGCCTGCATTTACCAAGCTCAGGATAATTATTCTTGACTTGAATCTATTACCTCATCCAGCACTTCCCGAACAGTCTTTACCAGTTCGGCATTTCCAAGAATAATACCAAGAATGATAAAGGAAGACATTTTTCATTTTCGACACAAAGGATAGAACACAAGATATAAAATTTTCCTGCCTCAAACCAATCCTTCTTGCAGGAACTGCTTCTAATTAAATCTGGGAACTGGCAACTATTTTTTCTTCATCTGTTTAATAAGATCAGGAAGTTGTTTTTGTGCTGCCCATAGCCGTAACGTCTGCCGATAGTCGTCGGCAGGAATCCCGAGAAGCGTTTTCCCCGGTGCCACATCACTTATGACGCCAGCGTTTCCGCCAAGCTTCGCACCGGCACCAACGGTCACATGATCTTTGACTGCCACACGCCCTCCCATTATAACGCCATCACCTAGAGTTACGGATCCAGCCAAGCCGGACTGGCCGGCCATCACACAGGATCGGCCAAGTTTGCAATTGTGGGCGATTTGAACAAGGTTGTCTATTTTCGTACCGTCGCCAATCGATGTGGCACTGAACTTACCCCGGTCAACACAACTACCTGCTCCAATCTCAACGCCGTCTCCAATCTCTACTGTACCGATTTGTGGGATCTTGACCAAGCCTCGACCATCGGGTGACGGTCGATAACCAAAGCCATCGGCGCCAATTGTCACATTTGGATGGATGATACAGTAATTTCCTATACAGCATCGTTCACGTATGACCGTACCGGACCAGATAATCGTTTCACTGCCTATGCTGGAATCATCCAGTACGGTTACATTGGGATAAAGCTTGGTGTTCGTGCCGATAACAACACCGGGCCCAATATAGCAACCGGCACCGATTGCGGCACCTGCGCCGATTTTGGCGGTTGAGTCAACCACCGCCGTTGAATGTATACCGGGCTCACATTTCGGAGGCTCTGGCTCAAACAGTTGAAGGGCTGATGCCAGAGCAAGATCTGCATCGGCCACACGGATAAGTGCCCGGTTCTTTCCGGGTTCGATATCTAAGATGTCATTGACGATTGCGGCGGAAGCATGTGATTGGTCCCATAATTTTATGTATTTCTTCTCCCCAACAAACGTTAACTGGTTTATTGTTGCCTCGGATAATTTTTCTACACCTGTGATCATGATCGTCGGGCTGCCGCTAAGTGTACCGTTTGCCGCTTGATTAATATGTTCTGTTGTATATTGTTTCATAATTCCTAAATTCCATTTTTAAGCCGGTCCAAGGACAGTACGAGTATGCTTCTGGGATTTTCTTGTCACAATCAAAACAAGCAAATATAACTTTATTCCCGCACAGATCACAAAAGCGTGAATGTGTTGAATCGGTATGCTCTTTCACAAATTGGAAATAATCTTTGATTAATGAAACACTTTGTTTTTATCAGAAATTTTCAACCCTAAGGCCAAAAGGATTTTTCGTTTTGTTTCAATTCTGCAGGCATCAACCTTATCAGATTGAATAATACAGCCAATAAAAGGCATAAAAGGATTTTCGAAAGGACGTTGTTGAGGTTTAAGGTTTGATGATAGCAAATTGTGAATGCATAAATTCAAAGCAAAAAAAGGGCATCCCCTAAATATTATAAGGAATGCCCTTTTTATTCAGAACATAAGGTTAAATCACAGTGACATTTGCAGCAGCAGGGCCTTTTTGTCCTTGCTCTATGTCAAAGGAAACTCGGTCGCCTTCATTGAGGGATTTAAAACCGCTTGCATTGATTGCAGAATGATGAACAAACACATCCGCTCCGTCTTCCTGCTCAATGAATCCGAACCCTTTTGAATCATTAAACCACTTAACAGTTCCATTAGTCATGATAACATCCTCCTTTCTTAAAATTTTCAACGTTACAAACTGGAGGGTGCCACTTTGACAAATGGATTATTCCTTCAGAAAGAAACTATCCTGCAGATTAAACAGGACTTAATTGATTAAAGACATAATAATCATTGTTTTGAAAGAAAGCAAAGTAATTATTTGTTATTTTTTAAAAAAATGGGGTATTTGCATTTAAACGTGCAAAAACGAGATGTTAAGCGAAAACAAAAAAATGCTTCTATCAACTCTTGGTTAAGTTAGACCTGAAAACTTTAATGGGTATATGTTGGAGGTACCAAAGGTTTTAGCAATACAAAAACGGCCGTGGTGCATGGCAGGGATAAATAATTTTAACCGATGAGGTCATATCACAGGTTATGGTATGGCTGCTACTGTTGAAAAAACGATACAGGATTATATTTGGCCTCGTCTCTTTTTTTCAATATGTTCCAATTTTTTTAAGAGACTCTTGATGTTTTTTTGCTTACCTTTTTCTCTCAACTTTTTCTGAGATTCAGTATAATATTGGTGTTTTTTTATAATTTCGAGGGTACCTTTGTACCATTTTGCTTCATCACTGACATCTATTCCTTTTGCACGCCATCCTTCTCTTAATTTCCCATCCAATTTGAAAAAATCTTCTCTGCCGAAGTGGTCGAGATCGGCATCACAAAGGATCTTTTCAACATGGGTTTTCGGTTCACGCTCAAGATCAGTTGATAGTATCATCTTTTGAACCTTTACAACTTCGTTTGGCTTATAACCGATCAATTTAAGGATTCTGCCTGCCATTCGTGCCGCAATCGGCTCATTTTTTTCATATTCTCTAATGTAACCAGTGTCATGAAAATAGGCCGCGGTAATTAACAATTCTCTATCATGTTCGGAGATATTCTCAGATATTGCAATACTGTTGGCAGCAGCAACGACTCCTTTGGTAGGATGAAGTGTATGATCGGCATTATGATATTTAATGCCTTCTGGTAACTCATCTCTAAATAACTCCCTTATATAGTGGTCCACGATTTTCAGCCGAGGTGTATGAGGCTTGTATCTTAGTTTCATATCAAGATTAATTAGCTCCATTTCTTTCCCAGTTCGTCAAGACCAGCGTTCCCTAAATCCTCTGGAGACATTGCAATCCTGAACTCACAATCCGCGTTAAAATTTAAGAAAAAAGGTTCAGCAAAAAATGGAATCCGTGAAGAATCAGCCACATC